>JBBRED010000088.1:0-24964 GCA_038203335.1 Haliangiales bacterium | reverse complement strand
ACCGCCGATATCGCGACGTTCCCCTACCCGACCGCGTTCGGCCTGCAGGGCGTGGCCAGCTCGCCGGCGCCGTACGTGTTCATGCGCAACCGCATGCAGCTCGTGCAGGTCATGTCGCATGGCCGTGCGGTGACCATCCTGGTCAACCCCACCGACAGCGAGCGCTCCGCCGCCGCGCCGTTCTTCGCGCAGATGGCCGAGAAGTACGGCTCGGTCGTGCAGAAATTGCTGTCGACGATCCACACCTCGATCCCCGCCGCGCTCTCGGGATGGGGCGTCGGACCGGAGGCGATCGATTACGTCACGTTCGATCACCTGCACGTCCAGGATCTGCGGGGACTGATGGCGCCCGGAACGAACGGCCGCGCGTACCTGCCGAACGCGAAGTTGCTCGTCCAGCGCAGCGAGCTCGCGACGCTCGCGAACCTCCACCCGCTCCAGGCGTACTGGTACATCCCCGGTGCGCTCGCGGGCATCCCCGCGGATCGAATCGTCGAGCTCGATGGCGACTACGTGCTCGGCGCGGGATTCGCGCTCCTCCGGACCCCGGGCCATACCGCCGGCAATCACTCGCCGGTGATCGTCACCGATCGCGGTGCATGGACGATCAGCGAGAACGGCATCGCGGTGGACTCCTACGCGCCGGGCATCAGCCGGATCCGCGGGGTCGCGCGCCACGCCCGGGACCAGGGCGTCGAGGTGATCCTCAACGCGAACACCCGCGAGGGCACCCTCGACCAGTACACCTCGATGGTGCTCGAGAAGACCGTCGCCGACCGGGTCCCCGACCGGCCCGAGCTTCCGCAGCACTTCCCGTCGTCGGAGCTCGTCCCGAGCACGCTCGCTCCCGGCCTGTCCCCCACGTATTCGCATGGGGCCATCCGGTTCGGCGACGTGGTGACCGCGGGTGAGGCGTCCGCGTAAGAGCGTGCCGCAACGGCGGGTGGCGTGTCACCGTGACGTCCCGGTCGTGCGCCGGCGCCAAACTGGCGAGCGTGGGTGCGCTGCGGATCGAGGACTCGCGGGGTTGCGTGTGGCCCGGGCGTTGCTGACCCTCGGGGTATGTCTGCGATCCAGTCGCTCCTCCGCGTGATGACCCTGCGCGACGCCGAGGCGATCATCCTCGAGGCGGGCAAGGTCCCGAGCCTGCGTCGCCGCGGCCAGGTCGAGGCGATGGCGATGCCTCCGATCGAGGCGAAGCTGCTCGCGGACTTCGCCGAGCCGCTGATCGCGGGGCGCACGGAATGGCCGTCGAGCCTGCCGTTCAGCGACTCCGACGGCGCGAGCTATGCGGTCAGCATCGAGCGCGTCACCGCCGGGCTCCGGATCGTGGCGCGCCCCGGCAAGAAGGCTCCCGCGCCGCCACCGCCCGCCGCCGACGCGAAACCCGCCGCGTGGTGGGCGAAGCCGAAGGTCGTGCCCGCCGACTCCGCGCAGGTGCGCGTCGAGGCGGTCGCGCCTGACCATGGCGAGGCCCAGGCGCGCCTGGTCGCGCTGATCGCACCGGCCGTCGCGATCGCGAAGGACCGCGAGGCATCCGATGTGATCGTGTCGACGGGGCAAGCGGTGAGGCTACGGATCGGCGGCTACGTCGAGGCCACCGAGCTCCAGCTCGACGATGCCGATCTCGCCGCGTGCGTCTCGATCCTCGGGTCCAACACCGATCACAGCGCCGAGATCCTCGGGACGCGCGTCCGCGTCAACGTGTTCGACCATCTCAACGGCTTCGGTCTCGTGGCGCGCCTGATCCGCGAGCGAGTGCCCACGCTGGCGGAGCTGATGCTCCCGCCCGAGATCGGAAACGCGATCGATCATCGCGACGGCCTCGTCCTGGTGTGCGGCCCCACGGGCTCCGGCAAGTCGACCACGCTCGCGTCGCTGATCGACCTGCTCGACCAGCGGCGCGCCGCGCACGTGATCACGCTCGAGGATCCGATCGAGTACCGATTCAATGCCCGCCGCTGCATGATCCACCAGCGCGAGCTCGGAACGCACATTCCCACGTTCGCGACCGGCCTCAAGGCGGCGCTGCGCGAGGCGCCCGACGTGATCCTCCTCGGCGAGCTGCGTGATCGAGAGACGATCGCCGCCGCGCTGACCGCCGCGGAGACCGGGCACCTCGTGCTCGCCACGCTCCACGCGCCGAACGCGACCGGCGCGATCGATCGCGTGATCGATTCGTTTCCCGACACCGGGCAGCGTCAGATCCGCTGGCAGCTCGCCGCGGTCCTCCGCACGGTGATCACCCAGTACCTCCTGCCGCGCAAGGACGGCGGGCGCGCCGCGGCCGCCGAGGTGGTGCCGGTGACGACCGCGGTCGCGAACCTGATCCGCAAGGGCGAGCTGCACACCCTCCCCACCGCGATCAACACCGGCCGTGACGCCGGCATGATCCCGCTCGAGCGCTCGCTCGCGAAGCTGCTGGATTCGGGAACGGTGTCCCCGATGGTGGTCAAGAAGATCGCGGCCGACCAGGATCTTCTGGCCGCGCTGTCCGCGAAGCTCCGCTAGGCTGTCGCGCGCTCGACGAGCTCGAGCTTCGCGGCGACCTCGAGCGCGAACCGTCCGCGCTTCGTGGGCACGAGGCGCAGCTCCGGGCACTTCTGCTCGAGCCGCTTGCGGAGCAAGATCAGCCGGCTCTCGAGGTTGTCCTTGAACGGCGGCAACCCGAGGCTCGGATCGAGGCGCAGCTCGCGGTTCGAGAACTCCGTGCGCGCCTCGGCCTGATGCGCGCGGAGTAGCTTCCACAGGATCTTCGCCGGCACGTTGCGGATCAGGTATTCGTCGCCGACGAACACGCAGTCGTCGTTGCGGTAGTACGTGAGCGAGAGTGGCTTCGCGATCGCGAGGTCCGCCTGCGATGGGCGCGGCGGTGGCTCGGCGGGCGCCGTGTCGTCATCGTCCTCGGTCATCCGTTCGATGCCGCTCGCGATCTGGTTCGCGAGCACCTGGAGAAACGCCTCGTGCCACTGGGAGAACGTCAGCTGATCGCGGCACTCGAGCGCGAGCACACCGACCAGGCGATCCTGGACGAGCAGCGGGATCGCCATCTGGCTGTCAGCGTCGGCGAGGCCCGGCACCGGGATCTCGGCGACGAGGCGATCGCCCGCGGATGCGTACTCGGAGCGGACCGCGCGGCCGTAGCGCAGGTCGCTGTCGATCGACGCGATACGGAGGAGCTGCTTCGCCTGCGCCACGGTGCCGATCAGGCCGTCGCCGAACCGGATCTCGGCGCCGATACCGCTCTCGCCGTACCCGTGGCTCGCGATCGCCACGAGGCGCTGGCCGCTGTCGTCGGGGACGAAGATCGCACCGTGCGCGAAGCCGAACACCTCGTGCAGCGCGGCGAGCGCACCGCCGAGCAGCGCGTCGAGATCGCGCGCACGGCTCACCCGATCGGAGACGAGCTGGAGGCCGCGGACCTCGGTCATCGGCCCGTCGGGCAGCGTGATCTGCGGATGGAGGCCCGTCGGCGGCAGCACGACGAAGCCTTCGCGAAGCTCGATCGACTCGACCAGCATCACGTCGGCCGAGCGGAGCTTGAAGATGCCCGCCATCCCCGTGCGCGTGGCGATCGCCTGGATCCGCAGCGCCATGGTCTCGAACAGCGCGCCGCTGGTCTCCGAGCGCACGAACCGCAGGCGCAGGCGATACGCCTCGAACGTGATCGGATCGTAGACCTCGAGGCACGCGCGCGGATTGGCATCGAGGTTCTGCCGGGTCTTGTTGAAGAACTGGCACGACAGGGCGACGTGCTGGTCGTCCACGAGCTGCACGTGGCTCAGGTACGTGACGTTCGGCATGCCATCCGCATCGGCGGTGGCGACCACGCCCGGCAGGATGCCGTGGAAACAGCGATCGAGGGTGTCGAGGCGGATCATCAGATCGTCCCCACCACGTCGGGCATCTTCGCGCCGGCCGCCGGGCCCGGCGTCTGAGCGAACACGGTCTCGATGTCGACATCGATCGCCCATAGCGGCCAGTAACCGAACGTGCGGGTCAGCTCGTACGGCTCGCCGATCAGTGCGAGCTGCTCGGCGAACATCCCCACGTAGTGCTTCGCGTCCGCGCGATCCTCGGCGGACCCCTCGCGGATCGCGAGCACCCTGCCCTTCACCTGCATCGTGCGATGCGTGCGGATCTCCGAGAGCGCCACGGCGACCTTGCCGGTCGCACGGAGGTTCTCGATCGACGTGCCACCGGTGACCTGCGGCATGAGCAGCGTGAGCTGACACGCGCCCGGCCAGATCCGCACGCCGGTGCCGCGCACGCAATCGGGCGCACCGGTGGCATCGGCGGTGCCGATCAGGACGGAGATGCCGGTGTGCGCGAACGCGACCAGATCCGGCGGTAACGGAGGAAACGACCCAGACAACGGCCCGGATGTTACCCCAGCGTCATCCCGAGCACGAGCTGGCGCTCCATCGGCGACAGCGCCGGCGCCATCAGGTTTCGCCACTCCTCGGTGCGCGCGGCCGGTATCCCTCCGAGGATGCGGTCACGGACCGCCGCGAGCTCGGTGTCGTCGAGACCGCTCCACAGCGCCGCGTTGACCTCGGTCTCCTCGCGGCCCATGTGGACGAGCTGCAGCGCGACCAGGTGGTTGAGGAGGCGCGCGAGCTGCGCACCGCCCGCCGGCCGTTCCGCGAGCTCGACCTGAGCGAGCGCGAGCGCGGCCCGTTCGACCTCGATCGCCACCACGTCGAGCGCCCGGTGATCGGCGGCGAGCGAGCTCGCGAGGTCGGGGGCGATCGTGCGCACCGCCGGAAACACGTGGGTGTCCTCCTGGTGCGCGTGCTCGTCGAGCAGGTCGACCGCGTGCTCGATGCGAGCGACCAGCGCGTCGATCGCCGAGGTCGACCGTAGATCGATGCGCGCCGCGTCGGCCGCGAGCTCGAACAGCAGCGAGCGCACGGCCTTGTGGATCATGGTGAACAGATCCACCCGCACGACTACTTCGCTCCTTCGAGCATCGCGGTGGGCGGCGAGATCGGCGCCGGAACCTTGTTCGAGACCGCCGGAATGCTGCCGAGGTACGCGAACATCGCGCGGAGATCCTCGTCGGTCATCTGCGCGTAGTTCTGCCACGGCATCGGCGGCAGCAGGTCGCGGCCGGCACCCATGTGCTTGCCGTTGCGGAGCGTCGAGATGAAGTTGTCGGCCGTCCACGCGCCGAGGCCGGTGTCCTTGTCGGGCGTCAGGTTCGCGGTGAACGTGGTGCCCCACGGGCCGGCGTACGCCGTGCCGGTCGCGGCGATCGCCACCATCCACGGGCCCGACGGCGACGGCGCCGGCGGCAACGCGAAGGGTGCGGGATGCCCCGACAACATGCGATCCAGGTCCGGCGCCGGACCCTGCGGGGTCATCTTCATCGGCGTGTGGCAATCGTTGCAGCCGCCGACCGCGACGAGGTACTTGCCCCGCTCGACGGGCGACGGGGTCGGTGCGTCGCTCTTGGACGAGCTGCACGCGGTGAGAGCGAGGGTGAGGGCGAGGGCGAGGTTCTTCATCGGTGGTCTCCTGCGAGGTTCTGGTTGGTCGAAAGCGTCGGGCGCTGGGCGATCCAGCGCGAGAGGAGGGCAACGGCCTGCTGATCCACCACCTGCGTGCCGAGGGGTGGCATCTGCGAGACCGGCGAGCGCGAGCTGATCCGCGCGACGATCACGCTGCGCTCCGGCGCGCCGGGGGCAATGCGCACGGACGCATCCGCGGTGGTGAACCGGCTCGGATGATCGATCGTCGTGGCGAGCGCGTGCGCCGCGAGGTCCATGTCGAGGGATGCGAGCGGACCATCAGCACGATGACAGCCGCCGCAATTGCCGTGGAGGTAACCGAGCGCTGCGCGTTCGTCGGCGGACCGCGCGGCGATCCGCGGCGCGACGTCCTGCGCGGGTGCGAAGCCGCTCGCGACGAGGGAGGGAAGATCGAGCGCGCCGGTCGGGCGCGGCTCGGCGTGCAGCGCGTCGGGATCGCGATCCGCCGAGAGCTGCAGCGCGGTGAAGCCGAGGACCGGGTTCGCCGCGTTCCCGTGGCAGGCGCGGCAATCGGCGGCGGGGGGGATCATGTGCGATTTGCCCGGTGCGATCGCCGCGTGCGTGTGCTCGCCCGTCGCAGGGACGAGGCGCGCGTCGCTCTCGTCGGCGGACCACGCGTAGGTCGCGAACGTCCAGCCCGCCGCCGTGCGCTCCAGGTAGCGGGTCTCCACGCGGTGACCGCCGAACGTGAATTCCTTCCACAGCTTCGTTCCGACCGGCAGCTCGAAGTCCGCGGTCACCGGCGCGGGCAGGTAGATCCAGCGGCGCTTGACCGCGCCATCGGACCACAGCGGGTACTGCGGGGCGAACGGGCGGTTCGTCTCCGCGATCACCGTGACCGAGCCTGTCGCGTAGAGGCCGGTGGCGCGCAGCGATGCGGGCGGCGTGCTCGCGGCGACCGCGAGGACAAGAATGTTGGCGACGGCGACTCCCACGCCCTCACCTTGCCCATTCGCGCGGCGCCGCGTTCCTAAGCCCTCATTGAGGGTTCCCTAAATGTTCCTTAGGGGACCACAACCACTCAGATCTCCGGGAGTTTCGACCTACGGCTTCTTGAACTGCGAGCGATCGAGGCCGTGTCGCTCGACCAGCGCCCAGAGGTTCTTGCGATCCATCCCGGCCGCGCGCGCCGCCTGGGCGAGGTTCCCGTGGTGCACGCGCAGCAGCTCGGTCAAGTAGCGCTTCTCGAAGGTGTCGATCATCTCCTGCTTTAGATCACGAAACGGCCGCTCCACATCGGGCCGCGCCGTGCTCGCGCGCGATTTCGGCAGCGCCACGTCGGAGTCCTCGACCGTCGGGCCCGAGCACACCACCATCGCCTGGTGCACCTTGTTCTCGAGCTCGCGCACGTTGCCCGGGAAGTCGTAGCCGGCGAACCGCGCGAGCGCCGCGGGCGACACGCCATCGATCGGCTTGCCGAGCCGCGCGCGGTACTTCTGGACGAAGTGATGAACCAGCAGCGCGATGTCCTCCGGCCGCTCGCGCAACGGCGGCAGGTGCATCGGGAACACGTTGATCCGGTAGTAGAGGTCCTGGCGGAAGTTCCCCGCGGCGACCAGCGCGTCGAGATCGCGGTTCGTGGCGGTGATGATGCGCACGTCCACACGGCGATCCGTGTCGTCGCCGATCCGCCGGAACTCCTGGCTCTGCAGGACGCGGAGGATCTTCGCCTGCAGCGGCAGCGGCATCTCGCCGATCTCGTCGAGGAACAGCGTGCCGGTGTGCGCCGCGACGAGCAGGCCCTCGCGGTCGCGCGATGCATCCGTGAACGCGCCGCGCACGTGCCCGAACAGCTCGTCCTCGAGCAGCGGCTCGGGGATCGCGGCGCAGTTGACCACCACGAACGGCGCATCGTGGCGCGGTGACGAGTTGTGAATCGTGCGCGCCACCAGCTCCTTGCCGGTGCCGCTCTCGCCGAAGATCGCGACGGTGACGTCGGTCGCCGCGACCATCGCGATCCGGTCGTAGAGCTCCTTGATCCACGGCCCGGTGCCGATCAGCACGTCGCTCTTGCGCGGACGGCGCTTGTCCTGGCGGTCGCCCGCGGCCGCCGCCGCCCGCCAGACGCGAAACGCGAGCTCCGCCGCGTTGAACGGCTTGCTGACGACATCCGCCGCGCCCGATCGAGCCGCCGTCGCCGCGCCATCGGGGCCCGCCGCGGCGAGCACCACCCGCACTCCGCCGCCCAGCGTGACCAGCTCGCGAACGATGGCCGGTGTCGGCGCAGGATCTCCGTCGAGCAGCACCACGTCGAACGGCGTGCCCGCTGCGATCGCGGCCCGCAGCTGCGCGCCCGCCGTGTCACGCGTGCAGCCCACCACGTCCGCGTCCCCGAGCAGCTCTGCGACCGTGTCGCGGGCAGCCGGGTTCACGACGAGGACGCGCACTCCGACAGCATACGCCAGCCGGTCACCCGCCACGTCGCCGCGTCGAAGCGGCGCTCACCAGTCCTTCTGCGGATCCGTCGACCGGCCAGTGGCGCGGCGGCGAGCCTCGTCGCGCTGGAGGCGACGCGACTGATCCTCGAGATCGTCGAGCTTCTTCTCCGAGCCCGACTTCTGGCCGGGGTTGTCGCGCTGGTTCTGCGGGTTGCCCTTCTGGTTCCCGCCGGGCTGACCGGTCTTGCCCTGCTGGCCCGAGCCGTTCGAGCCGTTCGAACCCTGCTTGCCATTCGAGCCGTTCGAGCCATTGGAGCCGCCGCCCGAGCCATTCGAGCCGTTCGAGCCCTGACCGTTCGAGCCGTTCGAGCCGTTCGAGCCCTGACCGTTCGAGCCCTGGTTCGAGCCGTTCGAGCCGTTCGAGCCCTGCTGGTTCGAGCCCTGCCCGTTCGATCCGTTCTGCTGCTGACCTTGCTGGCCTTGCTGGCCCTGCTGGCCCTGCTGGCCTTGTTGACCCTGCTGGCCTTGCTGGCCCTGCTGGCCCTGCTGGCCTTGCTGGCCTTGCTGGCCTTGCTGGCCTTGCTGGCCTTGTTGACCTTGCTGGCCCTGCTGCTGCTGGCGCTTCTGCTCCTGCTTCTGTCGCCGGCGCAGCGCGAGCTCGAGGTTCAAGCGCGCGTCCTCGTTGGTCGGGCTCTCGCGCAGCGCCTGCTTGTAGGCCTCGACCGCGTCGTCGAGCTTGTCCTGGCCCATCAGCGCGTTGCCGCGGTTGTAGTTCGCCGAGCTCTTGATCTGCGGATCCTTCGAGCGTGCCGCCTGCTTGAAGTCCTCCATCGCGCGCTCGGCCATCCGGGCCTTCTCGCCCGGATCCTTGAGCTGATCCGCCTTCTTCATCTCGGCGGTGCCGCGATCGAAGGCGAGCCCGTCGGGATCGACCGTCGAATCACCCGCGGCGCGCCCATACGCAGAGAGCGCGTCGTCGTAGCGGCCCTCGGCGTACGCCTTGTTGCCCGCCTCGACATCCGGGTTCGGCGAGCGAAACGGCTCCCAGCCGCCGAGCGCGACGAGGAGGACGAGCGCGAGGGTCTTGCGCACGCGTCGATCATGACACGGCGTCTTCACGTCGCCTCCGGATACCTGCGGCGCCGGCGCGTGCTGATCGCCACATCGATCACGAGCAGCATGAGGCCCGCGAACAGGAACGGCTCGAACACGTCCCTCATCTCCTTGATCTTCTTCGTGGCGAGGCCGCGATTGACCGCCTTCAGCAGATCGATCAGCGGCTGCGGATCGAGCTCGTTGCGCTCCGACGCCACGAGGTAGCGCTTCGGATCGCCGCTGGCCTCCGCGAGCGCCTGCATGGCCGCGTCCTCGCGCTTCGACGTCACCGTGCCGCCATCCGGCCCGCGCTTCGGGTTCGTGGTGCGCTTTCCGCTGTACGGATCGATATCGTAGACGAGGCCGCCGGCCTCGGTGCCGAAGCCCACGAACACCACGGCGATGCCGAGCTCGCGCGCGTTCGTCACCTCGCGCAGCGTCTCCTCGTCGGGATCGCCGCCGTCGGTGAGGATCAGGATCGCCTTGCCGCGCTCGACCTTCTCGACCAGGGTCGCATCGGCCGGCGCATCGCCGGGCTGCGGTTTCGGATCGAGGCTCTCGCCCCGCAGCGGATCACCACCGTGGCCGCGGCGCCCGATCCGCGAGCAGCCGAGGTCGTCGTAGAGATCGGGTCGAAGCAGGCAGCGCGAGACGCGCAGGACCTCGCCGAGGTTCGAGCCCTGCGGCAGATCCGCCGGGCCGAGATCGTGGATGAACCGGATCGCGACCTCGTGGTCCTCGGTCAGCGGGAAGTGACTCGCCGCGCCGGCGAACACCACCGGGCCGATCCGATCACCCGGCAGACCATCGATGACGAGCGTGGCCATCTCCCGCGCGCGCTCGAGGCGCGAGGTCGGCAGCTTGCGCGTGGTCATGCGCGCGGTCGGTCCCACGTCGTCGACGAGCATCGACTTCGAGACATCCACCGCGACCACCACGTCGAGGCCGCGGACCTCGACCTTGCGCTTGCCCTCGATCTGCGGTCGCGCCACCGCGACCAGCAGCATCATCAGCGCACCGGCGGCGATGCCGTCCTTGATCGCGCGGCGCCGCGGCGACGAGGTCGCCATCAGCTGCGACACCACGCCGAGCTCGCCGATCCGCTTCGTCATCGCGCCACGCCGCCAGCGATCGTAGACGTGCAGCAGCGCCACGGCGATCGGCGCCACGAGCACGGCGAGCCACGCGAGCCATACGCGCTCGAACGTGATCGCCGTGATCCAGTCCCAGACCTGGGTCATGGCAGCCTCCGGAACCGCGTGTGCGAGAGGAGGAGATCGAGCCCGAACAGGATCGCCGCGAGGAACGCGAACGGCAGGAACAGCTGCTTGTCGGGGATACGTTCGATCGTGATGCGCTTGATCTTGTCGAGCTTGTTGCGCACCGCCTGGAAGCCCTTGTCGAACGATTCGTAGTCGGTCGCACGGAAGAACTCGCCGCCGGTCAGGCTCGCGATGCTACGCAGCGTCGCCGGGTTCACGCTCATGCCGCCGAAGAAGTCGTTCTCCTCGCGGCCGACGAGCACGGTGTAGACCTTGACGTTCATCTTCGCCGCCGTTCGCGCCGCCTCATCAGGCTCGAACCGCGTGACCCAGTTCGAGTCGCCATCCGACAACAGGATCACGACCTTGTTCTTCTTGCCCTCGCAATAGCCCTCCGTCGAGCAGGTGAAGCCGGCGGAGCACGTGTTCTCGGCTCCCGGGCTCGCGTCGCACACGCCATCGCTGCGGCGCAGCTGCGCGAGCGCGAGCGCGAGACCATCGCCGATCGCGGTACCGAGCTCGGGCACGTCGCCGATCGAGAGATCCGTCACGATCTGCTCGAGCAGCTTCGTGTCCTGCGTGAGCGGACACTGGAGCATCGCCTGCTGGCCGAAGATCACGAGGCCCACGCGGTCGTGCTTCGTGCGCCGCAGGAAGCGGCGGATCACGCGTTGCGCGGCATCCATGCGGTCGCGCGGCATGTCGGTCTCTTCCATCGACTTCGACATGTCGAACACGATCATGATGTCGACCGAGTCTTCCTCGTGCCTGATCGTCCGGTACGTCTCGGGCCGCATCAGCGCGATCGCGACCGAGGCGAGCGCGAGCACGCGGAACACGCCCGGCAGATCCGAGAACCACGCGAACGTGCCGCGCGAGCGAACCAGTGCCGTCTGCGAGAACCCGAGCGCTGCCGACCGACGGCGATGCAGGTGGAACGAGATCAGACCCGCGAGCCCCGCGCCGCCGAGGAGGCCGATCGCCTTCCACGAGCGCCACACGACCTTCTCGTGCTCGCGCTCGTGGTCGAGATACTTGTACATGCCGAACGCGATCGCGCCGCCGATCGCCCCGACGAGGAACCACGGGATCAGCGCTTGCAGCACGCGCAGCGACCGCCGCGTGCGCTCGCGAGGGTTCGCGAGCATCCACGCGGTCGTCGCGATGACCGCGATGGCGACCGCGCCGATGCCGAGTCCGAGCCACACCTTCCAGCTCACGCGGCCTCCTTGTGCGCCGCTTCGCGCATCTGGGTGGTCGTGACGATCAGCGCTCGTGCGTCGTCCAGCGCAGAGTACGCGTGCACCGGCGTCGCGCGCCGCCCACCGTACTTGACCAGGTCGCAACGCTCGAGCCAGCTCTCGATCAGCTCGAGCTCCTCATCGGGCGCGACCGAGCGGAGGTCGCGCACCAGCTCGCGCGACGTCAGGTCGCGGCTCGCCACGCGGTAGCGCGCGCCGAGGTAGTCGCGAATGACATCGACCATCTCGGCATAGCCCTTCTTCCGGTCCGCGTCGCGATCGAGCACGCCCGAGGCCTTGATCGCGAGCAGCGCGGCGAGCGCCTTCTCGCCGGTCATGTCGATGCGGCGCCGCGGCATCGCGAACGCGCCGCCGCTCAGCTTCACGCTGCGCTTGCGCGACGACAGCTTGCTGACCCACAGCCCCACGCCCGTCGCGATCAGCAGCACGCCCGCGCCGCCGAGGACCCACATCCAGAACAGGTCGCGCGAGATCAGCTTCGTCGGCGGGTGCGCGTCGCGCAGCGCCTTCGGATCGTCGACCACGTCGCCGAGCACGCCGTCGACGCGCAGCCGTACGCCGTTGGTCTGGACCTGGCCGACCTTGCCCGCGAACGTGTACGTGACCACGATCCCGGGAATCGTCAGGTCTCCGAGGTCCCACGCGAGCACGTCGACCTGCCACTCGCGGATCTTCTTGCCGTCGGCGCGCGGCGTATCGCGCGAGTCCTTGCGCTTGATCTCGAACGACGGCCCGAGCTCGAACGGCTCGCGGAGGTTCGCCTCGACGCCGACGTCGAGGATCGCGGTGATGAACAAGGTGAACCGGCCGCCGAGCCGCACGGCCGTCGGGCTCGCCGACGCGTCGACCTCGGGCGCGTTGACGTCGGCCGGGAGCTGGATGATACGCGGTCCCGTGCCTGACCCCGAGGCGGAACCCGAACCCGAGGCCGAGCCCGAGCCCGAACCGGTCGCCGACCCCGAACCGGTCGCCGATCCCGAACCAGCTGGATCCGAGCCCGCGCCCTGCCCGAGGGCGATCGCGGGGACGATCGCGCACGCGACGACGAGCGCGATCCGCGCACGCCGACTCATGCGTTCTCCCAGCCGAGTCCCGACGCATGTCCGTCGCGATCGTGCGCCTCGAGGCTGTCCGATGACGCCCGTAGATCGCGGTCCCCCCGATCCGCTATCGCCCCCCCCCCGTTCATCCGTGCGCCATCCGCTTGCTGCGAGCCTTGAAGAACGCGATCAGCGCGTCGACGTACGGCTCGTTGGTCTTGACGTTGACCACATCGAGGTTCAACCGGCGCAGCGCGGCCTCGCGCACCGCGGCCTGCGCGGCGGCGTTGCGCGAGAACTCGCGGGCCACGCGGCTCGACGTGTCGACTTCCACGACCTGACCGGTCTCGAGATCCTCGAGGACGAGGAGACCGACGTTCGGCAGCGTCTGCTCCATCGGGTCCGAGACGACGACGGGCACGACTTCGTGGCGCTGTCGCGCGATCTTGATCGCGTGCTCCCAGCCCTCCGATAGAAAGTCCGAGACCAAGAACAGCACGGAGCGGCGGCGCGCGACCTTCGCGAAGAAGTCGAGGCCCTTGGCGAGGTTGGTCTGGCGCGATTGCGGCTGGAACGCGAGGATCTCGCCGATCACGCGCAGTACGTGGCGGCGGCCCTTCTTCGGCGGCACGTACTTCTCGACCTTGTCCGTCACGATGTAGAGGCCGACGCGATCGTTGTTCTTGATCGCCGAGAACGCCACCACCGCGGCGAGCTCCGCGGCCAGCTCGCGCTTCGCCGTACCCTGCGAGCCGAAGTACTCCGAGGCGCTCATGTCGACCATGAGGTTGACGGTGCGGTCGCGCTCCTCGATGAACTGCTTCACGTGCGGCGCGTTCATGCGCGCGGTGATGTTCCAGTCGATCGCACGCACGTCGTCGCCGGGGTAGTACGGGCGCACGTCGGAGAAGATCAGGCCCCGGCCCTTGAACACCGAGTGGTACTGGCCCGAGAGCGTCTCGTCGACGAGCCGCCGCGAGGCGATCTCGATCTTCTTCGCCTTCTTGAACAGCTCCGCGGTGGTGAGCGGCATCGCTACGGCACGGGGAGGTACTCGAAGACGCGACGGATCACGTCCTCCGAGCTGACCTCCTCCGCCTCGGCCTCGTAGGTGACAGAGACGCGGTGCCGCATGACGTCGAGCGAGATCGCCTTGATGTCGTCGGGCGTGACGTATGCGCGGTGGTTGATGAACGCGTGCGCGCGCGCGGCGACGGCGAGCGAGAGCGTGGCGCGCGGCGAGCCACCGTACTCGATCAGCGGCGCGAGCTCGCCGAGGCCGTACTCGCGCGGCTTGCGGGTGGCCTGCACGATGTGGACGATGTAATCGCGCACGCGGTCGTCGATGTAGATCTGCGAGACCACCCGGCGCGCGGCCAGGACCTGCTCGATGGTCGCGCACTCGGTGGCGGCGGGGATGTCGAGCGACGCCATGCGGTCGAGCATGCCGCGCTCCTCGGCGGCGGTCGGATACGTGACCTTGATGAGGAGCATGAACCGATCGAGCTGCGCCTCGGGCAGCGGGAACGTTCCCTCCTGCTCGATCGGGTTCTGCGTCGCGAGGACGAGGAACGGATCCGGAAGCTGATGCGTGGTATCGCCGATGGTGACCTGCCGCTCCTGCATTGCCTCGAGGAGCGCGGACTGCACCTTCGCGGGGGCGCGATTGACCTCGTCGGCGAGCACCAGGTTCGCGAACAGCGGGCCACGCTTCTGCGTGAACTGCCCGGTGTGCATGTTGTAGATGATCGTGCCCGTGATGTCGGCGGGCAGCAGATCCGGCGTGAACTGGATGCGCTGGAACGACGCGTTGATCGTCTGCGAGAGGGTCTTGACCGTCAGCGTCTTCGCGAGGCCGGGCACGCCCTCGATCAGACAGTGACCGCCCGTGAGCAGGCCGATCATGATCCGCTCGACCATGTCCTTCTGGCCCACCACCACGCGGCCCACCTGGGCGAACACGTCGTCGAGGAACGCGCTCGCCTGCTTGACCTCCTCGGTCAGCAGCTCGACATCGACCGATGAGGCACCCGTGGCGCCCGGCGGAGCCGACGGCGTGCTGGTGACGAGAACGGGATCAGTCAGGGTGTCCATGGACCCCCCTGAGGGTGTCACAAGAACAGGAGGGATGCCCGTGTCCACTCACTGGCAACCCCGAGGGGGCCACGTGTATTCCGCGCGTGCGTGGCGTATGTTCGGGCACATGGCAGAGCAACCAGTGGCCCTGGCTCAGGTCGACTTCTCGACCCACGTCCTCTCACTGGCGTCCACGGCGCTGATCGCCCTGGGCAAGATGCCCGCGCCCGATGGCCAGCCGCACCCGCAAGATCTCGAGACGGCACGGCACCTCGTCGACGTGCTCGCGATGCTCGAGCAGAAGACCAAGGGCAACCTCGAGGAGTCCGAGAAGAAGCTGCTCGCGAGCCTGATCTACGACCTCCGTGTCGCGGTGGTCGATGTCGAGAAGGCGCCGAAGTAGCGTGCGGCTCGCTGCCGCGCTGCTGGCGGTCGGAACGCTCGGCACCGCCGCGTGCCGCGAGCGAACCGGCGCCGATCCCGCACCCAACCCCGGCATCGGGAGCGGTGTCACCGAGCGCGCTCCCGAGACCACGCGGATGTACCCGGCGGTACCGAGCTCGTTCGTCGATCTGGTCACCACCGCGCGGCGGAGCGTCGTGGCGATCCGCGCCGCAACGCCGGTGAAGTCCGGCCCCGCCGCGATGTTCCCCGGAGCGCCCGAGAGCACGGCCGACGTCAGCCTCGGGACCGGCTTCCTCGTCGAGGCGAAGGGCGTCTACGTCGTCACCACCTACAAGATCGCGATGGCCGCCCCCGAGCTGCGCGTCGTGCTCGACGACACCACCGAGGTCCCCGCGAAGGTCATCGGCAGCGACGTCAACCTCGACCTCGCGCTGCTGTCCATCGACAGGCCGCGCCTCACGCCGTTGATCCTCGGCGACTCCAACGATCTCAAGATCGGCGAATGGGTCGTGGTCCTCGGCAATCCGTTCGGCGAGGAGGTCACCGCCTCCGCCGGCGTGCTGTCCTCCACCGGTCGCGACGCCGCCGGCTCGCTCCTCCAGGACCGCGGCATGGGCTACCGCACCTACCGTCTGTTCCTCCAGACCGACGCGCGCATCCACCGCGGCAACTCGGGCGGTCCCGTGCTCGACACCGCGGGCCAGGTCATCGGCATCGCGATCGCCACCGGCGACCGTCCCGGCGAGCTCTCGTTCGCGCTGCCGATCAACCGGTTCAAGGAAGTCGTGTCCTCGCTCCGCGACAATGGCCAGGTCTCGCGCAGCTGGCTCGGCGCGAAGGTCAAACCCGTCACCGCCGATCTCGCGCAGCAGCTCGGGGTGCCGAACAAGGGCGGCGCATACATCACCGAGGTCGTCGCCGCCTCGCCCGCCGCGCGCTCCGCATTGCGCGCCGGTGACGTGATCCTGAAGTGGGGAGAGCACCCAGTCGATCACCGCACCCTGCCGTGGCTCGTGGCCTCGTCGCCGAGCGGCCAGGCGACCACCGTGCTCGTGTGGCGCAACCGCACGGAGATTCCGATCGCGGTTGTCGCCGAGCGCATGCCCGAGTAGCTGGAAGTTCTCGCTGATCACCAGGCACGGGCACTGCAACGTGACTGCTCATGCAGACCGATCAGCCCCGTGCCGAGCGAGGTCGCAATGTCGGCCCGTCGATCCCCGCGTACTTCGAGGCCTCGCTACACATGCTCCCGGGCGTGCACGTGCCGCTGCGCTCGATGTTCGTGCCACTGCGAGGAGTCCTGATCTCACCCGTCGGGAGCGAAGAGGAGCGCGCGGTGATGTCACAGGTGCGCACCCTCGTCTCGCCGAGCCTGTTGCACCATCTCCACCTCGCCCCGGCCCGCGAGCTGGCGCCCGGCGCCGAGCTGTGGGGCCCGCCTGGTCTCGCCGAGAAGGTCGAGGGGCTGGGACCGATCAAGGTGTTCGGAACGGACCCGTGGCCGCACGACGCGGAGATCGCCTTCGACATCATCGAAGGTGCGCCGAAGCGGAACGAGGTCGTGTTCCTCCATCGGCCGACGCGCACGCTGTACACGGCCGACCTCGTGTTCAACATTCAGTCGCCAACGGGCCTGCTCACGCCCCTGACGTTCCGAGCCATGGGCATCTACAAGCGCTTCGCGGTCGCGCGCATGTGGAAGCACTGGATCGAGGATCGGGCCGCGTTCGACGCCTCGATCGCGCGCGTGCTGTCGTGGGACTTCGAGCGCATCGTGATGGCGCACGGCGACATCGTGCCGACGAACGGGCGCCAGGTCCTGATCGATGCGCTGCGCGAACGCGATCTGTTCCCGGGTTGAGCGCGCCGAATTCAAAGCGGCGACGGAGGCAAAAGACCTCCGCGTCCTCAGCGTCTCTGCGGCCAAACAAGCACCGTGGTGCCGGCGAGCAGCGGCTCCGCGGCTTGGCGGTGAGAACCGCACCGCAGTTCCGGAGAGCCACTGCTCCGCGGCTTGGCGGTAAGACCTCGCCTCCGCGGCGGCGGACTCAGCGGCTACAGCGCGTCGCGAAGTCCGAGTGATCCAGGAAGTCGATCCACAGCCGCTTCCACGGGCCCCAGTCGTGGTCGCCGCGGTCGTGGAACACGCGCTCCTTCGGCAGGTTCGAGCGCAGCAGCCGGTGCGCGCGGAGGCCGGGATCGCGATCGCCCGAGAGCATGTAGATCGAGGGCGAGGGTGAGGTCACGGCGGACTGGAGCCAGCGCCAGGTGTCGCGCTGGTAGTTGTCCTTGGTCTGCACCGCGGGTTTCGGCGGAGCCTTCCAGCGGGGAAGGCCGCCAGCGACCGTGATCTCGGTGACCAGATCACTATCACCGAGGAACGGAGCGATCAGCACGAGGCCCACGACCTCGGCGTGGCGCTCTGCGGTGAGCAGCGCGCCCATGCCGCCCATCGACACGCCGGTGATCCAGACCTGCTCGTAGCCGGCGGTGTTGGGCGTGAGGATGTCGGCGTCGATGCGGTCGGCGAGCATGCCGCGCGCGTAGTAGCCGATCTTGGCGTTCGCGCTCACGGTGTCGACCGAGAGGTTGCGCGCGCGCAGCTCGGCGATGAAGCCGTGGTTGTCGAAGTCCGCGTCGCTGTCGCCGAAGCCGGGGAGGAGGACCATCAGGCAGCGCGCCTTGCCCTGCGAGTCGACGCGGCTCGACCGCGAGTGCATCGGCACCGGAGCGGGCAGCAGCGAGGCGCAACCCGCGAGCAGCGCGACGAGAACGAGGGCTGCGCGGGTCAATTGAGACCGTCGTCCCCGCCCTGGAGGTAGCGCGCGAACACGGTCTTTTGTCCGATCACGCCGAAGTCGACGACGATCTTCTGATCTTTGCCCGTACCGCTGATGCTGACCACGCGACCCGCGCCGAGGGTCCCGTGGACGACGGTTGCACCCAGCGTGAAGCCGCCGCGCGGCCGGTAGTCGTCGTCGCCGACGTGATAGACGGGCTCCTCGGAGCTGTACTCCGAGCTCTGGTCGAGCTCGTCACGCTGCGGTCGCGCGCGCCGCGGCTTCGCTTGCCAGTTGCCGTCCACGATCCGCGGCGCCTGCGGCGTCTCGCGATGCTGGGTGCGGCCACGAAGCGGCTTCGCGAGGCAGCCTGGCGGGAGATCGTCGAGGAATCGCGAGGGGCCCTGCATCCGGATCTCGCCCCACACCCGGCGCGTGCGCGCGTGGGTCATCACCAGGCGCTCTCGCGCGCGCGTGATCGCCACGTAGGCGAGCCGGCGCTCCTCCTCGAGCGCGGCGTCCTCGCTCGTGCCCTCGCGCTCGCGCAGCGACGGGAACAGCCCGTCCTCGAGGCCGGAGATGAACACCAGCGGCCACTCGAGGCCCTTCGCGATGTGGATCGTCATCAGCACGACCTGCTCGCTCGCGGTCTGGTCGCCCGCGCTCGACAGGGCGATGCGCTCGAGGAACTCCTCGATGGTCTGCGGCTGCGGGCTCTCGTCATCGAAGTCCGATGCGGTGGTCACGAGCTCGGCGAGGTTGTCGAGTCGGTCGCGCGATTCGGTGCTGCCATCGGCCTCGAACTTCGCGCGCAGCCCGCTACGGTCGACGACCTGGATGATCGTCTCCGCCACGCTCGCGCCCTGCGCCATGACATCGCCGAGGCCGTCCAGCAGCTCGGTGAACGCGTGCAGCTTCTTGCGTGGAGCGGCACCGAGGCCGGAGACCTCGCCGCGCGCCGCGAGGCGGGCCGCGTCGAGCAGGCCACTACCACTGGCGCGTGCCGCGGCGCGAAGCCGCTCGACCGTGGTCTCGCCGATGCCGCGCGGCGGCACGTTGACGATCCGCTCGAACGCCGAGTCTGCGGCCGGATTGCCGAGGAGGCGCAGGTACGCGATGACGTCCTTGACCTCCTTGCGCTCGTAGAACGACTGCGCGCCGACGACCTTCGCCGGTACCCGCGCCGCGCGCAGGTGCTCCTCCAGCACGCGCGATTGCGCGTTGGTCCGGTAGAGCACGGCGATCTCGTTCGGTGACATCGGCCCGTCATCGAGCGCCTGGCGGATCGACTGCGCGATGAAGTACGCCTCGCCGCGCTCGTCGCCGGCCTGATAGACCTCGATCGCCTCGCCCCCGCCCTTCTCCGTCCAGAGCGACTTCTCGTGGCGGTCTCGGTTCTTGCGGATGATCCCGTTCGCGGCGTCGAGGATGGTCTGCGTGGACCGGTAGTTCTGCTCGAGCTTGATCACCTTCGCATCGGGGAAGTCCCGATCGAAGTCGAGCAGGTTACGGGGCTCGGCCCCGCGCCACGCATAGATCGACTGATCGTCATCGCCGACGACGGTCAGGTTGCGCGTGGCCTCGGCGAACCGCCACACCAGATCGTACTGGACGCGGTTCGTGTCCTGGAACTCGTCGACGAGGACGTGGCGGAACCGCACGCCGAGGGTCTGCTTGACCTCGGGCAGCTTGAACAGGTCGAGCACCTTGAGCAGCAGATCATTGAAGTCGACCGCGTTCTCCTTCGCGAGCTGCTGCTGGTAGAGCGGGAACACCTTCTCGACCACGTCATCGAACGCGCCCGTGATGATCGTTCGCGGATCCACGCCCTGGTTCTTCGCGCGATCGAACCGCGACAGCACCGTGCGCGGGGACACCTGCTCGTCGAACCCGGTCTCCTTGAGCAACCTCTCGACCAGCTTCAGCTGGTCGCTGTCATCGAAGATCACGAAGCTCTTGGTCAGCCCGACCTTCTCGCTGTACCGCCGGAGCAAGCGCGCGCAGGTGGCGTGGAACGTACCGATCCACATCGAGTCCGCGGCCTCGCCGAGGAGCTCGCGCAGCCGGTGCCGCATCTCGCCCGCCGCCTTGTTCGTGAACGTGACCGCGAGGATCGCCCACGGCTCCACGCCGCTCTCGACGAGCCGGGCGATCCGGTGCACCAGCACGCGCGTCGTCCCGGTCCCGGCGCCGTCCAGGACCATCAGCGGGCCGTCGCCGTGATCCACAGCGGCGCGCTGCTCGGCGTTGAAGGGCGTGCGCTCCACCGAAGATGCGTAGCACGGCCCGCTGACAGTGGACCTAGGCGGGGAGCTGGCCCTCGTGGACGTCGAACGCTCCCCCGAACTCCTCGGACCAGACGGCGGCCACCGCGTCGGCCTGCTCCTAGGTCGCCACGACCTCGAGGCGCGACACGGTGGTCTCCATCCGCGGCCCGGTGACCAACCACTGCGTCGGCGCAGCCGGGAGTGCCTGGATCTCGAACCGGGTCGGCTCGTCGAGAAACTGCGCGACCACCTCGGCGTCCTCGCGCAGCCGCGACCGGAACATCGGCGCGCGGGCCCCGATCTTGACCACGCCGAAGCCCTCGCCGACGTACGGCAGGCTCACGATCTGCGCGGTGCGCAGCGTGCGGAACACCGGCGCGAGCGTGGTCACGTGCTCGAGCAGGCCGAGGTGGATGCGGCCCTCGTCGAGCAGGGTCGGGAACGAGATCTCGAACCCGGTGAGCTCGCCTTTGCGCTGCGCCATCACGATGAACGGCACCTCGTTCACGCGCCCCGACCACGACAGCGTGACGCCGAGGTCGGGCACGTCGAGGGTCTCCGGATCGCGCTCGAACAGCGCCTGGAGGCTCGCCGGGATCTGGGCCTGGAAGAAGCTGCGCAACGACAGCCCGATCGGCTCGTAGCTCGCGAGGTGCTCCTGGAGCGCTTCGAGGGTCATCCACTCGATCATCGAACCGATGGTACCCTGCCGCATCGCGACCTTAACGCCCTACCTCGACATCTCGTTTCAGACGAGCACGTTTCAGCGGCTCACCGACGAGCTGCGGAGGGATGGGCTCGCCGACATCGATCCGCGGATCCGCGAGCGCGTGAGCGATCTCCGGACCATGCAGTGGATCGTGTGCGGCGCGGTGATGACGCACGAGATGCGCTGGATGGTCGAGCACTTCGACGTGGTCGCGTTCGTCGACGACGCCTACGTCGGCGAGGAGCGCGGCGACCGGCCCGTGATCTCTACCGAGATGTGGATCGACCGGATCAAGGCCGACCCGCGGCTCGCGAGCGTGGTCATGGTCGAGACCGGCGAGGAGTACGACCACTTCTACCGGGTCGCTCTGTGCTTCGACGCGCCGATCGTCAGCCTGCTCCAGATGGAGCGCCTCGCCCGCGACGAGGGCGTCCCCGAGGCCAAGCCGTGGGCCCACTTCTCGGTCGCGTTCTTCGACGAGGTCCTGGCCTCGCGCGACCGCCTGGAGCGCGTCGCGGCCCTGCTCGAGGAACCGTTCTCGCGCCTCAGCTTCTACTCGGCGCTCAACTTTCGCCTGACCCGCAATCCGAGCTTCCTGCGCGCGGTGACGGTCGGCGAGGCCCCCGCCTACCGCAAGGACGAGGACAACCGGATCGACGCTCAGGTGTTCGGCTACTTCGCCTACCAGCACGACCGCAGGTTCATCGAGCTCGGCGCCAACGACATCCTCGTCGATGGCGGCGCGTTCGATGGCGTGTCGATGATCCAGATGGCGCGCGCCACCGGCGGCAAGTTCCGCCGCCTCGACGTCTACGAGCCGCAGCCGTCGTTCCTCGAGAAGTGCAAGGCGACCCGCGCCGTGATCGGCGAGCGGTTCGGCGCCGACGTGGCCGCGAACATCCGCCTGCTCGGCGCCGGTCTGTGGTCCGAGCGCACCACGCTCGAGTTCCAGGCCGACTTCTACGCCGACGAGGACCTCCGCGACACGTTCTGGTCGCCGCTCGGTGCCCACCTCGTGGACTCCGGCATGGTCGAGCCGCTGGCCACCGGCGCCACCCGTGTGCCGGTGACCACGATCGACGACGAGTCGCCCGACGCGACGTTCATCAAGCTCGAGATCGAGGGTGCCGAGCTCCGCGCGCTCCAGGGGGCGAAGAAGACCCTCGCCGCGAACCGGCCGAAGCTCTCGGTCGCCGCGTACCACAAGCCCGCGGACCTGTTCGAGCTGCCCGAGTTCCTCGAGTCGCTCGAGCTCGACTACACGCTCGGCTTTCGCCACCACCACCCGACCCTGTTCATCTCCTCGGTGTTCTACGCCGTCCCGCGCTAGCGCCACCGTCGTGCCGCGCACAGCGTGCCGGCGCCGTGCGCTCCCACTCGATCGCCCCGGATGATTTAGCAGGAGACGCGGAGACGCGCACCGAAACGAGAAACGCCGGCAGGGTTGCCCCGGCCGGCGTGCGGTTCAGCGAGCGGAGAACTAGAAGTTCAGGCGCATGCCGAAGTTCGCGTTGAGCGGCGAGTAGCGGCCCGTGGTGTTCCGGTAGTTCGGGTTCTTGCCGATCGGCGTGGCCGACTCGTTGCCGTCGCGGTCGATCGTCTTGACCCAGATGAGGTCCTGATACGTGCCACCCGAGACCGGGTTCGCGTTCTGCGTGGTACCCGAGGTCGAGTTCGGGGCCGACAGCTTCACGCGCGGCGCGTAGTTGTCGTCCACGCCGGCCGTGCCCTGGCGGTTGTAGATGTTGTGCAGGTCGACGAAGAACTCGAGCTGCATGCCCTTCGAGAGCTGGCGCGCGTAGATCAGGCGGATATCCAGGCTGTGCTCGAAGTCCGTGCGGCCGATCTGACCGCGCGGCAGGAGGAACGACTCGTTGGCGCCGTACAGGTAGTGACCACCGAGCGCGTTGATCGGGATGCCCGATAGTGCGCGGAGGCGCGTACCGACGGTGATGTTGCCGGCCTTCTTGAGGTCGAACGTGTAGTAGCCGTCGAGCTTGATGTAGTGCGGGCGATCCTGCGGCAGCGGGCCGACGCGGTTCGCGAGGAGCTCGATGAGGTCGTACTGCGACGAGATGTTCGGGTCGACCTGGCCGTTATCGTACGAGACGAGGCCGGGGTAGTTACCCTCGGTCTTCGAGTACGTGTACGAGCCCTGAACGTACAGCTTCTTGGAGAAGCGGCGGGTCAGCGTGAACTCGAGCGAGTTGTAATCGCGGCGCGGCTTGTCGAACACGCGGATGCCCTGGAACAGCTTGAGCTGGTTCTCGAGGCGAGCCTTCTCGGTCGCGTCATCCGTGCGGCCGATGCGATCCATCAGCTTGGTCTCCTCGGAGGAGGACCACTCGCCGGGGTTCGCGATGATGTACGTGTTCGCGCCGTCCGTCGAAACGTCCTCGATCACGCGACCGAGGCGGCGGTTCTTGTAGGCCACGCCGACCTTCAGATCGTCGAGGATCTCGTACTCGAAGCCCGCGATGATCTCGTCGAGGTACTGCGGCTTGATGCCGGGGGCGACGAGCGTTCCGGCCGCACCGATCAGCTGCTCGTTCGCGGCCGGCATGTCGGACGGGCAGTTCTCGCCGTTGCGGATCGCGCCGTTCATGCCGCCGAAGCGGGGGTCCGCCGCGCCGCACTGGCTCGGAGCGAACTGCTGCTCGAAGTTCACCTCGCCGCCGAACGAGCGGTCGTTGATGTCCATCGGGATCGACTCGTAGAACCGGCCCCAGTGGGCGTAGATCTTCGAGCGGCCTTCCTTCGTCCAGTCGTAGAGGAGACCGATGCGCGGGGCGAACATGCCCTTCATCGACATCGCGTTCTTGCCGAGCTGCTCACCCGTGAGGGCGTCGGTCTTGTTCTGCAGGAAGTCGGCGAAGCGGAGGCGCTGCTCCTCGTACCGGAGACCGGCGTTGAGGGTCAGGTTCGGCTGGATCTGCCAGCTGTCGCGAATGTAGGCCGACCAGTTGAACGTGTTGCCGGTGACGCGCGTGCCATCCGAGCCCTCGACGCCGGAGGTGTAGTCGCACACGAACTCGATGTTGCCCATCATGTTCGGGTCCGGGTTCGGCGTGCTGCAGCGATCGTTGAACCGCGGGTCGGTGTTGTTCATCGCCGCCGGCGAGCCCTTCTTGCCGAGGAGCGTGACCCAGCGATCCACCAGGATGAAGCCCTGGCTGATGTAGTTCTGGATATAGCGGCCACCCGAGTACAGGCGCGACTTGTCGGAGATGTTGTCCTCGACGTCGATGCCGGCGCGGATCTCGTGGCTACCACCCGCCTTGAGGCGCTGGGTGACCGAGAGCTTGGCGGCGCGGCGCTGCTCCGTGTCGTTGCGAATCGCGCCCGGGCCGCCGATGAAGTACGGCGTGTTGCCCATCGGGCAGTTGTCGGCGAGGAACGGATACGGATCAGACGAGCTCGCGTCTCCGTCGCGGCAACCGTTGATCGTGCCCTGGCTCTCGGCGCCGAAGCCGGGAGCGAGGTTACCGAGGCTGCCACCGACGAGCACCTGGAGCGGCGAATCGGCCTGCGCCGGGTCATACGGGTCGTCCGTCACCTTGTCGCGGTGCCAGCCGACAACCGCTTCGACCTCGGTCTTGTTGTCGTTGAACTTGCTGGTCCACTTCGCAGACACGTCGGAGGTCAGCTGCGTGCCCTTGCTACCGCTGGTGGCCGGGCCGTAGATGCCGGGGCTCTCCGCCGAACCGGGGAGCAACTGCAGGGTCAGCTGGCCCTGGTTCTCCGGGGTGGCAGCGAAGTTGATCTTGCCGAGGACGTTGAACGCCCGGCTCGTGGTGCTCCGGGTCTCCTTGTCGAGATCGTCCGTGATGTAGAAGCCCGTCTTGGGATCCACATCGGCCGCGCCATCGGCGAAGCCGCCGGCCGCGACGAGCTTGTTGTCACACGTCGAGAGCGAGCCATTCGGCTGCAGCTTGCGACAGTCGGTCTGGCGCTTGGTGATGCGGGTGACGTCCGACTTGCCGAACTGCGGGGCAAAGCCGACGAAGAACCACACCTTGTCCTTGATGATCGGACCGCCGAGCTCGAAGCCGAAGTCGCCGCTGTACGCGAGGTTCGCGGTCGCGTCGATCGTGGCGGCGTTGCGCGGGGTGCGCTCGACCGCGGCGGTCAGCGCGCCGGGCTGGAAGTACGCGAA
>JBBRED010000087.1:0-25026 GCA_038203335.1 Haliangiales bacterium | reverse complement strand
ATCACCAGCCCATTGGCGCGCAGCCATTTGATCTCGCCCGAGGCGATGAACTGATCGATTATCACCTGCGCGCCGTTAGCGAAGTCGCCGAACTGCGCCTCCCACATGACGAGCGCATCGGGATAGTCGAGCGAGTAGCCGAACTCGAAGCCGACGACGCCCGCCTCGGAGAGGAACGAGTCGTAGATCCGGCACTGGCCCTGATCGGGCTGGATGCCTCCGAGCACGAGGTGCTCGCGACCGGTCTTGATGTCGGTGATGATCGCGTGGCGGTGGCTGAACGTGCCACGCGACGAATCCTGCCCCGACAGGCGAACGTTGATGCCCTGGTAGAGAAGCGAGCCGTAGGCGAGCAGCTCGCCCATGCCCCAGTCGACCGGGCGCTCACCCTTGCCCATCTGCGCGCGCTGCTCGAGCAGCCGCTCGATCTTCGGGTGCGGCGTGAAGCCGGCCGGCACCTCGGTGATCGCGTTCGAGATCAGCCCGAGGACCTCGCGCGGCACCTTGGTGTCGGCGTCGAACGGCGCATCGGTGATCCCGCCGCGGTAGCCGCGCCACATCGCCGTCATCGACGGGCCCTCGGGGCGCTTGCCGAGTGACTTCGCCGCCTCGAGCTCGACCTCGAGCTGGGCGACGCGCTTCTTCGTCATCGCCGTGACGTCGTCGGCCGTCAGCACCCCGTCGTCGACGAGGCGCTTCGCATAGATCTCCACGGGTGACTGCTTCTGCTTGATCACCTCGTACATGAGGGGCTGCGTGAAGCTCGGCTCGTCGTTCTCGTTGTGGCCGTACTTGCGATAGCAGTACATGTCGATCACCACGTCGGAGGCGAACTGCGCGCGGTACTCGCACGCCATCTCGATGACGCGAGTCAGCGCGTCGAGATCCTCGCCGTTGACGTGCCAGATCGGACACTCGAGCATCTTCGCGATGTCGGTGCAGTACGGCGTGGAGCGCTGCTCGGCGGGGGACGCCGTGAAGCCGACCTGGTTGTTGACGATCAGGTGCATCGTGCCGCCGGTGCGGTAGCCCGGCAGACCGGAGAGCTGCAGCGTCTCGGTGACCAGGCCCTGGCCCGCGAACGCCGCGTCGCCGTGAACGAGCACGCCCATGACGCGGCGATGCTCGACGTCGTGGTGGCGCGTCTGCTTCGCGCGAACGCGGCCGCACACGACCGGATCGACCGCCTCGAGGTGGCTCGGGTTGAACGCGAGCGACACGTGCATGAGGTTGCCGTTCGGATCCGTGCGGTCCGTCGAGTAACCCAGGTGGTACTTGACGTCGCCGCCGCCCATCGCCTTCTCGGGCTCGGCGTCCTCGAAGTGCCCGAACAGATCGCGCGCCGGACGACCGAGGATCGATTCGATCGTCGTGAGCCGTCCGCGGTGCGCCATCCCGAGTACGGCCTCGATCGCGCCGAGACGCGCACCGTGCGTGAGCACCATGTCGAGCGCCGGGATCAGGCTCTCGGATCCCTCGAGGCTGAACCGCTTCGTGCCCGGATACTTCGTGTGGCAGAACCGCTCGAACTGCTCTGCGTTGATCAGGAGCTGCAGCACGTGCGAGCGCACCTCGGGGGAGAGCGGCTTGATCAGCTGCGTCTCCATGCGCTCGGCGATCCACGAGCGGCGGCCGGGCGACGAGATGTGCATGAACTCGAGGCCGACCGAGCCCGCGTAGACCTTCTGCAGCAGCGCGAGCAGCTCACCGACGCTCGCGCGGGCCACGCCGGCCACCCCGGTCGGCTCGATCACCTGATCGCGATCCGCGGCGGTGAAGCCCCAGGTCGCCGGATCGAGCTCGCTGAGCCGGGCGGTCTCGAGCAGACCGAGCGGATCGAGGCTCGCGGCGAAGTGACCGCGGCTGCGGTACGCGTTGACCAGCGGCCACACGCTGGGGTTCGACTGCATCGTCATCGGCAGCATCGTCACCGAGCCCGGTCGCCCCAGGCTTGGCAGCGTCTGGCGCGTGATCACGCGCGGCTGCGCCATCTCGGCGCTGTGTCCATTCGTGCCATGGGTCGCGTGACCGTTGGTCGCGTGGCCGTTCGCGCTGTCATCGAGCAGCGCGTGCCAGCTCGGATCGACTTCATCAGGGGAGAGCTCGCTGAGCTGGTCGAGGTAAGCCAGGGACGAGGCCAGCTCCAGGACATCGGCAGACATGGCCGCCACTTTACTCGGGAGGCGGGCCCTTCGCACGGACCCCGTCCACCTGGTCGGGTGGGAGCGCGCGATTCCCCTCGATCCGAACGTCCATCACCTGCGTCAGTTTGCCGGCCTCGATGAGCGTGAGGACCGGATTATCCGCGATCACGAGGTCCTTACCCACGGTCGCCAGCTCCGCCAGGTCGATCAGCTCGAGGGAGCCGTTCTGCGCGATCACGAGCGACCCGCGCGAGGTGACCAGGCGCGGGAGCGCGATCGACGTGAGCGCCGCGTTCGATTCGATCTCGAACCGCCCCGCCCGCTCGAGCCGCGGCAGGAACACGCCGTGGAGCGAGCCGTTGCTCGTGATCTTGATCGTGCCGCCGACCTCGCGAAGCTCCGACAGCGAGATCTCCTCGAGGCCCACCGTCGGGCCGACCGCGAGGTCCCCGGTGATCGTCTCGAGCGTACGCAGCCCGGCGAGATCGATCGGCGCGCCGGTGCGGATCGTGATGCTCGACAGCGTGGTGCAGGCCGCGAGCCTCGCGACGTCTTCCTGTCCCGCGATCATCGCCGTGCGATCCGTCGGGCATGACGCCGTGGCCGGCGCCTTCGCGCCCGGGCATCCCGCCAGCACGACCAGGAGGCTAGTGCGTGACAGGTGCATCGACTGCCTCGCCTTTGCACGCGCGCACGTACCGCCGCACGGTCTCGGCGAGGCCGATGTACAGGGCATCCGCGAGCAGCGCGTGCCCGATCGAAGCCTCCACGATCTCCGGCACCATCCGCGCGAGGAGCGGCGTGTTCCGCAGATTCAGATCGTGCCCCGCGTTGACCGCCATGCCCGCGGCCTTTGCGGCGGTGGCGGTGGCCTGGATCCGGGCGAGCTCCTCCTTGAACTTCGGCGTGCCGAACGACGCGGCGTACGGCTCGGTGTAGAGCTCCACGCGGTCCACACCGGTCGCCGCGGCGGCGGCCATGCTCGCCGGATCGCAGTCCATGAACATCGCGGTGCGGATGCCAGAGCCCTTGAGCCGCGCGATGATCGGGGCGATCAGCGCGTGCTGCGCGGGCACGTCCCAGCCGTGGTCGCTCGTGATCTCGCCCGGCTTGACCGGGACGAGCGTGAACTGCGAGACCTTCAGCTCGAGCGCGAGCGCGATCAGCTCCTCGCGGTCATCGCCCTCGAGGTTGAACTCCGCGCCGCGATCCGCGCACAGCGCGCGCAGCACCCGAACGTCGTCGGCGCGCGTGTGCCGGTTGTCGCGGCGCCAGTGAAGGGTCAGACCGTAGGCGCCGGCATCGAGACAGGTCGCGCCGGCGACCTTCGGCGACGGATTGGTCCCGCCGCGCGAGTTACGCAGCAGCGCGATCTTGTTGAGATTGACCGAGAGGCTGATCGCCACGGCGCTTCATACCACGCGCGCTAAAAATCCACGGCCATCCCGCCACCACCACCCAGGTGAGACGCACCATCGCGTGCGCCGTACGACACCTGCGCCTTCAGCGTGACGCGGTTCGCGAGCTGGTAGGCGACGTCGTATGCGATGTAGAGCCCGGCCGAGCTGATCAGCACGCCCGGCAGGTTCGTACGCACGATCGACGCGCCCATCAGGAATGGCGCGGCGGTATCCCACTGCAGCCGCACCCACGCCGTCTTGTCGAGATCACCGAACACCTCACCGCCGATGAACAGCGCCGAGCGCCACGGCTTGCCGAAGATGATCTGCCCGCGAACGCCGCCATCGAAGCCATCCTGGCTCACGCCGAGCGCCACGCGGCCATCGATGAACACCGACGGATGCACGCGAAGGCGCACCTCACCGAACCCGTAGCGCATGCCGTTCGCGACGTAGCGCGGGCCTTCGTCTGGCGGCGGCGACGTCACCGGGGTCTTGCCCCAGATCGTGCCGAAGCCGAACGAGATGCTGTGGAGCTGACGCCACAGCCGGTGCGTGAACGTCGCCTCGCCGCGCGCGTAGCGATCGGGCAGCTTGTAGCGGTTGCCGAAGTTGTGCGCCGTCACGTCGACGCTCACCTGATCGCGGAGCCCTTGGTCGCGGCGGCGATCGAGCTCCTCGAGACGATCGTAGAGCGCCGGATCCACGCGCACCATGTGCGGCGCGGCGGCGGATGCAAAGTGCGCGACCTCGGCGCCGTTCACGTCGACGCCGCGGATGTAGTACTCGAGCCCGGGCGACGGCGCCGCCGGGAGACTCGCGAACCAGCCGCCGGCGCTCGAGCGCTCGAACGGCACGTCGTGCCAGGTGGTCTCGCCGAGCGGACGCCAGCGCGCGGTCAAGGTCTCCGCGAACGGTGCATCGAGCATCGCCTGCAGCTCGACGGGCTCCCCGACCGGGCTCGACAGCGGTGCGACGTGGACGACGAGGGAGCGCGCGGCCACCGGTGCCGGCTTCGGCGGATCCTCGGCGACGGCCGTCGCGGCCGAGGTAGCGAGTGCGGCGAGAAGTAAGAGGAGGGTGCTGAGCTTCATGGTCTTACCAGTCGAAGTTCATCGCGAGGCCGCCCGAGAACCCCGCGTGGTCGATGTCGCGCGCCTGGTACGACAGGCGGAGCGACGGGTAGAACCAGGAGAACTTTCGCCAGCCGACGTCGCCGATCAGGCGCACGCCAAAGTTCTCGGGGACGGGCATGTCGGTGACCTGCACGCTGAGCTGGATCGGCACCACCGGGCTCGGCAGCCAGTTGTAGGCGGCCTCGAGCAGCGTGCCGACGCCCTTCGTGAACCCGGCGCCGATGATGAGGTTCGTGCCGCTCTCGCTGCCGAATCGGATCCGCCCGCGACCGCCAAACCGGGTGTGAAAGCCGCAGCCCTCGAGGTCCGTCGAGCTCGCGCACCGGTTGTTCTCGGTGCCGGGCATCGAATCGGTCGTGAGGAGGCCGGCCTGTGGGCGGACCATGATCGCCACGTTCGGCTGCAGCCGGTACTCGAACTCCGTGTAGACGTACGAGAACGTGACCTTGCGGCAGCGATACGCGCCGGTCGCGTCGAGGCAGTTCTCGGTGGTGTCGGCGTCGATGATGTCCTTCGGACCGCCGGTGCCCGACATCGTGCCGAACCCGAGCCGCACCGCGTACACCGGATCGAGGAACCGATACATGAAGTCGATCTCGGCCTGGTAGTACTGGTCGAAGCCCTTGGTCAGCTTGCCGTCGAAGTCGACATAGTCGACGTGCGCATCGACGTGTGAGCGGTTCGGCTCGACCGGCGCCTCGGTGACGACCGGCTCGATCTTCGTCTGGACCGGCTGCTCCGACGAGCCGACCGCGGGCGACACCGCCTGCCCCGTCCCGCGGGCGCTGATCTCGACGTACCAGTCGAGGTGCGGCGTGCGAACCATCGCCTTCGGGACCGTGGCGCGCAGGTACGCGTCGCCATCGGGCACGAGGTCGATCCGCGTGAACCCCGGATCGCCCGGGCCCCGCACGAACAGCCACGCCTTTCCCACCGCGGAGGGCATGCGCACCAGGAACACGAGCTGGAGCGGTTGCCCCGGGACCGCGCGGGCGATCGGCGCCACCCCGAGGACATCGCGCGTGGGCGCGTTCGAGGCGATGGCGAGCTCCTCGGCGAGCCGCGCGATCCGCGGGTTCCGATCATCGGTGCTCTGGCTCTTCGCCTTCGCGAGCGCCTCGTCGCGCTCTCTGATCTGAAGCCGCAGGGACACGATCTCGTTCTCGATCACCTTCTTGTAAGGGCTCTTCGGATCCGCCGCGAGGTAGTCGGTCCAGCGCTGGATCCGCACCTCGGGCGACGTACCGAGCGTGTCGGCCCACGCCTTCTGCGCGAGGTCGACGTGATCGGTGATCGCCGCCCCACCGGGCGTGTTCGGCCCGACGGGCGCGGGACCGGTGGAGATCACGCGGCTCGCCTCGACCTGCGATGCCCACGGATCGACGAACTTGCGCGGCGTGCCGACGAGTCGCACGTGATCGCCGGCGAGTACGCGCTTCGCGAGATCCGGATCCGCATGCGCGACCGAGATCTTGTCGCCGCTCTTCGCGACCTCGAGCGTGCCGAGCGCGAACTGATCCTTGAGCGTCGCGCCGCTGCGCGGATCCTTCGCGGTCACCTCGTGCAGCAGCTCGAGCTGGGTGCCGGCGCCCACACCGTCGCGCGCGCCGAGGTCGATGTAGATGTCCGCGCCGTCGACGGCGAGCACGATCGGCTCGGCAGCGGCCGGAGCGGCGGAGAGGAGGAGAACCGCGATGGTCAGGTGCGCGCGCATCAGAAGTCCACCACCGCGTTGGCGCCGCTGGTGAAGCCGGCGACCTGTTGCGTGCGCGCCGCGTACCCCACGCGGAGCCCGAGCTTCACACCGCGCCCGACGTCGCGCGCGATGTCGTAGTACAGCCGAACGCCGGTGCTCCGGTCGTTGTCGGGCAGGTTCGTGATCTCCACGGTCGCCGCCATCGGCAGGCCCGGGACGGTGCCCCAGCCGAGACGGAAGTAGCCGTTGTTGCCGACGTCGGCCATCGACTCGATGCCGAGCGCGACGTGGCTCGCGTCGAGCACGCCGAGCCGCGCCTCGAACCGCCCGCCGACCTTGAAGCCGGTCTGCGTCGCCATCACGAGGAGCCGGCCATCGAACCGCACGCCCTCGATCGCTCCGAGCCCGAGCTCGAACCAGCCACCAACGCGATAGCCGGCCTGCGCGGTGCACGGCTGCGTGCAGATCGCCGGATCCATCGATTCGGTGTCGCCGAGCAGTCGCGTGAAGCCGACGCGCAGCTCCTCGAGCGGATACGCGAGCAGACGGTAGGAGAAGTCCGCGTCGAGGCGGTAGTACCGATCGACGAGCTTCGCGGCGGTGCCGTTCGCGGTGACCGTGCGCGTGCCGTAGTCCACCCACTCGGCCGCGGCGTGGACGCGCGAGCGATGGTTGCCGATCCGCCCGAGGTCGCGCATGCGGCGATCTGCCTGCGGGCTGTCGAACACGGGAATCGTGTGCGGCCACTGCGGGCTCGCGAACACCGGCTCACCGCCGGCATCGAGGTAGTACTCGACGCCCGGTGCGGTGACCTGCACGCTCGGCACCACGGCGACCCAGTGCGCGTCGTCCTTGCGCACGAGATCGAGGGTGGCGAACGCGGCCATGCCTGCGTTCCGGTAGTGCGCGACGAGCTTCGGCGTCGCGGGCGGCGCCTCGGCGACGAGCTCGAGGCTCGCACCGGCGGTCACGCTGCCCGGAGGCACGTGCCGGATCGACGGTGCGGCGACGGCAGCGCCGGTCGCGAGCGCGAGCACCGCGAGGATCGACAGCGGCGTGTACATGTTGCCCCTCACCAGTAGAACCCCAGTCCACCGCCACCACCGATGCCACCGTGGTCGATGCTGCGGCCCTGCCACGAGCCTCGGACGATGATCGAGACGCTCTTGAAGCCGATCCACTCGAGCTCGGTCGAGAGCCTGACGCCGACGTCGCCCTTGTTCGGTTGGTTCGTCGCACCGACGCCGATCCCGACGAGCAACTTCGGCGCGGGTCGCGCGCCAAACCGAATGTCCGTGAGGTAGCCGACCTGCTCGACGGTACGGGCGGCGAACTGGAGGTTCGTCGCGTCGCGATCACCGATCCGGAACCGGCCCTCGACGCCCATGCCGAAGCCATCGCGACCGACGCCGGCGATCACCTTCGTTCCGACCGAGAGCGCGATCGTATCGGCGTGGCCTCCGACCTCGATGTCGGCGTAGCCGTACTGGAAGCCGGCGCGCGGCGCGGGATCCATGGTCGTCCACGCGCGGGTGGCGTAGCCGCCGGTACCCGAGTACACGCCGTAGCCGACGCCGATGCTCTGCACCCAGCTGCGCAGGCGATAGATGAAGTCGACGTTCGCGGTGACCATGCGATCCTCGTGGTCGCCGGTCGCCTTGTCGAACGTCGCGAAGTCGAGATAGTCGGCGGCGATCTTCACGCTCGACATGCCGGGCGCCGCGCCGAACTGATCCGTGAGCGGCGGCGCCTCGACGGTGAGCGCGACCGGGTTCGTCGGAGATCCGAGCGCGAGGCCAGAGCGGCCCGACGGAGTGGACACCTCGACGAAGTAGTCGACGCCCGGGGAGGCGACGAAGCGCGCCGGGATGACGCCGCGAAGGTAGATGTCGTGCTCGCGCGCGAGCAGCAGGCTGTGGAACGTGCGCGCACCGCGGGCGCGATAGTGAAGGAACGCGCTCGCGACACGCTCGGGGTGGTCGAGGACGAACACGAGCGGCACGTCGGCACCGGCGCGCGCGAGCTTCGCGGGTTCGTGGTCCGCGGTGGTCACCACATCGGCGCTGGACGACGCCGTGGTCGGGCGCATCTGATCGCGGAGGTCGCGCAGCGCATCGACTTCGTTCCGGATCGCGTCGGCGTACGGCGATCCGGCTCGCATCGACAGGTATCGCTCCCAGCCCGCGATCCGGGCCTCGAGGGGCTGACCGGTCTGCGCGGCGAACAGGCCGAGCACCTCGACGGCGCCCGGATCGACCGCGGGCCCCGGCGGCGCGGGAGGAACAGGAACCGTGGGCGCCGGAGGCGGAGGCGCCGTACGTTCGGGGCGATCGATCAGCACCTCGACGACATCGCCGACCTTGATCGCGGTGACGAGCTCACCGACCACGGCGCGCGACAGCGCACCACCGGCCTGCGTGATCGTGGCCGACCCGATCGGCACCCAGTCCTCGACGATCGCGCGGGTGACGGGGTGCTTGAGCTTGATCGGGCGCTTGAGACGAACGGCGGCGCCATCGGCCACACCCTGGCGGCTTCCGAGGCTGACGTAGATCTCCTGCTGCTCGACCTTCACGACCGCGCCCTTGACGATCTCGTCATCCGCGGCGGCGCGCGTGACGAGCGCGAGCACGAGAGCGAGGGCGAGGGCGATGCCGGCGCGACTCATGGGACCTCCGTCCAGAACTCGCGCCAGTCGGCGGGAGCCTCCGGCGCCGGGGCCGGCTTCGGCGGCGTTCCTTTCGGCTCCTTCCACGGCGGCGGCGTCTTCACCGCCACCGGCGGCGGCACGACGGTGACCGGCGGCTGCGGGCCCGGGACCTGCGGCTCGACGTACGTCGGCGGGAGCTCGGGCTGCGGCCCCGTGGGGCGCGTCCTCGGTCGGGTTGCGACCTCCGGCTCGTCGACCGGGGTCTCGTACGGGCGCGTGTTGTACGCGGCGAGCGCCGTGCGGCACTCGTTGACGTTGGTGTTGCCGTGGATCGCGGCGGCGATGTACGCGGTCGCGAGCAGGCCGGTGACGAGACCGGCGCTGCTCTCGTTCTCTGACAGCGCCACGAGCGCGGCCGTGCCGAGGATCGAGCCGGTCACGATGTCGAGAGTGACCAGCCCCTTGCCGCTATCGCACTCCGGAGTCTTGGTCTTCGGCGCCCGCGCATCGGGGCCCGACAGCGCGAGCGAGCACCCCGCGACCGACGCCAGCGCCACCACCGAGATCAACCGTCGCCAGGAATCCACACCATGATGAGACGGCGGAATGGGTCCCGACGTCAGCAGCCCAGAGAAGAAAAGGATGGCAGGGATCACACCACAGCGGCGGATCCCGGCCGATCAGGCAACCGGCGACGCGCGATCGAGGGTCGCCGGCAGCGCCTGCATCGCGAGCGGAGTCCCGATCTCGACCACGCCGAGCCGCGCGACGAGCGCGTGCTCGCCGCGCAGATCATCGCTGCCCCACACGCCGAGCGCACGCGCGACCTCCGAGGGCTTCGCCGAGCCGTCCGCCGTGGCGCGTACGCGCGCGCGGATCAGCGGTGCCACCGGCCAGTCGAGGATCGTACACAGGCGCTCCGCCGCGTCGCCATCGATCACGGAGACGTCGAGCACCATGCGGCGCACGTCGATCATCTTGTCGCCACGAGCGACCTTCGCCTCGGGCTTCGCCATCAGCGCCGCGCCGAGCCGACCGAGGCGCGCGGCGTCGTGGGGCATGCCGTCCGAGGCCGGGCGCACCACGATGTCCACCGCATCGATCAGCTTGCCGAGGCCGAGCGCCGGTCGCTCGATCGTCGACGGCTGAATCTTCACGAAGTCACGGTGGCCGGCGAGCCGGATCACGGTGCAGCTGTGGATCTCGATGCCCGGCGGGCACACGGCCGAGAGGCGATCGCGGACCTCGTCGGCGGGGAGCTGCACGCGCGTCGTGTCGTCGACCACGTCCCAGGTCTTCACGCCGGGAACACCGTGCTCGATGTCGATGTCCATCAGCTCGCCGAGCGATGGGATACCGAGCCCGAGCGCCGGCCCGAAGCTGATGCGCGGCTTCGGCGAGAACCCGCGCGTCATCGCGATCGGCAGATCCGCGCGGCGGAAGCTGCGCGAGAGCAGCCGCACGAGATCGAGGTGGCCGAGGAACGCGGCGCGCCCGATCTTCGCGAACCGGATCCGGTACGACGAGTACGCGAGACCCGAGCCGACGTGACCGGCGAGGCGCACGCGCTCCGAGCGCTCGGTCTCGCGGTTCTTCGTGGCGGCGGTGGCCTCGCCGACCTCGCCCGGCGAACCGCCACCGCGCTCCGAAACGTCGACGAGCTCGCCGTCCGTCATCACCGGCAGCGCGCGCGCCCCGGGCCGCTCGGTGGCGCCGAGCGCGCGCAGCGCGACCAGGCGATCATCGCGCATCTTCATCAGATCGCACGCGACGCCGCAGTCGTAGCAGACGAGCTTCCTGCGATCCGGCTCGGCATCGCCGAGGTTCGTGTGGTGGATCAGCATGCCGGCGACCTTGCCGCACGGCGGGCTCGCCCTGCCCTTCAGGGCCTTGCGGTACTCGCCGAGGAGGAAGCCGTCCTCGAGGCCGACGTCGATGTGGTCCCACGGCAGCCGCGCACTCACCGGACGCGTGCCGAGGTACGACGCGACATCGACGTGGTGGGCCGCGAGTTGCTCCGTCCAGCGCTCGAGGTCGAACACCTCGTCCCAGCCATCGAACCGCGCCCCCGCGCGCCACACCGCCTCGATGACGTCCGCGAGCCGGCGATCGCCGCGCGCGAGGATGCCCTCGATGAACGAGATGCCGCTGTGGTGGTGCTTCACCCGCAGCGACTTCTCGGCGCGCGCGGTGTACCGGAGGATCGACTGCTTCCGGATGATCTCCGCCTCGGTGTCCTGCGCGCACCACTGCAGCGGCGTGTGCGGCTTCGGGACGTGCGAGCTGACGGAGACCGTGACCTGCGCATTGTGCCCGCCGACCTCGCGGCCGATGCGCAGCATGCGAATACCGGTCTCGACGATGCCGCGCACGTCCTCGTCCTCCTCGGTGGGGAGGCCGACCATGAAGTAGAGCTTGAGCCGATGCCAGCCGCGCGAGAACACGCGGCGCGAGCTCTCCTCGACGTGGGCCTCGGTGACGTTCTTGTTGACCACGTCGCGCATGCGCTGCGTGCCCGCCTCGGGCGCGAACGTCAGGCCGCTGATCCGGGTGAGCGCCAGCTCGTCGAGAAGATCCTCGTTGAGGCCGTACGCGCGGAGCGACGCGACCGACATCGAGACGCCGCGCTTGCGCAGCTCGGCGGCGAGTGACTTGACGAGCGGCGTGATGCTCGAGAAGTCCGCGGTCGACAGGCAGGTCAGGCCGGTCTCCTCGTAACCCGCCTTCTCGACGCCGCCGATCAGCGAGTCCGCGATCGACTTCGGCGAGCGCTCGCGCACCGGCCGGTAGATCATGCCGGCCTGGCAGAACCGGCAGCCCTCGGTGCAGCCGCGCGCGATCTCGACGGACGCGCGCTCGAACACCGCCTCGGCGTACGGCACCGGCGAATCGCTGGGGAACGGATAGTCGTCGAGGTTCTCGACCATCGCGCGGCTGACCCGCGCCGGAACGCGCGGATCGAGCGGTGCACCGACCACCGTCATGCCCGTCGCCTCGTCGGTCTCGGTCGCGTACAGCGACGGCACGTAGATCGGGAATCGCTGCGCGAGCTCGGCCAGCGCATCGGCGCGCGTGCGCTCGCCGGCGCGGATCTGCACGCGCATCGCGGCCCATGCGAGCACCACTGCCGGCAGCAGCTCCTCGGCCTCGCCGATGAACGCGGCGTCGATGAACGGCGCGATCGGCTCGGGGTGCGATGCGGTAGGTCCGCCGATCAGCACGAGCGTGGCATCGGGTGCGCGATCGGCCGCGCGCAGCGGGATGCCGCCGAGGTCGAGCAGCGTGAGCATGTTCGTGAACGTCAGCTCGTACTGGACCGAGACACCGAGCACGTCGAACTCGCACAGCGGACGCTGCGTCTCGAGCGAGACCAGCGGCAGCTCGCGCGCGCGCAGCTCGGTCTCCATGTCGGTCCACGGCGCGAACGCGCGCTCGCAGGCGATCCGCGGATCCTTGTTGAGCAGCGAGTAGATGATCTTCGTCCCGAGGTGGGACATGCCGATGTCGTAGACGTCGGGGAACCCGAGGCACACCCGCGCGACCACCTCCGGACCTTCTTTGACCACGCTCCCGTACTCGCCACCGAGGTAGCGCATCGGCTTCGCAACGCGATCGATGAAATCAGCGTACAGGTGGCGCATCGGGGACGTGTCTATAGCAAACCCCTTGCTCCCGGGGCGCAATTATTGCGTCGCACGCTCGGCGAACCATTGTACGGTCCCTCCCATGCGCAGGCTCGCCATCGTCGCCCTTGCCCTCGGAACCCTCGGCGGCTGCTCGAAGAAGGAGCCTCCCCCGCAGGATCCGAAGGTGGTCCAGGGCCCCACGGCCGCCGCGGCAGATCCGAGCAACCTCCCGCCGCCCGGCACCGCGCCGGCCCCCGTCACCGTCGACAAGGAGCTACCGATGTGGAACACCGCGATCAAGACCCTGCAGGGCGCTGACACCTCGCTCGCCGCCTACAAGGGCAAGGCCCTCCTCCTCGTAAACGTCGCCAGCAAGTGCGGCCTCACCCCGCAGTACTCGGCGCTCGAGGCCGTCCAGAAGAAGTACGAGGCGAAGGGCTTCACGGTGATCGGCTTCCCGTGCAACCAGTTCGGCGGCCAGGAGCCCGGCACGGCGAAGGACATCGAGACGTTCTGCTCGACCACCTACGGCGTGACGTTCCCGATCATGGAGAAGGTCGACGTCAACGGCCCCGGCCGCAACGAGATCTACAAGGAGCTCACCCCGATCGCCGACGCGAGCGGTCACACGGGTGACATCCGGTGGAACTTCGAGAAGTTCGTGGTCTCGGCCGACGGTACGAAGATCACGCGCTTCGATCCGGAGACCACGCCCGACGATCCGAAGGTGATCGCGGCGATCGAGAACTCGCTGCCGAAGTGAGCGCGTCCCGGCACTTTGCCGTGCGCGAAACGTTCACCAATTCCTCATCTCGTCCGTGGCAGAGTGGGTGCTTGTGGCGTTCCCTCCTGATGTTCGTCGTCCTCGCGTCGCGAACCGTCGCCGCGGATGACGCGGTGGATCCCGATCGGGTCCCGCTCCACGACAACTTTCCGTGGGGGGAGATCATCGGCATCGGCGGGCTCGCGGGCGCGAACTTCGTGCTCAAGACGTACGAGTACGACTTCGCGGCGGCGCGCGGCGAGCCGCTGATCGGCGACGCGCCTGGGTTCGATAAGTCGATCTCGAACGCGCTGTACCAGGGTCCGTTCGCAACGCCGTTCGCGCTGCACATACCGGAGCTCGTCCTCACCGAGGCCGGCCCGGTGGTCTACGCCGGCCTGTATGGGATCGACAGCTTGTCGCTGTGGCTGCGTGGGCACTCGCTCTCGGGCGCGTCGAACCCCGATCACAAGCTGTTCGCGTTCGCCGAGTCGCAGTTCCTCACCGCCGTGGTCAACCTCGGCTTCAAGATCGGGATCGGTCGCGAGCGGCCGTTCGAGGCGCTGCACCGCTACGGTTCCGATCCGGGACAGCCGAAGACCACGCTGTCGTTCTTCTCGAACCAGACCTCCGCGGCGTTCGCGTTCGTCACGTTCGGGTGGCGCGACCTCACCGACTGGCTGACCAGCGGCCCGATGAAGTCCTCCTCGCCGGCGAAGAAGATGTGGCTCGGTCGGGTGCTGCCCGGGGTGCTGCTGTTCGGCGCCGGCGCGTTCGATGGCTACTCGCGGCTCGTCGACCAGCGTCACTGGTTCACCGACGTCCTGGCCGGCGCGTTCGTCGGCACCGCGCTCGGCTACGCGACCTACGCGTACCACTTCGACTGGAACGGCCAGCCGCGCCGGCGCTGGGGCAATCACGACCTGCGCGTGGTGCCGGTCGCGAACGGCGCGGCCGTGATGGGGACGTTCTGATGCGCACCCTCTGCATGATCGCGCTCGTCGCCGGGTGTACGGATCCGGCGGGCGTGACGGTGACCTGCAAGATCGTCGATAGCGACATCCTCCCGATCATCGCGGGAGGTCCGCCGGCGACCCGTCTGCTCCCGCTCGTCGCCGGGGCCACGTGGACCTACCGATTCACGTCCGCGCTCGAGACAACCACGCAGACGGTGACGGTCATGGCCCCCGAGCCGATCGACGGCCTGATGCAGTTCCCCGTGCTCACCGAGAAGGCGCACGGCGTGAAGGTCACCGGATGGGTCGAGGACCGCGGGCAGCAGGTCGTTCGCCACCGCGAGCTGTCGATCGATGGTGACGGCGATCAGTTCGGTGACGAGACGTGGGAGCCCGGGCGCCCGCTGTTCGACGAGTCGGCGGCGCACCTCGACCCGGGCTCGTCGTACACGACGCACTTCACCGACACCATCGTCGACTCGGGTGGCACCTATCAGGACTGCAAGAGCGACAAGTTCGAGCTGATCAGCGCGGACGACACCGTGACGGTCCCGGCCGGAACGTTCCTCGCGACGAAGCTGTCGCGGACTGACAACGGCAGCACGGTCTGGTACGCGCGCGGCGTGGGGCGGGTGAAGCAGACCGGCCTGTCCACGACGTACGAGCTGCTCGACTATTCGATTCCTTGATCGTCAGAACGTCCCGACGAACGCGAGGCCGTTGTTGATCGGCACGATCGGGACGTCCTCGCGTAACAGGCGCGGGATCAGGAGGCCACCGGCGATGCCGATGCCGCCGCCGATCACGACGTCGGAGAGGTAGTGCTTGTCGGCGGCGATGCGCAGGTACTCGGTGGAGAGCGAGAGCGCGATGCCCGCGCCCCAGATATACGGTTCGGTCCAGTAGCCGCGCCAGTGGGCCACCATGCCCGCGGCCACGGTGATCGAGAACCCGAGCGCGCTGTGGCCCGAGGGGAACGAGAGGTTCTGATCGGGCTCGAACGTTACGTCGGTACCGAACCGTGCGAACGGGCGCTGGCGCCCCACCGAGAACTTGATGGCCTGGATCACGAGCTCGGTGATCGCGACGGTCTCGAACACCGTCACGGTGTCGTCGATGAACCGTGGCAGGCCGGCGGCGTGATCCGATGCGAGGAGCAGCCCGATGCCGACGAGCGGCGCGACCACGTACGCGTCGATGCTGCTCAGGGTGTCGGCGCGCCGGGTGTTGTCCCAGACCAGCGCGTTGCGGACCGAGCGATCGAACCCCGGTGGCTCGCACCAGCGGCACTCGCTCGGGCCGATCTGCTTCTTGAACAGCTCGGTGCCGAGATATACGAGCCCGCCGCCGATCGTGATCGACAGGTGGAGCACGCGCTTGTGGCCCCGCTCGCCGCTGTACCAGGGCTCGCGCGGTTTCGGATCAGCGAGGGCCGTCGTCGTCGAGGCGACGAGAGCGAGTAAGGTGAGAGCAGCGCGCTGCACGGTTGAGCCACGCTACCATCGCCCACGAGGCGGGTGCACGGGGGCGGCAACGAACGGTCACATGCAGCTCTTCGCCAGCGGGTTGCACGCAGCGCAAGTTGCTATCGGTTCGGGACGACCTGGACGTCGGCCATCACCGCGTAATGGTCGCTCGCGCAGATCTCGCCCTCGCGTTCGGTCAGCGCGACCTCGCAGCGATGGATCGTGCCGCGCCCGTCCTTCTTGCGGCTGGTGACGAACACGTAGTCGATGCGGCGATCGATATCGAGCGAGCGCAGCGGTCGGGTCTGCGCGTTCTCGCTCGACCACGTGATGCCCTCGGAGGGACCGTCGGTGGGCCCGGGCTCGCGGTGGAGCCGGAGCCACGCGTCCTGGAAGTGCGTGCGGCGTCCATCGAGCGTGGTCAGTCCGCGGAGGTAGCGGATCTCGTCGGAGTCGGGTGTGGCGTTGAAGTCGCCGCACAGGATCTGCGGGGCGCTGGTATCGGTTCGCTCGGCGCGGATCGCGGCGTCGACCGCGAGCACCTGGCGTTCGCGGGCCACGCCGTCATCGAGCCGATAGTGAAGGTGCGTGGTGTGGATCCACACCGGACCGCCATCGGTGGCGACCTGCGCCGAGAGGAGGAGCCGCGCATCGGCCGGGCGTGCATCGGGGAGCGGTAGCGCGCGCGTGTTCGTGATCGACCTCGCGATGATCGCGAGGCCCTCCTGGCCGGCGGGCAGCTTGCCGTGCGCACCGTCCTCCCAGCTCACCGCGACCGAGTAGTGCGCGCTGTGACCGAGCGCCTCGGCGATCACGTCGGCGGTGGTACGCCCGGCCTTGCCGTCGAGCGGACGGCACTCCTGGAGACAGACCACGTCCGGGGCGAGCACCCGGAGCTGCCGGATCGCGAGCGCGAGGCGCTGATCGAGGGGCGCCTCGTTCCCCCAGAAGTTCAGCGTGACGACGCGGAGGTTCGCTCCCACGTCGCCAGCGTATCACTCACGCGAGAGCGCGGCGCGCGCGCCGGATCAGGTGCCGCGGTAGATACAGCGGGACGTGAGGGTCTCGGAGACCACGACCTCGACGAGACCGGGGAGCCCGGGCGCGAGCTTGCCCCACCACCACACGGCGAGCAGCTCGCTCGTGGGATTCGCGAGACCGTCGACCTCGTTCAGGACCTGATGATCGAGCTGCTTCACGAGCGGGTGCGCGTACTCGTCGATCGCGGCGAAGTCCATGACCCATCCGCTCTCGGCGTCGATCTCGCCCTCGATCACGACCTCGATCGAGTAGCTGTGGCCGTGCATGCGCGCGCACTTGTGCCCCTCGGGCACCTTCGGGAGAAAGTGCGTCGCTTCGAACCGGTACAGGCGCTCGAGGCGAGTGCGCATCGCGGGCGCTTTGTAGCCCACTCGCGCATGCTAGGAAAGCCCCGTGCGACGTAGCTGGGCGGGCCTCGACAAGCGGGTCTGGCAGATGGCGTTCGCGCGCGCCGTCAACACCATGGGCCTGTCCCTGGTGATGACGTTTCTCGGGATCTACGTCGTGGAGACCCGCGGGTATCCGGCGTGGTCCTATGGCCTCATCGCCCTCGCGGCGAACCTCGGTCAATCGGCGACCAGCGCCTGGGCCGGCAATCTTTCCGACCGGATCGGCCGCAAGCCGCTGATCACGACCGCGCTGTTCGTGCGCAGCGTGTTCATCGCGCTGCTCGGGACGCAGATCGCCCTCTCGGCGCCGCTGTGGAGCCTCGCGCTCAACATCATCATCACGTCGTCGTTGCGCGGGTGCTTCGAACCCGTTGCCTACGCGCTGGTCGCCGACGTGTGCACCGAGGACCAGCGGATCTCCGCGTTCGGCCTGCAGCGAATGGGAACGAACCTTGGATGGGCGGTCGGGCCGTCGCTCGGCGGGCTGCTCACGCTGGTCGTGCCGTACGGCGTGGTGTTCTACATCGCGGCGGGCGGGATGATCGCCGCCGCGTTCGTCACGCTGCGCGTGGAGGATCCGGTCAAGCGGTCCGCGACGCCGGCGCCCTCGGAGCCCATCGGTGCGTCGCTGCGCGGCGCGTGGCGCGATCCGATCCTCAGGCTCCTGCTCGCCGGCACGTTCCTGTGCGCGCTGCTCGAGACCCAGATGTTCTCGACCTTCTCGATCTACATGACCGACGAGCTCGGTCTCGCGAAGTCCGACGTCGGGCTGCTCTACTCGATCAACGGCCTCGGCGTGCTGCTGCTCCAGTTCCCGGCGCTGAACGTGATCCGCCGCCTCGGGGTGAAGCGCACCCTGCCCTGGGCCTCGCTGCTCGACGCCATCGGCTTCGGCCTGATCGGCGCGGGCTCCGGGTTCTCCGGTGGCGCGATCGCGATGATCACGCTGACCAGCGCGGAGGTCATCTTCGATCCTGCGCACCAGACCGCGATCGCCGAGGTCTCGGATCCGACACGGCGAGGACGAACCTACGGCGTGGTCAGCTTCGCGCAGATGATCGGCATCGCGATGGCGCCGCTCGTCGGTGGCATCCTCCTCGACACCATCGGCGAGCACCACGCCGCGATGTGGGCGACGATCGCCACGATCGGCGGGGCGCAGACCCTGTGCTTCTTCGCATTTGTTCGGCGGCGCGCGAGACCTTGACGGTAGAATGAGCGGATGCGGCCCTACCTGTGCACGGTGATCGGACTTGCGGCTTGCGGTGACGTCGGGGTTCATCGCCTGCCTGACGCGCCGGCGGCGCCCATCGACGCAGCACACGATGCGGCACCCGATGCGGCACCCGATGCCCCTGGCCAGCCGTGCACGTTCGTTCCCGCGACGTCGACGTCCCAGACCGTGCTGTCGTACACGCAGGTCGGCGGAGCGTTCCAGAGCTTTGGCTGCGCGCCGATCGATCCGACCTACTGGATCTCGGGCTCGGGCATGTCCTTGAAGGTGACGTTTGTCTCGCCGCAGACGCGCCCATCGATCCGGGTGTGGGGCATGAACACCGACGACACCGCGTCGATGATGGTGAACGGCGCCGCGTACTCGCTGACCGCCGCGACCGCGTCGTTCACCGCGAAGGTGACGTGTGGCCTGTCGCCGGGCGCCAACGGTGTCGCGTTCGTCGGCGGGTCGTTGACCGGTGCGAACACTCCGGGCGAGGGCAACTACTCCTACCAGGACGTCACGATCGAGCAGTCCAACGTGACGTCGGTCCAGCTCACCGGCCTGACGGGCGCGGGCTGGGGCATCGCCGGCGCCACGGTCGGCAGCTGTTCGCCGACGATCTAGCCGCCGGCGAGCCCGGCGATACGCTTGCGGATCATGTCGGCGTCCTTCGCGTTCGGCGCCGCGCTCACGTACTGCCGCAGCGCCTGGAGCGCCTTCGCCTTGTTGCCCTGCTGCGCATACGCCAGGCCGAGACCGCGATAGCCGGCCGCGTAGCCCGGGGAGAGCACGAGCGTCTGCTTGTACGCGCTGATCGCACCGTCGACATCGCCGGAGAACAGCTTCGAGTTGCCCGCCTCGTACGAGGCGCGTGCGGCCGCCAGCGTCTCGGCGCTCGGGCCGGTCTTCACCGTGCCGGTGGGCTCGATCGGGTTCTTCGGGTTCTTGCCGATCGTCGGGTTGCGACCGGTCGGGTTGCGGCCGGTGGGCGTGCGGCCCGTCGGGTTCGTGCCCGTCGGCGTGCGGCCGGTCGGCGTCGTGTTGGTGGGCGTGGTCCCCGTCGGCGTGGTCCCCGTTGGCTCGGTGCCCGTCGGCGTGGTCCCCGTCGTGCCGGTGGGATCGGGCTCGGTCACCGATCCGGATCCCGTCTCGTCCGCGGAGCCGGCGGTGTCACTGCCCACCGGCTCGGCCGAGCCCTTCGGTTCCGGATCGTGCTTCGCGATCACCGGCTTGGCGGTGGTCTCCGTGCTCGGGCCACGCGTGGCGATCACGATGACCACGATCGCGACGACCGCGAGCGCGCCGCCGATGATCGCGATCAACGCGCGCGACATCGGCGGCCTGACGATCGGCAGCGAGTCGGTCTGGTTCCAGCGCTCGTCGCGCGGCGGCTCGAAGGCGGCGGGCGACGGCGGCAGCGGTTGCGTGCCGATCGCGACCGGTGTCCTCGGCGAGGCGGGTGGGACCGGCGCCGTCGGCGGTAGCACCGGCGCCTGTGGAATCATCGGCTGCGGCTGCGGCTGCGGCGCGGCGACCACCGGCACGGGTTGCGTGCGCGGGCGCGGCGGCGGCGGCAACGGCGCGGGCGCCTGCGGAGGCTCGGGCAGCCGCACCGGCTCCGAGACCTCGCTCGCGATCACGACGGAGGGCTTGGCCGAGAACATCGGGATCGCGAGGTCATCGCCGCTCTGCGATGGCTCGAGCTCGGGAACATCGTCCTCGGCCGCCGCGGCAGCGAGTGCATCGAGCGAGACCACCGCGGGCCCGGCGTCGTGCGCGACCTGCGCCGGCGAAACCACGGCCGGCAGGCCGATCATCGTGGTGCGCGCCGGGCTCGGCGTCGCATCGCGGCGCGGCGGCATGGTCGCGACGATCGGATTGTCGGTGGAGCCGACGGTCGTGGTCTCGTCGCGCTCGTAGTCGCTCGACGACCGCGGCTGCGCGGCGACGCCACCGACCGGGGTCACCGCCGCGCTCCGCGATTCGATGCCGCCCGCGGGCGTCACCGCGCGGTTCGACGACGCGGCCGACGCAGGCGCGCTCGACGACGCGGGCGCGTTCGACGGTGCGGCGGCGGGAACGCCGGCCGGCGGCGTCTGCGTGCGCGAGATCGCGGGCTGGCCCTGCGTCGCGCGCGGCGTGGGCGGCGGGCCCGGTCGCGGCGTGCCTTCCTCGCGCGCGATCGCGGGCCGCGCCTGCGTGGTCGTCCGCGGCATCGGCGGTGGTCCCGGGCGAGGCGTGCCCTCCTCGCGCGTCACCGTCGACACGCCGGCGGGCGGCGTCTGTGTGCGCGCGATCGCGGGTTGCCCCTGCGTCCGGCGCGGAGCGGGCGTGGCATCGCCGCGCGTGGGTGTCGTCGCGGCGATCCGCTTCGCGGGGATGGTCGCGACCGCGGGCTTCGCGACGATTGGCTTCGCGGGCGCCGGGGTCGCATCACCGCGCGCGGCCGTCGTCGCGACGACCGGCTTCACGGCGGCGGGCGACGGCGACGGCGTGGTCAGCGAGCTCCAGTCCGAGTCCGCGAGGTCGTCGGGCAGCGCCCAGCCTTCCGAGTCCTCGATCACCGGCGTCCAGGGAATCCCGGCCGGCGGGGTCGCGCGCGGGGGCGCCGCGGGCTTCGCGGGCGCGGGCGTCGCATCGCGCCTGGCCACGACCGGCGTTCCTGCAGGCGGCGTCGCGGTGCGCGCGCTCGTCACGGTGCGCGCGACGACGTTCGCCGCAACGGGCGTCTGGGTCTGCGTCGGCGCGGGCACGGTCGCCGTCTCGACGCGCGGCGGGGTGCGGACGGTCGCCGAGTCGAACGGGTTCCCACCGGGCGCCGGGGCCGACGAAGGTGCGGCCGGTTTCTTCTCGCGCTCGCGGTGGATGATGGTCGCCGTCGGCGGCGGCGCGCGCACGGTCTGCGCGTCGAGCGACCCGGGCTCCGGCGGCAGGCCGGTCTGCTGCTGCTTGACGAGGACGCGCGCGAGGGTCTGGGTCGGCCGCTTCGGCTCGTCGGGGATCGCCGCGCTCTGCTTGACGAGCTCGGTGAGCTTGGCGTCGCTCGCGGGGGGCGTGCTCTGGCCGCGCTCCCACTCCTCGAGATCCATCGCGTCCATCTCGATCTCTTCGGACTCCGGCGCCGGCTTGGTCGGCTTGGTCACGGCTTCGTCGCCTCCGCGACGACTTCCGCGACGCCCCAGACGACGTCCTCCTCGCTCGCGAACACCTTGATCGCCGCCTTCTTGCGCTGCTTCGCGTCGACGTCGAACAGGGTCACGGTGACCTTGATCGACTGTTTCTTCGGCCCCTCGTCGATCTCGGCGAACAGCAGCTCGTTCGCGGCGAGCGACTTGCCGACCGCCTCGTAGCAAGCGGGCGTGCGCTCGACGCACTCGATCGAGAGCTGCACGACCTCGAGCGAGACCTTCGAGATCTGCGGCTCATCGAGCCCGCGAACGCGTGCGCGGCGGAGGCGCTCCGTGGTGGTGCGCGCCGCGATCGGGAACGCATCGCTCTCGGCCGGAAGCACCGCCCAGATCCGCTTGCCGTTCGTGTCGGCCGGCGTCACGGGAGCCGTGGACGGAGGGGGGCAGCCCATCAACGAAACGATGATGGCCAGCCGACCGAACGTCCCCCATTGGACCTGCACGGTTAGACCGTTAATCTAGCATCGTCCTCGGGCGGACGCGACGCGGCTACCCCAGCGCTATCGCCAGATTTCTCCCCGCCGGAGGTATAGAGTCGCGCCATGCGCACGCGGATGTGGACCTGGGTCGCCCTGGCACTGGCCGCGGGGTGCGGCGACGACGGCGCCACCACGGAGCTGCCCGCGTGGGATCGGACGCTTCCGGAGGCGAACGTGATGGGGGTACGAAGAGGTCTGACCCCGGCCCGGGGCATCGTCCACCTCCATTCGCCCTACTCCCACGACGCCTGCGACGGCCAGCCCCGCCCCGGCGGCCTCCCCGACGAGGCCTGCCTCGCGGATCTTCGGATGGCGCTGTGCACCGACCACATCGACTTCGCGAACCTCACCGACCACGACGACACGATGGCCGACGAGGACTTCACGAAGCTCTTCAGTATGCGCGGCACCGACCAGCCGGTGATGCGCGGCGCCGATCAGATCGCCTCCCGGATCCTGTGCGACGACGGCCACCAGGTCCTGGTCACCATCGGCGGTGAGAACGACCTGATGCCGATCATGCTGGATCGCCACCCGCCCGGAACCCTCGCCGAGCGCCACGCCATCTACAACGGGAACGACGCCGCCACGTCGGCCGCGTATCGCGCGGCCGGCGGCCTCGTGTGGGTCGCGCACACCGAGAGCAAGACCCTCGAGAACCTGCGCGAGGTCACGCCCGACGGCATCGAGGTCTACAACCTCCACGCGAACATCGATCCGGATATCCGGAAGGACTATCTCGGGCTGTCGTCGAGCGGCGCGATCTCCGCGGCGATCGTGTTCGCCGATAACCAGCCCGGTCACCCCGAGCCGGATCTCGCGATGCTCTCGTTCTTCTCGCCAAACCTTCCCTCGATCCAGAAGTGGGAAGCGCTCCTCGGCGAGGGCAAGCACCTCGCGGTGACCGCCGGCAGCGACGCGCACCAGAACGCGATCCCCGTGATCATGGCGGATGGCGAGCGCGGTGATTCGTACCGCCGCGTGCTGCGCTGGTTCGGCAACGTCGCGCTCGTCCAGAACCCGCGCGACATCGACCAGATCGAGGCCGCGCTCCAGGCCGGGCGGATGTACGCCACGTTCGAGCTGCTCGGCACGCCCGAGGGCTTCGATGCGGTGGTGAAGACGCCCTCGGGCGCGACCATCGAGCTCGGCGGCACGGTGCCGAAGGCAGAAGGCGGCACGCTCACCGTGACGGTGCCGAAGGTGCTGAACCTCGACCCTACCCTCCCCGTCCCGACGATCACCGGCAAGGTCGTGTGGATCGATTCGAACGGCTCCCACGACGTGGGCCAAGGCGACGGTACGTTCGACGTGCACCTCGGCGCGCCGGGCGCCTATCGCGTCGAGATCACGATCACGCCGTCGCACCTCGGGCCGTACCTGCGCGATCTGGGCAGCGGGATGGCCGAGGTCGCGCTACCCTGGATCTACGCGTCGCCGTTCTACGTCGAATAACGCCATGCGCACGATCCTCACCACCACGCTGCTCGGTCTCCTCGTCACGGTCGCTGGTTGCCCGAACCCCACGGGAGGCGAGTGCGAGATCGACAGCGATTGTGCCAGCAGCGATGTCTGCGCCCGCGATCACATGTGCACGGACGCGGCGTCGGTGCGCGCGGTGACCGCGACGTGGACCATTCGCGGCGCCGAGGCGAACACGGTGACGTGCGCCTCCCACCCCGACCTCTACATCCAGTTCATCGGCAATGACTTCGGCGACACGCTCGGCTTCGCGCCGGTCCCGTGCCGGGCCGGTCAGTTCTCGGTCGACAAGCTCCCCGTGCGATTCAAGCAGGTCGAGCTCGGCGTGGAGGGCGGCACCTCCGCGGTGCGCACGCTGAATGCGGCGGGAACGGCTGCGCTAGATCTAGCCCTGTAACCCTGCACGACGCCTCGGATCGGGTATGGTCCGCGCGTGGTGACCGCCCCCAATCCGACGACTCCCGACACCAAGCGGGTCGAGACGGACGAGCAGCAAGAGCTCGTCGAGACCACCCCCGCCGAGCTGGCCCCGCTCTACCGCCAGATGCTCGCGATCCGCCGCATGGAGGAGGCCTCTGCGAAGGCCTACTCCCAGGGCAAGATCGGTGGCTTTTTGCACCTCATCATCGGCCAGGAGGCCGTGTGCGTCGGTGCGATCGCAGCACTCGAGGCGAAGGACTACGTCGTCGCGACGTACCGCGAGCACGGCCACGCGTACGCGAAGGGCGTCGCTGCGCGGCCGATCATGGCCGAGCTCTACGGCAAGAAGACCGGTGTGGTGAAGGGCCTCGGCGGCTCGATGCACATCTTCGACAAGGCCACGAACTTCCTCGGCGGCTACGGCATCGTCGGCGGCCACGTGCCGATCGCGGCGGGCGCGGCGTTCGCCTCGAAGTACCGCGGCGACGGCCGCGTCACGCTCTGCTTCTTCGGCGAGGGCGCGTCGACCATCGGCGGCTTCGCCGAGGGCCTCGCGCTCGCGGCGCTGTGGAAGCTCCCGGTCGTGCTGATCTGCGAGAACAACCAGTACTCGATGGGCACACCGGTCTATCGGTCGCTCGCCGTCGAGGACGTGTCGCTCCGCGCCGTCGGTCACGGCATGGCGCGCGATCGCTTCGATGGCGATGACGTCGTCAAGGTGAAGCGCAGGATCGCCGAGGCGGTCGAGCGCGCGCGCACCACCGGCGAGCCCACGCTCGTCGAGGTCGTGACCTACCGGTTCCGCGGTCACTCGATGAGCGATCCGGGCCTGTACCGCACCAAGGACGAGGTCGAGGAGTGGAAGCGCCGTGATCCGCTGAACCGCTGCCGCGAGCGCCGGCTCGCGCTCGGGTTCCCCGAGGCGGACCTCGATGCGCTCGAAGAGGACGTCCGCGTGGAGATCGAGGACG
>JBBRED010000086.1:0-25037 GCA_038203335.1 Haliangiales bacterium | reverse complement strand
CTCTCGCTCGGAGGCTCCGGGAATCGCACCGCGAAGTACAAGTCCGCGCACATGTACGGCGACCTCGAGGTCACGCGCGTCACCAAGGATACGCGTGGGGTGCTCTCGATCTCGGGCAACTACGGCCTCAACTATCAACCGCCGCTCGTGCTCGACGATGGCACCACCGTCTCGCTCGACACGCACCAGTGGAACAGCACGATCGGTGTGGGCGCCGCGTGGCTCTACGATCCGTGCTGGTCGTTCGGCGGTGTCACGCGGCTGCATCGCGACGATCCGAAGTCGCAGTTCCGGTACGCCTCGGGGACCTACGCGGGCGTCGAGTGGGACAAGTACCCGGCAGACGATCCGCGCGGCAACCGGCTCGCGATCCTCTACAAGGCCGGCTATCGCGCCGAGCGCTACAACATCCAGAACGAGCTCGGCGAGAGCTACGCGCGGTTCCCGTGGCACGGGATCACCGCGAGCGGAACCATTCGCAAGGACAAGGTCAGCCTCGGGCTCTCGCTCTCCGCCGAGGCCGAGGTGATCCATCCCGGGCGCCGGCACAACCTCACGGCGTCGCCCTACATCGAGGTCCAGATCGGTGGTCACGTCGACGTCAGCGCTTCGTTCTCGATCACGAAGCGCGAGGTGCCCGCGCCCGACGAGTCGCTGATCGATCCCTCGGACTACGCGCTGCTCTCGCGGCTGTCGTACGCCGAGCCGCTGTCGATCAACGGCTCGCTGAACCTGACGATCCACTGGGATCGCACGAACGGCGCGCGCAACGATCGCTTCGAAGATATCTAGACGCGGACGAAGTCGATGAAGCCGCGGTTCGGCTCGGTATCGACGAGGCGAACCCGGACCTTGTCGCCGACGTCGAGCCCTTGCTCGTGCGAGACCACGCGCCCCTCGGCGGTCGGCGTCTTGAATAGCCGCACGAACACGCCCTTGGGGCCGGAGCCCGTGACGATGCCATCGAACTCCTCGCCGATCCGATCGTGGAGGAGCAGCGCCGCGGCGACCTTGCGCATCGTGCGCTCGACCTTGCGGGCGCCGTTCTCGCGCTCGGTGCAGTGCTGCGCGATCGCGATCAGCTCGTCGTCGGAGTACGGCGGCTGGCACCGGCTCGCGCACGCCTTGAGCAGGCGCTGCGTGATCAGATCGGGGTACCGCCGGTTCGGCGCCGTGGAGTGCGCGTAGTCGTCCACGGCGAGGCCGAAGTGACCCGTATCCGGATCCTGCGCGCGCTGCAGCGCGTACTCGCCGGGACCGATCAACTTGACCACGGAGAGCGAGAGGTCGCCGAACTTCTCGGGCTCCGCGGTGCGCCGCGCGGCCAGGAAGTCCGAGAGGGCCGTGGCGCTCGGCTCGGCCGGAAGCGTGAACCCGAGCGAGGCGGCCAGCTCGACGATGCGATCCCAGCGCTTCGGCTTGCGCACGATGCGGCGGATCGACGAACAGCCGCGCTCCTCGAGGAACCGTGCGGTCGCGCCGTTCGCCGCGATCATCAGATCCTCGACGAGCTCGCGCGCGCGGTTCTTGTGCACGACCACGAGATCGACGACGCGGCCATCCTGCGTGACCGGCCGCGCCTCGATCGTCTCGAAGTCGAGCGCGCCGTGCTCGTGACGGCGGCGGCGCAGGCGCTGCGCGGCCTGATCGTGGAGCCCGACCTGCGAGGCGATGCCGTCGCCCTTCGGCGCGTCGCCATGTCCCTCGAGCCACGCGCCGATGCGCTCGTAGACGAGCTTCGCCCGGTTGCGCACGTGCGCCGGGTAGATCTTGGTCTTCGCGTCGTCGAGCGAGCCATCCTCGGCGACGACGAACTCGGTGACGATCGCGAGGCGATCGCGGTCGTCGAGCAGCGAGGAGCGATCGGTCGACAGCTCCTCGGGCAGCATCGGGAAGATGTGCACGCCGGTGTACAGCGTGGTGGTATTCGTACCGGCGTACCGATCGATCTCGGAATTCTTGGGCGCGAACGCATCCACGTCGGCGATGCCGATGAGCATCCGGATCGCGTTGCCGGGCAACAGCTCGGCCCACTCGATCTGATCGAGATCGCGCGAGTCGTCGTTGTCGATCGACGACCACGTGAGCTGGCGCAGATCGATCGCATCCTCGATCGGATCCTTCGCGGGGATCGTCTTCTCGATGCCCGGCGGCATCTCGGGATCGAATCCATTCTCGCGAAGCACGCGGCGTGCGATCTCCACCATGTCGTACTGCGGTCGGCTCATCGTCCCGACTGTAGCGGATCAGCGCGTCCACGTGAGCGCGATGCCCAGGTGGAACAGCCGCGAGCTGGTGGTCATGAAGTTATCCGTGGGCGTGTACGCGAAGCCGGCCTCGTGCATCACGCCCCAGTGGTCGCTGATCTGGTAGAGGAAGCCGATCGAGTCGCCGATGAACGGGACGCTCACCGGCTTCGCGCCGCTCTCGTAGTAGCGCTGGTAGCCACCGGTCACGGCGAACACGAGCTGGTTCTTCCCGAGATCGACGCCGCCGATCACCGGCACCGCGACGTGGCCGCCTTCGATCACGGCGCCGCTCGACTCCATGTAGCGATAGCCGCCGGCCGCACCCACGGCGAGCGACCACCGGCCGTGCTCCGCGACGCGCATCTTGCCCGCGAGCTCGACGCTGCCGGTGCGCACCTGCTTCAGCACGCACAGCGTGGTGTTGAGCTGCAGCTCGTAGCGATTCGCCCAGCCGCGACGTACGCCCGCGGAGGTCTCCGGCATCGGTGCCACGGTGCCACGCTCGGCGTTGCCGGGGAGCGAGGCGCCGCCGACCTGCGTCCCGAACAGCCACTCGGTCTGACCGGGCGGGACGATCCGTGTCGTCTTGTACGTCGAGTACGAACCGCATCCGACGAGCGCCAGCAGCAGCAACGCTCTCACTTCAGCACCTCGCTGTACGTGAGGACCGCGCCGCACATCTCGTCGTCGGTGCCCCAGTGCAGATCTCGCGGCTTCTGGCGGACGCCGTTCACGATCTTCTGGTTCGCCTCGGTGTTGTCCCAGTGGCACTCGACGTAGAGCTTGTCGCCGGGCGCGAGGTGCACGGGCGTGTCGAAGTAGTAGTCGGCCATCCAGTGAAAGTCCCAGCGCGGGATGTTGAGCAGACACTCGGTGTCTCCGTTCTCGCGCAGCACGGCGACGCGGCCGATCGTGCCGAGCTCGTGCATGTGAAGCATCACGTTGTGGATCTCGACCGACTTGCCCATCGTGACGAGCTCGCTCGGGTCGTAGGCGGCCCACACCATCGTGTCGGGGGCGTTCGCGGGGATCTTCATGCCGTCGCCCGCGAACCACAGCACGCTGCCCACGGGGATCGATTTCTCGACGCGCTCGACGCGCTCCTCGAGCATCATGTCGATCGCGCTGCGATCCGGTCCGATGCCGTGGCCGGTGTCGTAGTGGATCTGGATCATGATCCGCGTCTTCGCCGGCAGCGCGCGGCCGATGCCCTCGGGCAACACGCGCGACATCACGCCCGGCTGCCAGCCGCCAATGTACTCCGAGCTCGAAGCCAGCTCGCCGCCGCCCTCGCCGTAGCAGTCCCAGCCGGGGCGGCCGTCCGTCCCGGACTTCTTCGCGAGATCCTTCGCGGCGCCTTCGCTCACCGCGTACACGATCACGTGGTGGACCATCGACCGCAGCCCGGGCTGGAAGTCGAAGCCCGTGATGTAGCGCGTGTGATCGATCTCGTCGTGGTCGAGGAGGAAGCAGCGCAGCTCGTCGGCTCCGATCTTTGGCTGCGGCGTGAACGGCTCGTGCATCTCGGCGCGCAGGTCCACGTGCGGCAGGCTCCGCGGCGGTGGCTGCGACGGAGGCGCGTCCATCGGATCGCCGTAGGGCATCCCACTGTCGAGCCAGCGCAGCATCGTGGCGCGCTCGTCCTCGGTCAGCGATCGATCCCAGCGATACGTGGTGCAGCACGGCGCGGGTTGCCACGGCGGCATCACGCGATCCTCGACCGCGCCCTTCACGAGCGCACGCACGTTCGCGACCTGCGCGTACGAGGTGAGCTCGAATGGACCGAGGCCGCCCTCGGTATGGCAGCCCTCGCACTTCGCGATCACGATCGGCTGCACGTCCTTCGCCCAGGTCGGCGCGGCGACCCCGGCGGAGGGATCCTCGGCGGGGCAGGTAGCAAAGTCTTCGGGGAGCGGACTGGCTTCGTCGTAAAAGCAGCCACCGGCGAGCAAAAGAATCACGAGCAAACGCACGGCACGCCCTCGTGCAGCGGCCGTGCCGCGCTAACCGTGCGAGATACATCGCCGGTGTGTGGAGGTCCCCGACGTGAACGAATGGCTACAGCTTCAGCGCGGCGAGGATCAGCGCGTGAAACCGGTCGTTCGCGCAAAGAAAACTCCAGCCGAGGTGTGTGTTGCACTCGCCGCAGATCGCGATCTGCCACGACCAGCCGGGGAACCACGAGAACGCGTCCTGCGCCGCCCCGACGGGCGCGCAGCCGGGAGCGGCGCGATAGCAACCCACGTGATGCACGATCCCGGCGGGGTTGACGAAGGTGTGCTAGTGCGCCCCGGTCATCTCGATCCGATGGCCGCGATCGGTGATCCGGTGATCGCAAACACCGCAGCGCACCGCGTCATCGTTGCGATCGTCGGTGCTTGATCGATCGTGCGGCAGTTCTTTCGCCACGCGGTGCAGAGTCTACTTGACGGGGACCATCGCGCTTCGCTATTGGGTGATGATGGGTGCTTGGGGCAGCGGTGCGTTCGACAATGATGTGGCGTACGACTGGTCGTCGAACCTGACCGATACCGACCCAGGTGACCTCTCCTTCGTGGAGGAGACCCTGACGACGGTCGAGGACGCCGAGGACGACGAGCTCGATCTGGACCTGGCGTGCGAGGCGATCGCCGCGTGCGAGGTCGTGGCTCGCCTCCAGGGCCGCAGTGGTCGGGCCGCTGCGCATACGGAGCTCGATAGCTGGGTTCGGCAGCACACCACCAAGCCATCACCCGCGCTCGTGCGGCTCGCGACGAACGTCATCGATCGCGTGGTCGCGAACAGCAGCGAGCTGTCTGTCCTTCCAGACAGCACCGCCTGGCTGTCCTCTGTCCACGAGCTGCGGAAGCGCGTTACCGGATAACGCCATTGCACCGCGGCGAGCGTTCGCCGCATCGTACGGCAATGGCTCACCGCACGACTGCCGAGCTCGACGCCGGGCTCCCCGAGATCCTCGCTGCGCCGCGCGACGCCGGCACGCTCGCGTTGATCGTGCGTCGTCCGTCGGAGCTGCAACGCGAGATCCTCGAGATCGCAGAGCTCGATGCGACCGTGGGCATGGTCGGTGACCGCTGGTCGATCCCCACACCCACGAAGACGCCGCACCCCGACAAGCAGATCACGGTGATGAGCTCGCGCGTCATCGCGCTGATCGCCGGTCGCGAGTGGGCACCGGCCGGGGACCAGCTGTTCGTGGATCTCGATCTCACCGAGGCGAACCTCCCGGCGGGCGCGCGGATCGCGATCAACGACGTGGTCCTCGAGGTCACGCCCGCTCCGCACACCGGCTGCAAGAAGTTCGCGGAGCGGTTCGGCGTGGCGGCCGTGACGTGGACCAAGGCGCCGGAGAAGGCGCACTTGCGACTGCGCGGGATCCACGCACGCGTGATCACGCCGGGCACGGTGCGGCAGCTCGATCGCGTGGTTCCGATCCGACACACCACGTAGCGGGTCGCTACGCGAAGCGCGGCGGCATCGGCGACGTGACGATGACCTCGACGCCCGTGCGCGGGTGCGCGAAGTGCAGCGACGTGGCGTGCAGCGCGATCTCGGGCGCGGCGTCGGTGCCGGCGGCGTACAGACGGTCGCCGACGATCGGGTGGCCGATGCTCGCGAGGTGCGCGCGGATCTGGTGCGTGCGGCCGGTCTCGAGGGTCACGTCGAGCAGCGTCTGGTCATCACGGCGCGCGGCGACTCTCCAGTGCGTCACCGCGCGCTGACCGCCCTGATCGATCGCGATGATCGCGCGCCGGTAGTCCAGCGCCGGGTCGCGGCCGAGCGGCGCATCGATGGTTCCGGCCTCGGCGGTGACGCGCCCCGTGACGAGCGCGAGGTAGCGCCGCTCGAGCTGATGCTCGACCAGCATCCGCCGCACGGCATCGTGGATGCGCGCGGACTTCGCAAACGCGACGAGACCACTCGCCGCCCGATCGAGGCGATGCAGCGGCGACGGGCGCGCCGAACCCCAGGGCTGATCGGGCCGCACGCCGACGTGCCACAGCAGGCGATTGAGCAGCGTTCCGTCACGATATGGACCGATCGGGTGCACGTGAACTCGGGCGGGCTTGTCGCAGATCAGCAGGTCGTCATCCTCGTGACGCACGATCAGCTCGGCATCGTCAGGCGCGAATACGAGCGGCGCGATCGCTTCCGCCTCGGCGGTCAGCACGTCGCCATCGCGCACGAGCTCCGCCATCGTACCCACGCGGCCATCGATCCGGATCGCGCCGCGCTTGATCAGATCGCCGATGTCGCCCACGGGCACCGCCACGAGGTGCGCCTTCGCGACCTCGACGAGCCGCGCCGGTGCTGCCAGTCGCGCGGTGAACACCGCGACATCGTACGCCCGTCAGCGGTACTTGACGCCGCAGCCGAGGCGCTGCCGCATCCCGGCGAGGTCCATCTCCGCGTCGGCCATCTCGCGCGTCAGGTCGCCCGCGAGCGACGCGATCGACACCATCGCCTTCTCGTCGATCTTCGCGGGCGTGTCGCACTTCTGGTGATAGCAGCGCGTGTCGGGGGTCCAGAAGAACACGTACGGGATGCGCTGCTTGCAGAACGGCTCGAAGTCCGAGCCGCGCGCGGTACCGCCGAGGCCCACGTTGATCTTCGGGTACGCGTCGTCGAGCTTCGCGAGCAGCTTCGTCGCGGCGAAGCCCTTGAACGTGCCCATCGCGGCGACGAAGCCGCGCGACGCGTGACTACCGACCATGTCGAGGTTGATGACCTGGACGATCTTGCCGAGCGGGACATCGGCCGGCGGATGCGCAGCGAACTCGTACGAGCCGGTCATGCCGGTCTCCTCGTCGCCGAACGCGGCGAACACGATCGTTCGCTTGCGCGCGCCACGCTTCGCGAGGTCCTGCGCCACGCCGAGCATGGCCACGACGCCGGAGGCATTGTCATTCGCGCCGAGGAATCCGTCTCCGAGATGATCGTGGTGCGCGGCGACCAGGATGATCTCGCTGCCAACCGTTGGGTCGGTGCCCGCGAGGCGCGCGTAGATGTTCGCCGTGACCTTGCCATTCTGCGCGGTGAACGGCAGCTCGATGGGAGCGAGCTGCAGGCACGCGAGTTGCTCGCGGATCACCGTGCGCGCGGCCTCGTCACCAGGCGAGCCCGGAGCCCGGCCGTTGTTCTCCACGCTCGCGAGTGCGGCGAGCCGATCGTGGAACACCGCGCGGTCGTACGGCGCGCCGGTCTCGATGCAGCTCGCCGGCGCGGCGGGCTTCGCGGCGGTGGATGGCGAAGGCGGTGTCTTCGTGGCGGGCGCGGTATCGGCATAGCCGGTTTGCCCGCAGCCCACGAGCAACACCAGCGCGAGGGCGCGTGATCCCATGACCCCTGGACGCATCGAATCGGCGCAGGTTTCATCCCAAGGTTCGAAGCGCCCCGGTGTCAGGACCGCGTGCGCTTCTTCTGTCGCAGCATGAACAGGTAGAGGCTCTCGACCTTCTCGCGCGCCCACGGCGTCTTGCGCAGGAACTTCAGGCTCGACGGAACACTCGGGTTCTCGTTGAAGCACTTGATCTTCACCTGCTGCCCGAGCTCCGGCCAGCCGAAGTGCTCGACGAGCTGGGTCACGATCGCTTCGAGCGTGATGCCGTGGAGCGGATTCTTGGGCTGCTCGGTCGACACGTCACCACGCGTATTGCTTGAAGAACTGCCACTCGAGCTGCGTCGCCGCCGCGTACGCCGGGCACGCGTAGATGCCCGCGGTCGCGGCGCCGCCGGCCCAGCAGTGGCCCATCGCATCGAACGTGCACAGCTCGACCTGCCCATCGGCCGGGCAGCCCTCGTAGTGCACGCAGCGACCGCCGGTCACCGTGCGCGTGGTCGTCGCAGTACCGCAACCGTTGTGCGCGGCCCACGCATCCGCCGACGGTGTCACTCCGGGAACGGCGAGCGCGTTCGGCGCATCGCAGCCGGGTGGGATCAGGGCGTCGCCGAGGCCGTGAAAGATGATGATCGGCCGGCGCGCGTTCGTGCAGCCGCTGAGGTCATGGGTGCCGCCGGAGTGCGGCGCCACGGCGCGGAAATCCGGCCGCATGCAGCCGATGTGGTGCGAGAAGTAGCCGCCCATCGAGAACCCGGTCGCATACACGTGCGCGCGATCGATGCATTGATCGGCGGCGACGTCGGCCTTGATCGCATCGAGGAACGCGAAGTCATCGCCGGGGGCGTTCGGCGGTGCGCCGCTCGAGCTGGGGCACACGTTCGCACCGACATTCCACGGCGCGCCGAGCGTGTTCGGTCCGCCCTGTCCATCGGGAAACGCGAGCGCGATGTGCTCGCTGTCGGCGAGCTCCTTGTAGCCCGTGATGTCGTACATGAGCTGGCCCGACATCGTGTAGCCGTGGTTCACGATCACGAGCGGCATCTCGGAGGCCGGATCGCCGGCGGGCAGGTACACGAGGTACGTCCGCATGAGCCCGCCCGCGATCACGGTGCGCGGCGTCAGGCCACGCACGCCGCCGCGCAGACCGCACATCGGCGCATCGGGCGGTGATGCATCGACCATGGCGGCATCCACATCGTCGTCGTCGCCGAGCTTGCCGCCCGACGAATCGCAGGCCGCGAGAACGAGCATCGGTACAACGGCCCAGCGCACGCCGGCAATCTACACGAGATGGTCGTAGGCTCGGCGACAAACCGGAGGAACGCGTGATCTGCAACAACATCAACACGGTGCTCCTCGCGGTCGTCGTCCTCGCCGGGTGTGGTGGCAAGGCGAACCCCGAGCCCGCGAAGCCGGCCGCGTCCACCGAGCTGTCGCCCGCGCTCGCCCCGCTCGCGTGGTGGCTCGGCGACTGGAAAGGTGAGGGCAACACGGAGCACTGGGTCGCCGCCGCGGGCGCGATCTACGGGGTGGCGCTTCACGATCACGGCACGTTCGAGGTCATGATCATCGACGACGCCGAGGGCGGTGGCCCGGCCGATGGCGTGCTCCGCATGTTCGCGATGCCGGGCGGCGAGAAGTCCGTCCTGTTCACGCACGTCAGCCACACGGCCGAGAGCGCGGTGTTCGGCAACCCGGATCACGATGATCCGAAGACGATCGAGTACGCGCGCACCGCGAAGGGTCTCACCGCGAAGCTGAAGTCCGCGAGCGGCACGCACATCACGTTCGATTTCCTCGCGGTCCCGCACCTCGCGGCGCCCGAGCTCGAGGCCGCCGACCTCGCGTTCGCCGCCGATGCGAAGGCGCGCGGCGCCGAGGGCTGGGCGTCGTGGTTCGCCCCCGATGGCTGGATGTGGCGCAAGACCGGCAAGATCGAGGGTGCGGCGATCGCCGAGACGATGAAGCCCCTCCTGTCCTCCGGCACGCTCGCATGGGCGCCGATCGCGAGCGGCACGGCGGGCACGCTCGGCTACACCGTCGGCAAGGCGACGTTCACCGGGACCGCGCCCGACGATCACTGGAAGAGCAGCTACGTGACCCTGTGGAAGCAGCAGCCCGACGGCGCCTGGAAGGTACTGTTCGACACCGGCCGCGGCGTGAACGAGCCCTAGTTCTCGTCGAGGCGCAGCGTGCCGGCCTCGAGCACGACGCTCGCGAGCGCGATCGCGTCGTGACCATCGGCCGCGTACGTCACCACGGGCTCGGGCCCGGTGGCGTCGACGGCGAGCTCGGCGTCGCGGAGCTGCGCGGCGATCGGCAGCACGTCACGCCGCCAGCTCATCAAATGATCGTGGATTGCGATCGTGTCGGTACCGAACCGGGTGCGCATCTGCTCCGAGAGCAGCTCGCGCCAGGCGACGACGTCCTCGGTCTCGAGCGCCCGGAGCATGCGCTCGACCAGGAGGTCGGCCGGCCCGACGGCGGGAGTGGACGTGGCCGTGGTGGGCTGGGGAGTCGAGTGGGGCGGACCGCCGCTACAGCCCACTGCGACCATGATTCCGAGGACAAACGCGGAAACACGGAACATGTTCCCACCTCATCACAGACGCGTGACGGGCTCACGTTTTTGGCAAATCGGACCGGGGGCGCCTGGCGCCTCGGGCGGGGCGCAGTAGGATTCCCCCATGAAGAAGACGCTCCTCGTGACGGCCCTGGTGGCAACGGTTGGTTATGGCGGGTGGCGCCTCGCGCATCGCGGCAGCGACGCTCCGGTCGTCACCGACGACGCGAAGCTCGCGCTCGACCGGATCTGGATCGATCACATCCCGCGCACGGAGCGGGACACCATCCAGCTGTTCGCCGCGATCACGGACGAGGAGTTCGGCGTGTTCCAGGCGACCTCGATGTGGAAGGGCGCGTTCGAGCTGTTCCAGTTCAAGGGCGCGGGCGACTCGATCAAGGCGACGTTCCCGCAGGACGGCGACAAGCAGACCATCAAGCTCAAGGCCAAGCCCTGCAGCGAGAACCAGATGGACTACTGCATGGAGATCGAGGGCACGACCCGCGGCGTGAAGAAGTACTACTCGCGCAAGGGCTGGGAGATCGAGAGCGTCCCGTCGGCGAAGGACCTCGCGGAGCGTGGCGACAGGATCGTTCGCGAGCTGTCGGCCGGTCTTCCCGCGGAGTAGTCACGGGCAGTTGCGAGTCTCGTGTTGACTCGCGCGCCGCGATCCGTAGATTGGCGGTTATCCGCTAGCCGGAGAGCGACCATGCATCCCCTTCAGCCTCACGTTCGCGTCGTTTCCTGAACTGAACGTTCTGTTCTCAGGCTGAAGGAGCCGTATGCATCGAGATTCGCGTGGCCATCGTGGCCACAAGGATCTGCAGGTGTGTCGACAGGTCTTTGATGCTCTCACCTACGCGCTGGCCGACCTCGACGATCCATTGATCGACGAGCTCGTCATCGCGTCGGTGACGCCGGCGCCCAGTGCCGCGCGTGTTCTGGTGACTCTGGTGCCCTCTCGCGATGGGATCGACCCCGATGCAGCGCTCGCGCGTCTGCACGCGGTCGAGCCCGAGCTTCGCGAAGAGGTCGCCGCGGAGATCTCTAGACGCCGCGTCCCCGTGCTCGCGTTCCGCATCGATGTCCTGTCGAGCGCATCGGCAGAGTGACTGAAGAAGTGATCCTCTAGATCGGCTCGGGGGTTCCAGGGGAATCCCCGAGTCGATCGATCAGGACGGGTCCACCGGAGTCGGGCTCGTCGCGCTTGGCCGTGAAGGCGCCGGCGGCATCGCGCTCGTCCCGGCGTAGCTCGGCAACGTGGACGAATAGGCCACGAACTGAGCTAGAGTTGCCCTTCGGATGCCGGGGGAGATCAACCGCTTACGTCGCGGGATGCGCGTACTTTCGGATGCGATCCTCGCATTCGCCGAGGCCGGGGCCGATCCCGCTCGCGTCATCGACGCGGTCGCGAAGAACGTGGCGACCGCGGTCCGCGACACCTGCATCGTGATGCTCTCCGAGCCCGACGGTGAGCTCGTCCTGGCGGCGATGTACGACCCCGATCCCAAGTTGCTCGCCGAGTTCGTGATCGAGTTTGCGAAGGGGTTCAAGCCGCAGGTAACACAGCAGGTGCTGGCGAGCGGGAAGCCGTTGCTGCTGCCCAACCTCGACCTCTCGATCTTCAAGGACTGGATGGCACCCAGCCTGTACGAGCTCAACCGGCGCATCGGAGTCTGCGGCGCGGTGTACGCACCGATGCGCGTGCGGGGCGACGTGCTCGGCGTCATCGTCGTCGTTCGCCATCGGACCGCCGAGCCGCCGCTCGACGAGCTGGACGCGGACCTCGTCGAGGACCTCGGAAACCATGCCGCGATGGCGATCGCGAACGCGCGGCTCACCGTGCGAGTGCTGGAGACCGACGCGATCCGCGCGGCCAAGGAGGAAGCGCTGCGGGCGAACCGCTTCCTCGATGCGGTGATCGAGCACATCCCCGACATGGTGTTCGTCAAGGAAGCGGATCGCCTCGCGTTCACGCGCTTCAACCGCGCGGGTGAGGAGCTGCTCGGCGTGCCGCGGTCGGCACTCATCGGCAAGACCGATCTCGATCTGTTCCCGCCCGCCGAAGCCGAGTTCTTTCAGCGCAAGGACCGCGAGACGCTGCACAACAAGCAGCTCGTCGAGATCGCGGAGGAGCCGATCAAGACCGCGAACGGGCAGCGCTGGCTTCACACCAAGAAGGTCCCGATCCTCGACCACGACGGTGCGCCGCTCTACCTCCTCGGCATCTCGCAGGACATCACGGATCGGAAGCGCGCGGAGGGTGATCTCCGCCGTGCGAAGGACCAGGCCGAGCGCGCGAACAAGGAGCTCGAGGCGTTCAGCTACTCCGTCGCGCACGATCTTCGCGCCCCACTGCGTGGCATCGACGGCTTCAGCCAGGCGTTGATCGAGGACTACGGCGACAAGCTCGACGCGGTGGGCCGGCGCTACCTCGATCGCGTTCGCGAATCCGCGCAGCGTATGGCGCTCCTGATCGACGATCTCCTCAACCTATCGAAGGTCACGCGCTCGGAGCTCAAGATCGGTACCGTGGATCTCACCGCGCTCGCGGTCACCTCGGTCGCCTCGCTCCAGCGCCTCGAGCCGGGGCGCCACGTCAGCGTCGAGATCGAGCCTCACCTCTCCGCCGAGGCCGATCCGCGCATGCTCTCGATCGCGCTCGACAACCTGTTCGCCAACGCATGGAAGTTCACGTCGAAGAGCGCGGCGGCGCGTATCGAGATGTTCGCCACCGAGCGCGGCGGTCACCGCGCGTTCGCCATCCGCGACAATGGCGCCGGCTTCGACATGCAGTACGCCGCGAAGCTGTTCGGTGTGTTCCAGCGCCTCCACACCGAGGCCGAGTTCCCGGGCACGGGCATCGGTCTTGCCACCGTGGCGCGGATCATCCATCGTCATGGCGGCCAGGTCGCGGCCGAGGGAACGCCGGGCGTCGGCGCCACCTTCTACTTCACGCTGGGTACGGAGGAAGTGGTATGAGCGAGCGTGTGATCCTGCTGGTCGAGGACAACCCGAGCGACGAGGAGCTCACGCTCCGCGCGCTCAAGAAGTCCAACATCCTCAACCGGGTCATCGTGGTGCGCGATGGCGCCGAGGCGCTCGACTGGTTGTTCTCGCGCGGCGCTCACGCGTCCCGGTCCCCCGACGAAGTCCCACAGGTCGTGCTGCTCGATCTCAAGCTCCCGAAGATCGATGGCCTCGAGGTTCTCCGCGAGATCCGCGCCGACGAACGCACGCGGCTGCTGCCCGTCGTGGTGCTGACCTCGTCGATCCAGGAGCAGGACGTGGTCACCAGCTACGGCCTCGGGGCGAACTCGTACGTTCGCAAGCCCGTCGACTTCACGCAGTTCGTCGAGGCCGTGCGCCAGCTCGGCCTGTACTGGCTCGTGATCAATCAGCCGATCCCCACGTGAGATCTGTCGTCGTGGCCGCGCTGCTGCTCGCGGCCTCTCCGCGGGTGGTGCACGCCGATTGCGCCGTCGACGCCGACCGCCTGCGCGCGCACCTCGTGGCCGTCGAGCCCGCCGTGTTCCGCTGGAACACCGCCTGGACGGTGGCGCTCGGCTCCGCGGCGATCTTGCAGTTCACCCTCGCCGCGACCCACACCAATCCGTTCGGCACGTTCAACGATGACTTCAAGGAGGCGATGTACGTCGGCGGCGCGAAGGCGACCATCGGGATGCTGTCGCGCATCGTGACGCCGCTGCGCGTACGGATCCCCGACGCGAACGCCGATCGGTGCGCGGAGCTGGCCGCGCTACGCGGCTCGGTGAAGAAGCTCGCGAGCCAGGAGCGGCAGAGCTTCTGGCTCACGCACATCGGCGGGTTCGCGATGAACGCCGCGGGCGGGTTGATCCTGTGGAAGCGGCGGTCGTTCGCCGTGGGGGCCACGTCGTTCGCGACCAGCCTGCCCGTCGGCTGGTTGATCGCGTACACGCAGCCGCGCAAGACCTGGCATCTGTATCGCGAGGAGTCGCCGAGCTGGACCGTCACCGTCAATGCCGGCGATGGCGGCGGCACGCTCGGGATCGCCGGTACGTTCTAACGCACGACGAACGGGTAGTTGACGTCCCACGTCTCGGGCGCGGCCATCGACGGGAGCTCGACGGTCATCAGCGTCTCGCGCATGCACTCCGAGAGCGACGCGTCCGCGAGCATGTGCTCGTCGCCACCGAGCGTCACCGAGTCGACGATCGTCCCGAGGTCGGTTTCGCCGACGAGGCGGATGGTGACGGCGATCGTGCCGTCCTTGCGCGCGAGACGCGGGGCGGCCTCGGTGTAGCACTCGAGGAGCAGCGGCTGGATCTCCTGGATCGCGTAGCGGATCGTGGTCTTCGAGAGCGGGCTGCCCGGCTTCGGCGGCGTCATCCGGCGGAGATCGTCGAGCACCGCGCCAGAGAAGTCGTAGATCTTCGCCGGCGGCTCGACGGTGGCCGATGGTGCGCTCGCGCGCTTCTGGCGCGCAGAGGCGATCGCGCGGGCGATGGTGATGCGCGCTTCCGGGGCGATGCGGCGCACGACGCCGGCCGCTCCGGCATCCGCGGCGCTCTGGGTCGCCGGCACCGTGGTGTGCGCGGCGCGCTCCGTCGCCACCCGCTTCTCGACGGCGTTCGAGTCGTGACCGCTCGTCGCGTACACCGCCACCCCGACGCCGATGCCGATCAGCGCGAGCACGCCGCCGGCGATCGCCGCGGGGCCGACCGATGCGGTGGGAGCCACCGTGGCCGCATCGGCGCTCGCCGGCAGCACGCCGGTGGCGAGCGCCGCCACGCATCCGGCCGTGAACGCGGGGCCTGGCCGCGTCGCGCGCAGCGATGCCTCGACCGCCGCGACCGCAGACTTCAGGCGCTCGCGCCCGCGATGCAGCCGCTGCCGCGCGGCGGGCTCGGTGATGCCGAGCGTCGCGGCCACCTCGGCGACCGAGCCATCGCCGCGGTAGTACATCACCACCACCTCGCGATCGCTCTCGGCGAGCGCCGCGAGCGCGCGCGCGGCGATGTCATCGGCCTCGTGGTCGAGCACCGCATCGAGCGGCGTCTCCGTCGCGATCGGATCGGTCTCCATCGCGGTGTCCTTCGGTCGGCGCGCCGCATTGCGCGCCAGGTTGCGCGCGATCCCGCAGATCCACGCGGGCAGCGCTGGCAGTTCGGCGAGCGTCGGCAGCTTCTGCCACGCGATCAAGAACGCGTCCTGCGCAACCTCCTCGCTTCGCGCGCGATCGCGCAGCACGGAGAACGCGACCGCGCACACGGCGCCCTGATGCCGTCGCACGAGCGCCTCGAAGTCGCGCGGATCGCTCATGCGCCGACGGTGAAGGGGTAGTTCACCTGGGCATCACCCAGCTCGGGCATCGGCGGGAATTCGATCGTCATGGCGGTGTCGCGGATGCAGTCGGTGAGGCGCTCATCGATCGCCCCGTCGAGCGACACGCCGACATCGACCCACTCGACCATTGTACCGCTCAGACGCAGGCTCAGCGCGATCGTGCCGCGCGCGTCGCGGCCATACGCGTCATAGCAGCCGAGCAGCGCGGGCTGCGCTTGGCGGATCCCGTAGCGCAGCATCGTCTTGATGCTCGCGCCCCGTTTCGGCGCCTGCATCGGCACCAGCTCGGCCAGCCCCGAGCCAGAGAAGTCGAAGATCTTGGCCGGCATCTCCGGCGGCGGCGCATCCGCGGCGCAGGCGATGACGATGGGCAGGACGATGGCGGCGAGCTTGTGGGTCATGACAAGCAGTGTCGGCAGCGCGCCCGACGTGACAGGCGATCGTGAACAATCGCGCAACCCCGCGAACTGTCCGGTAATGGGGTCCGACCCCATTGTCGGACAGCTGTTCGATGAGATGATCTCCGGATGCTGGCGCTGCTCGCGGTCGCGGTGATGAATGTGGTCTCGGTCGCCGACGTCCCGAGCCCGCGCCCAACGCATTGGGTGACGGATCAGGCGAGCGTCCTCCCGCCCGACGCGGAGGCGAAGCTCGATGCGCTCGCCGAGGGCCTGCACACCCGCCGCGGGATCGAGCTCGCGATCGTCACGGTCGATGACGTGGCCGGCACGCCGAAGCAGTTCGCGACGAGCCTGTTCAACACCTGGGGCATCGGCTCCGCACAGACCCACAACGGCGTGCTCGTTCTCCTCGTGATGAGCAAGCGCCGCCTCGAGGTCGAGACCGGCCGCGGGATCGAGGCCGCGCTTTCCGCCGAGTGGCTCGCCAGCATGCAGGCGAACGACATGGTTCCCGCGTTCAAGGCGAAGCGGTTCGACCTCGGCCTGATCGCCGGCGTCCAGTCCATCGTCGATCACCTGCGCGACGCGCCCGGCGAATCCACCAGCACCGCCCCGGCGGGCGAGTACCGCTCCGACGGCACGGTGACCGCACCGCCCGATCCGTCGACGCAGCCCGTCAGCGCGCCGCTCGCCCCGGATCCCACGCCGGCCACGACGTCCTCCTCCTCGAGCGGTGGTGGCGGCAGCGCGACCCTCCCGATCGCGCTCGGCGGCCTCTCGCTGCTCGGCGGCGGCGGCACCGCGCTCGCGCTGCGCCAGCGTCGCCGTCGCCGCATCTGCTTCGAGTGCACGCCGCCGCGCCCCATGACCGCGCTCGACGAGGTCGCCGATGACGCTCACCTCGACGAGGGTCAGCGCACCGAGGAGCGCATTCGCTCCGTCGACTACGAGGTCCTGATCTGTCCAGGCTGCCAGGCCTCGCGCACGCTGCGTCACGGCAAGTGGTTCTCGGGGTACGGCACGTGCTCCAGCTGCGCGTACAAGACGATGACCTCGACCTCCACCACGCTGGTCTCCGCCACCTACGATCACGGCGGCCAGGTCGAGGTCCGCGAGAGCTGCGCGAACTGCAACCACGTCGCGACGCACATCCGCTACACGTCGCAGCTCACGCAGTCGACGTCGTCGTCCTCCGATTCGTCGACGTCGTCGTTCTCCTCGTCATCCTCGTCCTCGTCGGGGTTCTCCGGCGGGAGCTCGAGCGGCGGCGGCGCCGGCTCGAGCTGGTGAGCTACGGTGGTGGCCCGAGCGCCAGCTGCTCGTGCAGCCGCTTCTCGTCGAGCTCGCCGCACTACTTCGCGACCACGATGGTCGCCACGCCGTTGCCGATCACGTTCGTGATCGCGCGCGCCTCCGACATGAAGCGATCGATGCCGAGGATGATCGCGAGGCCCGCGACGGGTACGTGACCGACGGCTCCGAGGGTGGCGGCGAGCACCACGAAGCCGCTGCCGGTGACGCCGGCGGCCCCCTTGCTGGTCAGCAGCAGGATGCCGAGCAGGCCGATCTGCTGCTCGATGCCGAGCGGCGTGTTCGTGGCCTGCGCGATGAAGACGGCGGCCATGGTCAGGTAGATCGAGGTGCCGTCGAGGTTGAACGAGTAGCCTGCCGGCACCACGAGGCCGACGACGGGCTTGCTCGCGCCGAGGTTCTCGAGCTTCGTCATCATGCGCGGGAGCGCCGACTCCGACGACGATGTGCCCAGCACGATGAATAGCTCCTCGCGGATGTACCGCAGGTACTTCACGATCGAGAACCCGTGGAACGCGGCGACGCTGCCGAGCACGCCGAAGATGAAGATCAGGCACGTGCCGTAGAAGCACGCCATCAGCTCGGCGAGCGACGCGAGGGTACCGAGCCCGTACGCACCGACGGTGAACGCCATCGCACCGAACGCGCCGATCGGCGCCGCCTTCATGATGATCGAGACGATGCCGAACACGACGTGCCCCACGCGATCGATGAGGTCGAGCACCGGCTTGCCGCGCTCGCCGGTCTGGTGGAGCGCGAAGCCGAACAGGATCGCGAGCAGCAGCACGGGGAGCAGCTCGCCGCGCGCGAACGCGCCGACGAACGCATCTGGGATGATGTCGAGCAGGAACTCGATCGTGCTCTTCATCTTCCCCGGCCCCGTGTACTGCGCGACCGCTCCGACATCGAGCTTGCTCGGATCGATGTTCATCCCGACGCCCGGCCCGACGAAGTTCACCACCACGAGGCCGATGACGAGCGCGATGCTGCTCGCGATCTCGAAGTAGAGGATCGCGAGCCCACCCACGTTGCCGACCGCTCGCATCGACTTCATCGAGCCGATGCCGACGACCACCGTGCAGAAGATCAGCGGCGCGATCGTCATCTTGACGAGCTTGATGAACGCGTCCCCGAGGGGACGCATGCGCACGGCAAGCTCGGCATTGAACACGCCGAGGAGCACGCCGAGCGCGATCGCGACCAGCACGCGGAAGTAGAGCGTGCTGTAGAACGGCTTCCGCGCCGCCGGCGCGCTCGTCGGCTGGTCCACCGACGGACGGTAGCTCAGATCACGGGGCGACGAGCGTCAGCGTGATCTTGTCTGCACGCGCATTGATCGCGTGCGCCTTGAACGTCAGACCGGTCTTCGTCGCACCGACCATGATCTGGCCGGCGGGGACGTTCATCGCGTAGCCGATGCCATCCGCGGCGGTGCTCATCGCCTGCGCCTGCGGAACGCCAGCGGAGCCGTTGTAGTGGATCTCGCCGGTCGGCGTGGCGGTGATGGTTGCGCCCATCACGGCCATCGCGCCTGCGGTCGGCCCGTCGACGACGAGCACGCCGATCCAGCCCTTCAGCGGATCGGGAGCCGCCGCGCCGGCGAGCTGGTTCGCGAGGCCCTGCGTGTTGGCCTTGAGCATCAGCGTGGTCGCGCCCGAGAAGTCGGTCGAGAGAGGGCCCGGGGGATAGAGATAGGTGTCCTTGAGTCCAGCCTTCGTCGCCTTGAGGTAGCCATCGATCGCAGCGCCGTTGCTCTGCGCGGTGATCGAGTAGGTGCCGTCGGCGGCGCTCGTGGCCGTCCCGATCATGGAGTCATCGGAGACCTTGTAGACGTTCACCACGACGCCCTCCTGCGGGGTGCGGCCAGTCGCGGTGATCTCCGACGCTACGCCCGAGATGGTGATCGTCGTGTTGACGACGGCCGCATCGACGTCCGGGGGATTCGTGCCGCCGTCGTCGCCGCACGCAGCGAGCCCGAGCAGAGCGAAAGCGAGATAGGAGGCGTTCTTCATGCCCACGACGCTACCTCAATCACCGCTGGCAGCGCGTGGCAGAAGGCACATCCTCACCACGGGCCAACGAGCTCGATCTCGAGCAAGGTCGCGGGTTTCTCGGGATCATCCGGATCGAGCGCGACCCAGCCCCGGCCCGGGCGGTCGGGATCGAGGGCGAGGCCTTCGGCCTTGACGGGCGCACCATCGAGGCCGACGAGCGGCGCGGCGCGGACGGCGTCGCGCGTGATCACGCCGAGGTGCGAGCCGAGGATGGCGCCGTCGTCGATGGCGTTCGCCGCGGCCTCGGCGGTGGCGAGGTAGAGCACGTGGTCCGCGCGCGCGACGGCATCGGTGAAGCCGAGGCGCTGACCCGCGATCGCACCGAGGTCGAAGCCCTCGATCGCGTGAATGGCGGGGAGGGCGGCGCGACCATCGAGCCAGGCGCGGAGGCCGTCGAGCGAGACCTGGAGGATCGCGGGCCCGAGGTCGTTACCGCCGGTGTTGCCGCGGTGGAACAGCCAGAGCTCGTTGCCGAGCCGGGCCACGCCCTCGATGTTGACGGCGCTGCCGAGGGCGTCGCGCAGGCGATTGTAGAACGGAGCGGCTTCGAGCACGCGCGGCGTGGAGTGCTGGACGCGGCAGATCTTGTCGCGGATCGGAAGCGAGCCCGAGCCGAACGCCCACAGCTCGTCACCCACGACGACGCACGACTCGAGATCGAGCTTGTCGAGCTTGTTGCCGATCGCGACCTCGAAGCGGCGCCGGCCATCGAGGCCGCGCGGCAGCTTGACCGCCGAGACGCCATCGCTGGTGACCATGGCGAAGAACGACGCGTCGTCCTGGATCACGACGAGCCGGCCGCCCTGCACGGCGAGGCCCGAGGCCGCGCGCACGTGATCGGGGCGATCGTCGGTGGACGCGGCGGGGTGGTCGTACCGGAGCGCGCGTGCCGCGTGAACGACCACGCTCAACGCCGGATCCACATGCGCCCGCCTCACTTCTTCGAGGGTACCCCGTTATAGCGAGGAACACCTCGGGGGATGTCGTGGGTATAGCCATTGACGTCCGGGTACCGAGTGCCGTGCACGCCGGTGCGATCGAACTTCGACACCGACGCCTCCTTCACCTTGACGGTCGCGACCGCGCGCAATGGCCGACCGCCTCGGTCGAACATCGTGTACTTCACCCCGATCGATTCGATCACGCAGACCAGCGGCTTGATGCCATCCGTGCCCCACACGATCACGCACTGGTGCGGACGCGGATCGTTATCCTTGGCATCGGTGCGCAGCGTCGCCATCTGGTCGAGCGCTTCGATCAGCGGCTCGATCGAGGTCTCGGTCTCGAACCCATCGAACAGCAGCTCGAGCGTCAGCGTACGACCGTCGCCACCGATGTACTCGAGCTCGTTGTCGGGCTTGGGGTCCTTCCGGTAGTCGGCCCGGTTGTCCTTCTTGTTGCCGTTGCGCTTCCACTCGATCGAGCGCTGCAGCTCGAGCTGGCTCGGGTTGTACTGAGCGGTGACCTGGAGATCGAGATCGTCCGTGCTCCCGATCGACAGCTTCGTCACGCCGATATCGAACCCGACCTGGTTGCTCTTCATGACGAGGCATATCGACGGCGCGCGTCCCCGGTTGCGTGATTTCTCGGTTCGCTAGAGATCCTGAGGGGTTGGACGCTCGGCCGGCACCGTCGCGGCCCGCGGCTCGCCCGGCGGATAGAAGAACTCGATTGGCCGCTTGAGGAACCGTTTGAACACGGCGCCGGGGAGCGTGAGCCGCTCGCCCTGCGGAACGTCGCGCGCGCGCAGGGCCACGAGGAGCGCGAGCGCGAAGCTGACGCCGAAGTTCAACAGGCCGATGATCGCGATGCCGACCATCGCCGAGATCGCCGCGCCCCAGCCCACCGAGTCGATGCCGACCGAGTGGAGCGCGAGGGTGAGCGAGCCCGACGACAGAGTCACGTGCCGCACGTCGAGCGGCAGGCCGAAGAACTTGGCGAACACGGGCACGAGCCCGAGCAGGAAGCCGAGCGCGATCGAGCCACCGAAACCAGAAGCCTCGTGCTCGAGGAAGCGCGCCCAGCGTTTCATGCGCGCCTTGCCGAGGGTCTCGCCCCAGCGATGGTGCTCGATCGCCTCGGGGAGCCGCCGGTAGACCACCCAGTTCTCGAACCAGCCGGCGACCAGCGATGACAGCCACAGCAGCACGCCGGTGAACGCGGCGAAGAAGATCGTTCCCGAGCCGAGGGGATCGAACGAGCTGACCACACCTTTCGACGTGGCCTCGTCGAGGAACGGATGGCCGGCCACGCGTTGGTAGAGCAGGTCGAACGCGAGCGCCGTGACGATCACGGCGGAGACGTTGCCCACGGCCGCCGCGAACTGCGAGCGCGCGATCCGGGCGATCAGCGGCACGAGCTCGTCGAGCCGGCCCGGACCTGCGCGGTCGCGAATCGTGCCGGCGAGCGCGGCGGCGGTCATCGACGGCTGCTTCGTCGCGAGCGTGAACCCGACGAGCTGCATCACGAGGAAGCTGCCGGCGTAGACCACGCTCGACATGATTCCGTCGATGAACGGCGCGAAGTGCTGCCACTTCACCATGTACTTCGCGACGGCGGTGCCGAGCGTGAGCACGCCACCGCCGGCCGCCGAGCCGAGCATCTTGAAGTACTCGCGTCGCGACGAGGTGACGTAGTGCTCGCCCGTCTTGCCCGCGCGCTCGATGACCTTGCGCGCGAGGAGGCGCAGGTTATCGGACATCAGCTGCATGAAGCTGCGCGCCCCGACGAGGCCGCGCCCCACGGCCGCGATCACCGCGCGGATCTCGTACGTCGGCTCGAGCTCGTCATCGGGATCCACGAACGGCAGCAGCAGCTCGATGCGATTGAGCCCGCGGTCGATCGAATCGAGCGAGTACACGACATCGATCGAGACGCCGCTGTCCTCGAGCGCGATGCGCACCTGATCGAGGTGACGTCGACACGCTTCGATCAGCGCCGGCATCTCCGACGGACGCGCGCGCGCGAGGTGGTACAGCGGCGAGTCGCGCACGCCGGTGACCGAGGTGCGCGTGCGGAACTGCTCGGCCATGCCGAGGGCCGCGAGGCGCGTGGTCAGCATGCTGATCGAATCGATGATCGACGTACGGATCGGCTCCCACGCCGTACCGCCGATCGCGGCGAGCTTGTGGAGCAGAGGATCCGCGGCCGGGCCGAGCCAGCTCAGATCGGAGAGCGAGCGGATGATGCGCCCGGCGAGCCGCCACAGCTCGTGCGGCGCCGGCGCCTCGGGGAGTAATTTGCGCGCCAGGCGATCGGTGGTCTCCGCCCACAGACCGCGATCGTTGGGCATGCCGACCTCGCCGAACAGCTTGATGCCGCGGGTCTGCGTGAGGATCGATCGCACGAGCGCCTGGAACCGCGCCTTCGCTTCGGGCACGCGCTCGAGGAGATCGACCAGCAACTGCAGGCGCGCGAGGGCCTCGTGCCCGGAGGTGGGGATCGCGGGCCCGGCCACGATGAAGCGACCGATCGCCTCGCCGCTATCGAGGTGGGACTCGAGGTCGTCGCCGGGGTCGAAGCCGGCGAACACGGCGTACAGACGCGGCAGCGCCTTGCCCTCGGCGACCGCCAGCGTCCTGCGGACAGCGTCGAGCGCGGGCATCGGGTCGGCCGGCGTCGTGCGCAGGTCGTCGTCCACCACGCGCCGATGGTAACATCGCTCGCGTGATCCCGTGGAAAGAGCTCGGGCGCGCAAAGGTCCCCGCGGGAGACCTCGTGCTCAGCAAACGTGGCGAAGAGTTCGCGATCCGCTTGCGCGGTGCCGAGCTGATGAACAGTCGGCTGCATCAATCCGAAGATCAACTCGCCACGCGCGGCTGCGCGGGCTTTGCCGCCCGCACCGGGATCCGCGTCCTGGTCGGCGGCCTTGGCATGGGCTTCACGGCGCGCGCCGCGCTCGACGTGCTCGCACCCGACGCGCGCGTGGTGATCGCCGAGCTGCTGCCCGAGGTGATCGAATGGAACCGCGGGCCGCTCGCGCACCTCGCGGGCAATCCGCTCGGCGATCCGCGCGTCGAGGTGGTGCAGGGCGATGTCGGCCCGCTGATCGCCCGCGCGAACGGTGTGTTCAACGCGATCCTGCTCGATGTCGACAACGGCCCCGATGCGTTCACCGCTCCGGGCAACGCGAGCCTGTACTCGGTCGGCGGCCTCGAGCGCGCGCGCCGGGCGCTCGCTCCGGCGGGCCGGTTCGGCGTGTGGTCGGTCGCCGATGACAAGGGGTTCACCGGGCGCCTGCGCGGCCGCGGCTTCGACGTCGAGATCCACAAGATTCCCCCACGGGCCGGAAGTGGCGCGAATCATGTGGTCTGGATCGCGCGAAGTCCCGACCGTTAGGGAGTCGACATCGGCTCCCGAGGACTTACACTGTTCGCCAGTGTTCGTTCGCCTCGTCCTTCTCATCGTGCTCGCGGTGGCAACTGCCACCGGGCGCGGAGGACCGGCCGACGTCGTCACCGCCGACTCGATCGGCGCGCTCGCCGAGGTCGCCGATGGGGAGCCGATGGATGCGCTGGGCGTCGAGCTCGTGCAGGTCACGGTCCCGAGCTTCCAGTTGATCCCGCTCGTTCTGCATGGCACCGAGGTGGAGCATCCGTCGCCGGAAGCGGCGCGCGTGTTCCGGCCGCCTCGGGCTTCGTTCGCGTGAGTTTCTAACTCTCGAACGAAACCCTTTGGCTGCGGAGGTGACATGTCGTCACTCGTCGTGCCGGTATGGGCCTGGGCCCTGCTGGCTTCACTTGTTGTTGCCTCGATCGCGCTCGACCTGTTCGCGCATCGAGGAGATCGTGTGGATTCGAAACGCCGCGCGCTGGTCTGGACCGGCGTGTGGGTGGCGGTGTCGCTCGCGTTCGGTGGCTGGATCTGGGCGCGGTTCGGCGCCGCCGCCGGCGAGGAGTTCCTCGCGGCCTACCTGCTCGAGAAGAGCCTGTCGGTCGACAACCTGTTCGTGTTCTTGCTCGTGTTCGGCGCCTTGAAGATCCCCGTCGCAGAGCAGCGCCGCGTGCTGACGTGGGGCATCTTCGGGGCGATCGCGAGCCGCGGTGTGCTGATCTTCGTCGGCGCGGCCGCGATCCAGCAGTGGCACGCGCTGACCTACGTGTTCGGCGCGATCCTGATGATCGCGGCGTTCAAGCTGCTGCGCGCTCCCGATCCGGATCAGGAGAGCCTGGTGCTGCGCTGGCTCGAGAAGCACGTGCGGTGGACCCGCACGCTGCACGGCCACAAGTTCTTCACGCGCGAGAACGGTCGCCGCGTTGCCACGCCGCTGTTCCTCGCGCTCGTCGCGATCGAGCTGACCGATGTCGTGTTCGCGATCGACTCGGTGCCCGCGGCGTTCGCGGTCAGCGAGCAGCCGTTCATCATCTACAGCTCGAACCTGTTCGCGATCCTCGGCCTGCGTGCGCTCTACGTGGTGCTCGCAGGTGCGCTCGCCGATCTTCGCTACCTGCGCTTCGGCCTCGCCGCGGTGCTCGCGTTCGCGGGCGGCAAGTTGCTCGCCGCGGCGTGGGTGACGATCGCACCACTGACCTCGGTCGGCGTGATCGCCGTATGTATCGGGATCTCGGTGATCGCGAGCATCCGGGCAAATCGCAGGGATGCGCGAACGCTGCAGGGCGGGCTGCAGGCGGCGCATACACACAACTTCATGGCCTAGAGCAGCGACCGGATTGAATCCATCGCGATCATGCAGCCCTGGCCATGGTCGTGGTGGCGGCTGAAGCCTCGAGCTGTCGCTGAATGACCTCGAGGTTGCTGACGGCACTTGCTCGTCGCAGGTCGAATTCATTCTTT
>JBBRED010000085.1:0-25051 GCA_038203335.1 Haliangiales bacterium | reverse complement strand
CCTGGCGACTCGGGATCTCGCTCGGACTCCAGCGCTTGATGGCCATCGTGCTGGGAGCGGATCACGATCGGCCCCCCGCTGTCGATCCGGACCCGCTAAGCGATCGATTTTACTGAGGCGAGAAACCGATCGGTGCTCTAGAAGAAACCAGTGCTTGCGCTACGGCCCGACGCTTGCTCTAACGATCGAGCGTCATGAAGCTCTGCCTCCCCCTCATCGCCAGTTTGCTCTTCGCCGCCGGTTGCAAGACCGATGGCGCGGAGTCCACGGCGGGCAGCGCGGCGCCCCCGGCCGAGCAGTCTGCCTCCAAGGGTCGATCTGGAAAGATCGATCTCCCACCGCAGCAGCGCCCGCGCCGCATGGACGACGAGCGCGAGCGCCCGTCGCTCGACGGCGATCCGGCCGAGCGCGACGAGGATCGCCGCGCGCGCCGCGAAGAGCGCCGCAAGGAGCGGATGGCCGAGCTCGACAAGGACGGCGACGGTCAGATCTCCGACGCCGAGCGCGATGCCGCGCGGCAGGTGCGCATGGCCGAGACCAAGAAGCGTCTCGATACGAACGGCGACGGCAAGCTGACGATCGACGAGCTCAAGGAGTCGCGCATGGCGCGGCGCCTGGGCGACGAGCTCTCCACGATCGACGCCGACAAGAACGGCGAGGTCTCGGCAGAGGAGCTGCAGAAGTCGATGGACGCGATGCGCTCCACCATGTGGGGCGGCCGTCGCGGTGGTCGTGGCGGCGGCAGTGATGCTGCGGCACCCGACGATCCGGCCAAGACGCCTTGATCACGCGCCATCGGGGCGTGGGCGTGGGATAGTCGTAGCGTGCGACGTATCCTCGTCCTCGCCCTGCTCGCCGTGCCGGTGTTCGCTGACGCGGATCCGGCCGATGACGGCAGCGGCAAGGAGGCGAGCGATCACCCGCCGATCCACAACCGGCTCAACTTCCGCGTTGGCTTCGCCTCGAGCGACACCAACGGCCGGCCCACGGTGTGCCTCGACGTCAACGTGGCGCTCGGGTTCGGCGTCGAGGCATGCGGAACTGGCCAGCAGTTGATCCACAACGATCCGGGCCAGGAGATGTCGCACTACCGGATCAACTACACGGTGGTCCAGCGCTCGCTGTGGAAGGGCACCCTTCACGCGCGCGGTGGCGTGGGATTCTCGGAGATGCAGGTCGGCCGCGATAACCCCGGCTTCATCTTCGGTTCTCCCGATGCCGACCGCGGCTCGACCTCGGGGCCCGAGGCCGCGGTCTCTGCGCAGTGGCTCGCGCCGCTCTACAGGGGCTTCGACTTCGTGGTCACCGGCACCGCAGGGCTCGCGTACTTCGCCCACGCCGACGAGCTGGCCACGACGAAGTCTGACCTCCAGTCCTTCGCGTCGATCGAGGCCGGCATCGGCTGGTGACAGGCCTCGAACCGTGCTCTAAAGCGGAGCCCCCATGGAGCTCCGCACCGTCGCTACTTACGCCAAGGCCATCAAGCCGACGCTGCCCGCGCACGTGTTCGAGCCGGCGACCTCGCGGGTGCTCTGGCTGCCGTTTCACATCGGCCTGATCGGCACGCTGTCGTGGCTGATGGTCTCGGGCCGCGTGCCGATGTGGTCGTGGCCGTTGCTCTCGATCGTCATCGGCATCTCGCTCTCCGGCATGGTGTTCCTCGGCCACGAGACCATGCACGGCGCGGTCGTGAAGGGCAAAACGGCGATCAAGCTGATCGGCTTCATCACGCTCGCGCCGTTCACGCTGTCGCCGACCTTGTGGACCGCGTGGCACAACCGCGTGCACCACAACCACTGCGGCAAGGCCGGCGTCGATCCGGACATGTACCCGACGATGATCGAGTACGAGACCCAGCGCGGCTCGCGGATCATGGCGGACCACTTCGGTCTCGGCCGTCGCCGGCTGATCAGCCTGCTCAGCCTCGCGGTCGGCTTCACCGGTCAGAGCCAGCAGATGCTCTGGGGCGCGCAGAAGCTCAACATCCTCTCGCCCGGCATGCACCGGCGCGCCATCGTCGAGTTCTTCCTCGCCGTGGGGATGTGGGCCACGATCGCGTACTTCGTCGGCGCGGTGCCGTTCCTGTTCATCTACGTGCTGCCGTTCGTGGTCGCGAACATGGTCGTGATGGCGTTCATCATGACGAACCACAACCTGAGCCCGCTGACGGACGTCAACGATCCGCTCGTGAACTCGCTCAGCGTCACGCTGCCGCGCGCGCTCGAGTTCATCACCCTCGACTTCGGCTATCACGTCGAGCACCACCTGTTCCCGACCATCAGCGCGCGCCACGGCAAGATCCTGCGCGCCGAGATCCTGAAGCAGTTCCCGGAGCGCTATCAGTCGCTGCCGTTGACCACCGCGCTGGCGCGGCTCTACGGCACCGCGCGCGTGTACAAGGACAACGTCACGCTCACCGATCCGAAGAGCGGCGAGACCTGGCCCACGCTGGTCCCCCGCGACGACTGATATCCTGGAGGCGTGCAGCGCGCGCTCGTGATGGTGGTCGCAGCCTGCTCCGGCTGCGCAAGTCGTGCGCCTACCTCGCGATTCCGGGACTCGTCAGAGGGGCCTGCTATGGGATCCGGTCATGGAAAAGTTCCCTCGCGGCACGCTTCCGCCCTCGGCGTACGTGGCCCTGACCCCGGGCAATCCGGCGAAGGTCGCGAAGCCGCCCACCACGATCGAGCGCGCGGCGACCACGTCGCAGTCGCCGCGTGGCACCTGCGATCTCGCGATGACCTGCCCGAACTGCAGCACGCTGATGCAGCCCGAGCACGCGCACTACCGGTGCGGCACGTGCGGCTATCGCGATAGCTGCTGCTTCTAGTCGCTGGTGAGCCGGCGGCGACGCGCCCACGCGGCGAGGCCTGCGAACCCGGCAGCGACGACCGCCATCACGGCGACGACCTTCGCGAACGCGTGCGGATCACTCCCGCCGATCTTCGTGGTTCCGTAGCCCGCGAGTGCGCCGGAGATCATGGTCAGAAACCCGATCGCCGCGGACGCGGTACCCGCGATCTGCGGAACCGGCTCGAGCGCCATCGCCATCGCGCTCGGTGATGCGATGCCGACGCCGAAGAAGTAGATGATCATCGGCACCAAGAAGCCCGCGATGCCGAACGCGTCGGAGCGGGTGCCGATCGTCACGAGGATGCCGCCGAGCACGAGGAGCGACGTGCCGCTCACGACCATCGCGCCGGGGGAGCGTCCCGCGTTGAGCATGCGGCGGCCGGTGAGTGATCCGAGGATCAGCGCGAGCGCGGTGAGGCCGAACAGGATCGAGAACATCGTGTCGGAGACGCCGAAGCCCTTCATGTAGACGAACGGCGAGTCGGCGATGTACGCGAACTGCCCGGCGAACGCCGCCGCGCTGATCAGCATCGGCACGCGCGTGCCGGGCGTGGCGAAGAACGTGCGGAAGCCGCGGATCAGGCCGGCGGCCGAGGCGGGCTGACGGCGCTCGATCGGCAGCGTCTCCGACAGCGTGCGGATCGCGACGAGCATCAGCGCCAGGCCGAGGAGCGCGAGCGTGGCGAAGATCGCGCGCCAGCCGAACCAACCGAGGAGCGCGCTGCCGAGCGTGGGCGCGATCATCGGCGCGATGGCGAGCGTGGCGAGCATCGTCGACAGGATCCGCGCCACCTGGTGCGCGGGTTGCGTGTCGCGGACCATCGCGCGCGCGACCACCGGCGCCGCCGATCCGCCGATCGCCTGGAGCACGCGGCACACGAGGAGCACCTCGATCGTGGGGGCGAACGCGCACGCGAGCGCCGAGAGCGAGAACAGCGCGAGCCCACCGATCAGCACGCGGCGACGACCCTTCGCATCCGAGAGGTAGCCGACGAACAGCTGCGCGATCGCGAAGCCGATCATGAACACCGAGAGCGTCAGGCCGGCGGTCGCATCCTCGACGTCGAACGTCGCCGCGAGCGTGGGCTGCGCGGGCAGGCTCATGTCGATCGACAGCGCGATCACGGCGGTCATCGCCGCGAGGGTCATGATCCAGCGCGTCGAGCCGATCTGCATCGGTGAGCGCGGCGCGGCCATCAGCCTGGCCATCATGGCAGGCGCGATGTACGGCGTCGCCGTCGAGACGGACTGTTCAACGTGAGGGACGGTGACGGCAGAGGAATCAGGCGTTACGTTGGCATCCCATGAGCAAGGGCATCATTTCGGCGACGATGGGGCTCGGATTTCCGTGGCAGACGCAGGACCCGTTTCTGTTCTGCGTTCACCACGACGACAAGTACCCGGCGGGTAATGACCGCATGGGCCCGGCCGCGTCGCTCGCGGGCCGCAACCTCGGCATGGACTTCGAGGGCAAGGACGGCTGGCGCATGTACCACGGTGACGTGGTGCCCGGCTTCCCGGGCCACCCGCACCGCGGCTTCGAGACCGTGACCATCGTGCGTCGCGGCCTGATCGATCACTCCGACTCTCTCGGAGCCGCCGCGCGGTTCGGCGGCGGCGACACGCAGTGGCTCACCGCGGGCAAGGGCATCGTCCACTCCGAGATGTTCCCATTGCTCGATCAGGGCGCGCCAAATCCCGTCGAGCTGTTCCAGATCTGGCTCAACCTGCCAAAGGCCGACAAGCTCGTCGAGCCGCACTTCTCGATGCTGTGGGACAACCAGATCCCGCGGCACGTGGCGCGTGACGCAGCGGGCCGGGAGACCGTGATCACCGTGATCGCGGGCCAGCTCGGCGAGACCTCTCCGCTCGCACCACCGCCGAGCTCCTGGGCGTCGAAGTCCGAGAGCGACCTCGCGATCTGGACGATCAAGATGGCCGCGAACGCGACGTGGTCGATGCCGGCCGCGAAGCCGGGCACGAACCGCACGCTCTACCTGTTCGCGGGCCAGGCGCGGATCGCGGACCGCGACATCGCGGTGCGCACCGGCGTGGCCCTCGTGCCGGATGCCGAGGTACCGATCGTCGCGGGGCCCGAGCCCGTCGAGCTGCTCCTGCTCCAGGGCCGGCCGATCGGCGAGCCGGTGGTGCAGCACGGCCCGTTCGTGATGAACACGCGGCAGGAGATCCAGCAGGCGTTCGCGGACTACCAGCGCACGAAGTTCGGCGGCTGGCCGTGGGACAGCGAGGCGCCCGTGCACGCGCGCGCCGAGGGCCGCTTCGCTCGCCACGCGAACGGCACGGTCGAGCGCGCGGAATAGGGTCGGACCCCATTTCTTGTCCGGCGATCGGACGGCAATGGGGTCGGACCCCATTGTCGGACTACGTCTCTCGCGCGGTCGCGGTCGGGAGCGACGAGCCCGTGCTCGGGCCACCACCACCGGCGCTGGCCCGGTAGTTGTCGACGTAGGTGTAGCGGCGCGTGTACAGCCAGAACACGAACGCGGCGAGGCCGGCGAACGCGGCGAAGAAGAACATCAGGAACGTCGTCACGCTGACGCCGCTCGATTCGATCGAGCCGATCACGCTCTTGTTGCGGATCGCGGCATCGACCAGCAGCACCCACAGGTTGCCGACGGTGGTGGCGAGGTTCCAGAAGCTCATGATGACGCCCTTCATCGGAAGCGGCGCCTGGCTGTACGCGAACTCGAGGCCGGTGGCGGAGACCAGCACCTCGCCGAACGTCAGCAGGACGTACGGGAGGAGCTGCCAGAAGATCGAGATCGACTTCACCGCGCTGCCCTCGATCTGGAGCTGCAGCACGCCGGCGGCGATCCACGCGAACGCCGAGAACAGGATGCCGGCGGTCATCTTGCGCAGCGCCGTGGGCTCCCAGCCGCGCTTGCGCAGCCACGGGTAGAGCACGAGGTTGTTGAACGGGATGAGGATCATCACGAACAACGGGTTGAACGCCTGCATCTGCGCCGGCTGGAAGTTGGTCTCCCAACCGGTCATCAGGTTCCACGTCGGCACGTGCATCGTGCCGCCCTGGTTCACCCACTCCGTCGCCTTCTGATCGAACAGCGAGAAGAACGGCGTGACGAGGGCGAACACGATCAGCACGCGCAGCACCGAGCGCACGCCATCCACCGCCTCGTCGCTGTGAACGCCGCGCGCACGGTCGAGCTGCATCCAGGTGCCGACACCGCCGAAGACGAGGAACACCACGACGGCGAGGCAGATGATCGGGACGATATCGAGCGTGCCGATGAGGAGGAACGTCGCGCCGGCGGCGACCACGCCGAGCACGGCGAGCCAGAACCCGAGGTTCCCGTGCGCCGGATCCTTCGCGAGCAGCGCGGTCTTGACGACGCGGATGAACGAGCTTGGATTCGCCGGCGCGACGGGCACCATCACGTAGATATGGCGGCCAGCCCACAGCACCACGGTGGCGAGCAGCATCAGCACGGCGGGGATGCCAAATGCGATCTCCGGTCCGAAGCCGACCAGGAAGATCGGCATCAGCAGCGAGCCGAAGAACGAGCCGAAGTTGATGATCCAGTAGAACGCGTCGAACACGACCTTCGCGAGGTGCTTCGTGCGTGCATCGAACTGGTCGCCGATGAACGAGGCGACGAGCGGCTTGATGCCACCAGCGCCGAGGGCGACCAGGAACAAGCCGGTCATGAACGCGGTGCGGTCGCGCGGGAACAGGGCGAGCGTGCCCAGGCCGATGCAGTAGATCAGGCTGAACCACAGGATCGTGCGGTACTTCCCGAACAGGCGGTCCGCGATCCACCCGCCGAGCAGCGGGAAGAAGTAAACGCCGATCACGAACGAGTGAAAGACGTCCTTCGCCTCGCCCTTCTGCAGCAGCAGGACGGTGATGAGGAACGGCGTCAGGATGTTTCTCATCCCGTAGAAGCTGAAGCGCTCGCAGCCCTCGCTACCGATGATGTAGGGGATCTGCTTCGGCATCTGCGCCGGCGCGTCGGAGGAGCTCACGGGCTCGTCATAACACGCGCTCCGTCGGCTATGCTCGGCGAGAACGATGGTCACCCTCGGAGACTGGCTCGCAGAAGGGCCGTTCGGCCTCGCGATGTCGAGCGGGTTCTTCTCGTTCTACGCGCACACCGGCATGCTCGCCGCGCTGCTCGACCGGGGCCTGTCGCCGGCGCACGTCTCGGGCTCGAGCGCCGGCGCGATGGTCACGGGCGTGTGGGCGGCCGGCGCGGAGCACGGCGAGCTCGAGCGGTTTTTATTGTCGATGCGGCGCGAGGACTTCTGGGACCCGGGGTTCGGCGCAGGCCTGCTCGCCGGCAAGAAGTTCGATGCGCTGCTGCGCCGGTTCTTGCCGATCGATCGCATCGAGCAGTGCAGCGTGCCCGTGCGGATCAGCGCGTTCGATATCCTCGCGCGCAAGACGGTGGTGATCGAGCGCGGTGATCTCTCGACCGCGATTCGCGCCTCGTGCGCGGTGCCCGCGATGTTCCAGCCGGTGTGGATCGATCGGCGCCCGCACTGGGACGGCGGCATCCTCGATCGCCCGGGCCTCGCGGGCGTGCCGCCGGGCCGCGTGCTGTTCCATCACATCAGCAACCACGCGCCGTGGAGCCGGCGGAACGCGCCGCTCTCGATCCCCACGCGGCCCGACATGACCACGCTCGTGCTCGACGATCTGCCGAGCGTCAGCCCGTTCCGGCTCGATGCCGGACCTGTCGCACTCGAGGCGGCGCGCGCCGCGACCGCGCGGGCGCTCGACCAGCCGATCGATGGCGGTCTCGTGCGGCGCTCGAGCCGCTGACGACGCACAGCGTTGCGCGGGCAGCGGTTCGCTCACCGCGGGATGCAGGCGATCGCTCGCAACGCCGCGAGACCCGGGCGCGAAGCACTGGCATGTCGGCTGCTGGGAGAGACCTCCCGGAGGATCGAACCATGAAGCAACTGACCGATTCCGAGCTCGTCACCGCGACCGGTGGCATCCGCATGCCGACCACCGGTCCGGGCATCCCGCAGCCGCCGTTTCCGAACCCGGTGCCGGTGCCGTGGCCGGGCCCGCAGCCGCGTCCGCTGCCGTTCCCGCAGCCGATGCCGAACCCGAACCCGTTCCCGATCGCGACCCACAAGTGAAAGGACGGACCATGTTCACGACCATCTCCGACCTCCGCAGCATCGTTTAACCCCGTGAAAGGACAATCGATCATGACAGACACGGCACGCTGATGCACGGCGTGCCCTCACGCGTACGCAGTCGCGATGCTGCGCAGGCGTGTCGGCACGACTGCAACCGCGGGATCCTCGAGTCGTCTCCCGTGCATGGGGAGATTCGTGCTCGGTGTCGCGATGCTGGCAGCCTGCGGACCGACGACGTCCGAGCCGAAGCGCGTCGAGCCGCGAGCGATCGCGCCCAACAAGGATGACTACGCCGCCCACATCGCCGCGCTCCGAAAGCGGCTGATCGCGAACAACGTGCTGTCGATGGATGTGCGGATCGAACAGCCGTTCGTCGTGCTCGGCAACGGCACCCCGGACGCGCTCGCGCGCAACGCGCAGACCGTGCGCTGGGCCGCGACGATGCTCGAGCAAGATTTCTTCTCGGCGCGACCCGACAAGATCCTCGACGTCTATCTGTTCGAGGACGCGCGCAGCTACGGACTCAGCGTGCGTGCGCTCACCGGCGAGCTACCGACCACGCCGTACGGGTTCTACTCGAGCGAGAACGCCGGGCTGTTCATGAACATCGCCACCGGCGGCGGCACGCTCGTCCACGAGCTCGTGCATCCGTACGTCGAGGCGGATTTTCCGAACGCACCGCCGTGGCTCAACGAAGGGCTCGGCTCGCTGTTCGAGCAGAGCGCCGAGGAGGCGGGGCACATCGTCGGTCGCACGAACTGGCGGCTCGCGGGGTTGCAGGCCGCGCTCGTCCACGGTGGCGTACCCACGTTCCAGGCGCTCACGCATCTCGGCGCGAACGAGTTCTACGGCAAGGGCGCCGGCACGCACTACGCACAGGCGCGCTACCTCATGTACTACCTGCAGGAGAAGGGCTTGCTCCGCGAGTTCTATCGTCGAGCACGCGATGCGCGCGCCGAGGATCCGAGCGGATATCAGACGCTGGTCGCGGTGCTCGGCGAGACGGACATGATCGCGTTCCAGGCGCGCTGGTCGAGCTACGTGGCCGCGCTCGAGCTCCCCTGACTACGACGCGAGGTTCGCGACGAGCGCCTGCACCTGCGTGCCGTGCTCCGGGATGCCGTACGCCTCGGCATACACACGCCACGCATTCTTGTCGTTCCCGGGGAGCACCACGATCAGCTCCCATCCCTCGGTGTACGTGGTCTGCATGTTGCCGACGTCCGCGAACCGCTTCCGCGCGATCGACATCTGCACCGCGCTTCGCTCGAAGCTACGCGTCTCGCCACCCGCGAGCTTGATCACCACGCGCCGGTTCGTGACCGCGACGTAGTAGACCTTCGCCGAGAGCATGCTGCGCTGGGTCGCGATCACGCAGATCGGATCGGACTCGTCGGCGCTCCGGCCGGCGACCACCTCGGCGCGCAGCGCGGGCATCACGCCATCGTGAAGCTGCGCGGCGGTGGCGCGGAGCTTGCTCCGCATCGCGAACGAGGCAGCGAACACGCCGCCGACGAGGAGCATCGAGATCAGTTGCCATGACTGCATGGTTATTCGTCCTTCAGGTTGTTGACGCCTTCGATCTGATAGAGCGCGTTGCCCATGTTGATGAGGTTGTTGAACGCGCGGACCACCGCATCGGCGGCCTGGTCGACCTCGCTGTCCTCGAACGTCTTGCCCGCCTCGAGCAGGCGCATCAGCTTGCGGGTCTCGCCCTGGAACGCGATCGCATCATCGGCGTAGGTCTTGAAGCTGCTCGAGATCGCGGCGCCCTTCTTGGCCACGAACGCGGCGAGCTCGGCATCGATCGGCGCGAGCGACTTCACGATGGCCGGTAGCTTCGCGGCATCGTCGGGCGTGCGCGTGCGCGACACGGCGACGACGAGCGGCTTGACGGCGTGGCTGTAGAACCGGAACCAGTAGCTGTAGTCCTTGTCGCTCGCGTACTTCGCGATCTCGTCGGTGGTCTGCGCGTCCTCGATGGCCTCCATTCCATCCGAGAGCTTCGCCATCCCCGTATCGAACGCGTTCGACGCGGCGATCATCTGCTCGTGGAGCTGCTTGCCCTTCGCGCCCTTGTCGTCCTTGAAGCCCTCGGCCTCGTAGTAGCGATAGGCATCGACGTAGGTCGCGATCGCCTTCTCGGCGGAGGCGAGCGCGGCCTCGGCCGCCGGCTGCAGCGAGGCGAGCGACTCCGGCGCGGCATCGTGCGCGGACGTGAAGGCCTCCTTCGCTTCCTTCAGCTTGCTGGTCGCGAAGCCGGCGTCGAGCAGGCTCGGCTTCTGCGTGGCGTCGGGCACCTTGTCGGCGGGCAGCGACGAGAAGTAGCCGGAGACCAGGCGCTTGGGATCGGCGAGGAGGGCGTTGAAGCCCTGGGCGTAGAGACCGATGGCGCGCTTGGCATCAGCGCCGGTGGCGCTCTGGTCCTTCTTGCACGCACAGGCGATCGCGAGGCACGCGATCAGGAGGGTCGGTAGCAGCTTCGATCGTGGGGGCATATCGAGGGAGTTGCCGCACCCCACCCAAAGGTTGCAGCTACCGGACGATCGCCTCCAACCCCGCGCGAATCATGGGATCTCCGTCGCGCGGGAACTCGCGGAAGCCGAGCGCGGCGACCGCGGGGTCACCGGTCAATCGGGCGAGCGACAGACGGATCTCGGCGAGCCGCCCCGGATCGGGCGTGCCATGGATGATCGCGGCGGCGGCGGCCTCGAGTTCGCGGGGATCACGTGCGACCTCGCCGAGGGCCTGATGAACGATCGCGCACGGCCCGCTCGGAAGCCCGGCGGTGAACGCATCGCAGCGGGCCACGCCGGCGCGCGCGTGCTCGATCGCGGCATCGCGCTTGCCGGTGACGGCGAGGGCGCGCGCGAGGATCGCGTCGGCGTACGCCACGCCGAGGTCGCGCGCATCGGCGGTGCTCGCGACGATCTCTCTCGCGCGTGTGGCCAGCTCCACGGCCTCGGCGCCGTCGCCGCGGCGCGCGAGCAGATCCGCGCGCGCGAGGGCGAGCTGCGAGACCATCGGGTGCTCCGCGCCGTAGTGCAGCAGCGCGATGCGCGCGGCCTCGCGATAGTCGCGTTCGGCGGCGGCGGGATCGCCGTGGAACTGCTGCTGATACGCGCGCGAGCCGTACGCGTAGATCAGCATCAGGTGATCCGGACCGTAGGTGCGCTTCAGGAGATCTACCGCCGCATCGATCCGCGCGATCGCATCGACGTAGTGCCCACGACCACCCTCGACGAGCGCGAGGCTGAGGTTCGGCGCCGCGAGCTCCGGGTGCGAGGGGCCGAGCGCGGCGGCGCTGCGCTCCACGGACTCCGTCAGGTGCGCCGCCGCATCCTCGAGCCTGCCGCGCCCGAGCTCGGAGGTGCCGAGGCGCGCGAGGGCGGCCCCGAGACCCGGATGGTCGGCGCCGAGCCGACGGTAGTCCGCGACCGCGCGCGTGAACGCGGTCTCGGCGGCGACGGCATCCGCGGATGCGATCTGCACGCCGCCCTCGGCGAGCGCGAGCTTCGCATCGAGATCCTCGGGCGCGTCGAGCTTCGCGACCACGGCGGTGCCGGTGCGAGCCCACTGCAGCGCATCGTCCTTGCGGCGTGTATCGAATGCACCGAGGGTGACGAGCGCGGTGGCGGCGCGGATCTCGCTTCGGCGATCATCGTTGGTCAGCGCGAGATCGAACGCCGTGCGCGCGGAGGTGCGTGCCTCGTCGTGGCGGCCCGCGGTGGTCGCCGCCTCGGCTCGCCACAGCGCGATCGCGATGGCGAGCGGTGGGTGGCTGGTCGCGAGCGGATCTCGAGCGAGGTCGTCGACGGTCGCGCTGTCGTGCGCGCGTGCGAGCTGATCGAACAGCGCATCGATCCGCGCGCGGACGGCGGGTTCCGGCGGCATCGCGGGCCCCGCCGCGAGCGCTTCGCGATCGGCGCACGCCGAGAGCGGCGGCAGCTCGGCGACGGTGGCGACCGCGTGCTGGATGACCTCGTCGGTCGGCGCGGCGAGGGTGGCGGTGACGGCGGCGAGCTGGCGGCGGAACCGGCGGAGGCAGCTCATCCGGCGATCGAGCAGATCGGCGGACTGGTCATGGCGCACGGCGGTGGCCAGGCACGCATCGCGATGCGCGCCGAGCCATCCCGTGGAGATGCGATCGAGCTGTGCGGCGACGCGCGTGAACGTCTCCGCCTGGAACGGAAGCGACGAGCGCGCGAACGCCGCGCGAGTCTCGTCCTTGCGCGCGACATCCCAGACGCCGGTGAGCTCGGCGGTGGGGTCTGGGCACGGATTCTCGGCGGGGTGCGAGGACCGCATCGCGACGCCGATCGAGATGCCGGCGGCGGCGGTCGCGAGCAGTGCGACGGCGATGATCGCGCGCGACCGGCGTGGCTCGAGCGCGACGACCAGTGCGTCCATGCTCGGAAACCGGTCACCGGGCGCGATCGAGAGGCCACGGACCAGCGCGTGGTGAATGCCGGCCGGAACGGTCGCGGTGCCGCGCTTGAAGCGCGCCAGGCGAAGCGGCGACGTTGCCATCGCGGCGCGAAGCTCGGCGATCGTGGTCCCCTCGAACGGGCGCTGGCCGTACAGCGCTTCCCACGCGGTGACACAGAACGCGAACTGATCGCTCTTCGCATCGGCGGGCTCCGCGGCGAGCAGCTCGGGTGCCATGTACGCCGGCGTGCCCACGATCGCGCCGGCCACGCTGGCACGATCGACGGGCGCATCGCCGGGAACCGCGCCACCCGCGTGTGCGCGCGCGAGCCCGAAGTCGACCACGCGCGCGCGGCCATCGTTGCCGACGAGGATGTTGTCGGGCTTGAGATCGCGATGGACGATGCCCGCGGCGTGCGCGGCGGCGAGGCCGCGGCCGACCTGGCGCATCAGCTCGAGGATCGCCGCCGGCGAGCGCACTTGCTCGAGCCACGTGCGCAGGTTCGCGCCCTCGACGAGCTCCATCGCGATGAACACGCGGACCCGGCCCGCGTCGTCGATGACGCCCGCGTCGTGAACCGCGACGACGTTCGGATGACCGAGGGAGGCCATCGTCCGCGCCTCGCGCAGCAGCGTGGCGCGATCACCGTTGGTCTCCGCGCTCAGCACCTTGAGCGCGACGTCGCGATCGAGCTCTGGATCGCGCGCGCGGTAGACCTTGCCGAACGCGCCGCTGCCGATCAGCTCGCGGATCTCGTAGCGCCCGAGGGTGACGAGGCGATCGTCCCCGCCGAACAGCGCCTTCTGGATCCGTCCGATCGCCGCCTCCTCTCCGAGGCTCGTCGACTCGAGCGCGTCAGGCTTCGGAGTCTTGTCCACGCACGAGCTCCGGCAAGGTCGTCATCCAGCGCTCGAGCTCGCCGACGATGCTCGACAACAGCTCCTCCGACGTCGCGATCTCCTCGAGCCGCTCGCGCAACAGATCGCGCCCGCGCGACAGCAAGCTCTTCACCGTGCCCACCGGCCGCTCGAGCGTCTCGGCGATCTCGGCGAGCGACATGCCCTCGAAGTAGTGCAGCTCGAGCGCGATCTGGTAGTCGACCGGCAGCTGCTGGAGCGCCCGCGCGAGCACCACGTGCTGCTGCTGCCGCGCGACCAGCCGCGCGGGGCTCGCACCCGCATCGCGCGCGGACTCGGTGAGCGGATCGAAGCGCCGCTGCGCCCGCAGCTTCGTGCGCAGGTGCATCAGCAACTGATGGCGCGCGATCCCGAACAGGTAGGCGCGGAACGGCACGTTGCCGATCCGATCCGGCGCCAGCTCCGAGAGCGCGAGGAACGTGGTCTGCGTCAGATCCGCGGCGGCATCGGGCACCTTGGTCCGGAAGAACCGCAGCACGCTGCGAATGTGCCGCTGGAACAGCGCGTTTCCCTGCTCGCGATCACCCGCGCGCCACGCTGCGAGCAGCGCGTGGTCATCGGACGAGGCGAGGTCGGCCATCGGCCTCCACTATACGGGGCCTAGTGGTGGCTGATGATGCTCGTGCCCGAGGAGATGATCGAGGTGCCGGTCTGCACGGTGGTGCCGCCGCCGCGGGAGATGATCGAGGTTCCCGAGCTGAGGGATCCGCCGGCGACCTGCTCGAGCTGGTCGGTCTGGAGCAGGCGGATGGTCTGGGTGGAGAGAGCGAGGCGCTTGGTGGGTTTCTTCATACGCAGGTAGTTGCCGATCCCGATCGATCGTGACGAGAAATCTTTCTGCCCGTGATCTCACATAGCTACGCGGTTAGCGCTGCTCCTTCGACCGCGTGCGGCTCGTGCGAACGAGGGTAGGGTGGGGGTGTGAGTAAGGCGTTCACGAAGGAGACTGACGACCTCCCGGAAGCTCCGATGCGTCGGCGCGGCATCCCCGTTCCGGATCTCAACCTCGTCACGCCCGCCGGCCTGGTCGCGGCGCGCGCGGAGCTCGACCAGCTCACGCGTGCCGGCGAGGATCTGGATCGCGTGCGCGAGCTCGCCGAGCATCTCTCGACGGCGCAGGCCGCCGAACCGCCTGCCGACCGTGGGGAGGTCGCGCTCGGGGCGCGGGTCACCGTCGAGGACCAGGACGGCGCGCGGCATGTCTACGAGGTCGTGGGCGCGATCGAGTCCGACCCGAAGCTCGGCAAGCTGAGCTGGCAGTCACCGCTCGCACAGGCGCTGTGGGGCATGAGGGTCGGGGATGGCGTCACGCTGCCGCGCGGCGACGGCGAGATCGTGGCGATCGAATACCCGTGAATTCGAGAGCAAGGCGCGGAGTGCGGACGCCGGTGCGGATCCCTAGGGTGAAGGTCATGCAGACCCAGACCCAGCAAGATCCTCGATGGGCGAAGGTCGTCGCGCGCGATGCAGCGGCGGACGGCAGCTTCGTCTACTCGGTCAAGACCACCGGCGTGTACTGCCGTCCCTCGTGCCCGGCGCGGCCCGCGCGGCCGGAGAACGTCACGTTCCACGTCACCGCCGCCGCCGCCGAGCGCGCCGGCTTCCGCGCGTGCAAGCGCTGCAAGCCGACCGGTCCGTCGCTCGGAGAGGAGCACGCGACGAAGGTCGCCGCGCTGTGCCGCTTCCTCGAGACGGAGGACGAGATGCCGACGCTCGAGACGCTCGGCGATCGCGCGGGATGGAGCGTGTACCACCTGCACCGCGTGTTCAAAGCCGTCACCGGCCTGACGCCCCGCGCCTACGCGGCGGCCCACCGGGCGGAGCGCGTGCGCGAGGAGCTGCGCTCGGCGCCGACGGTGACGCAGGCGATCTACGGCGCCGGCTTCAACTCGAACGGCCGGTTCTACGCCGCGACCGACGACATGCTCGGCATGACGCCGAGCGCGTACAAGCGCGGCGGCAAGTCCGCCGAGATCCGATTCGCGGTGGGCGAGTGCTCGCTCGGATCGATCCTCGTCGCGCAGAGCGAGCGCGGCGTGTGCGCGATTCTGCTCGGCGACGATCCGGACCAGCTCGCAAAGGATCTCCAGGACCAGTTCTCGCAGGCTACGCTCGTCGGTGGCGACGCGACGTTCGAGGCGCTCGTCGCGCGCGTCGTGGGAATGATCGAGGCGCCCGGCGTCGGGCTCGACCTGCCACTCGACGTGCGCGGCACCGCGTTTCAGCAGCGCGTGTGGCGCGCGCTGCGCAAGATCCCGGCGGGCTCGACGGCGAGCTACGCCGATATCGCAAAGGCGATCCGTGCGCCCGCTTCTGTGCGAGCCGTCGCGCAGGCGTGCGGCGCGAACACCCTCGCGGTTGCGATCCCGTGCCATCGCGTCGTGCGCAGCGACGGCGCCCTGTCGGGCTATCGCTGGGGCGTGGAGCGCAAGCGCGCGCTTCTCGACCGTGAGACCAAGGTGCTCGACCTGCCGGCGAAGGCCGTCCACGAGGCGCGATGAGCGCGCTCGCGCTGCCGTTCGATCGCGTCGCGAGCTCGCACGCGCGCTTCGCCGCGGTCGACTGGCGCGCCGTCGAGACCGACCTCGATGCGCGTGGCTGCGCGGTCGTGCCCTCGTTGCTGACTACCGGCGAGTGCGACGAGCTCCGCGCGATGTACGCGGACGCCGATCGATTCCGCAACAAGGTCGTGATGTCGCGCCATGGCTTCGGCAAGGGCGAGTACCAGTACCTCGCGTATCCCTTGCCGCCGCTCGTCGAGGAGCTGCGCACGCATGCGTATCCGCAGCTCGCGCCGATCGCGAACCGCTGGAACGCGGAGATGGGCATCGACGTGCGCTATCCCGACGAGCACGCGGAGTTCCTCGCGCGCTGCCACGCTGTTGGCCAGGTCCGACCCACGCCGCTGCTGCTCCAGTACGCCGAGGGTGACTACAACTGCCTGCACCAGGACCTCTACGGCGAGCACGTGTTCCCGCTGCAGCTCGCGGTGCTGCTCTCGACGCCCGGCGAGGACTTCACCGGCGGCGAATTCGTGCTCACGGAGCAGCGACCGCGCATGCAGTCGCGCGTCGAGGTGGTCCCGCTCTCTCGAGGCGACGCCGTGATCTTCGCGGTCAACCAGCGCCCCGTGCAGGGCACGCGCGGTACGTATCGCGTCGCGCTGCGCCACGGCGTGAGCCGGCTGCGCTCCGGGCACCGGCATACGCTCGGCGTGATCTTCCACGACGCGCCGTGAGCTAGCGCAGCAGCCGGGCTTCCGGTAGCTCGCCGCGCGTGAAGCTGAACATGCTCACGTCGGTCGGGCTCGTGACGAACGGGTAGTAGTGCGCGCGATAGCACTCGAGGAGCGGCACGAACGGATTCGCATCGACGGGCCCCGTCGGGTCCGCGAGCTCCCACTCGATCGCGCTGTGCAGGTCGCCCATCGCGAAGCCCCAGTAGAACCCGGCGGGCTCCTGCCATCGCTCGAGGAGCGATGACCGGAGGTCCACGCGCGGCGCGATCGAGTTCATGATCACGCCGCCCGACATCCGGAGATACAGATCGCCGGGTCGGCCATCGTGCATGTCGACGGCGATCGTCTCCGGAGAGAACCCGTGCGCGAGCTTGTGCTCGTGCGCGAGCTGCTTGAGCCCGCCGAACTTCCAGTCGTAGGTTTGCTGCGGATACCGAACGCGCGTGCACTGCGCGATGAAGTCCGCCCACTCACCGTAGACGTGGTCGATCCGGCCAAGCGGCGGATACACCTCGCCGCAGCCCGGCGGCTCGAACCAGCCGATGTCGGCGGCGAGCGCGAGCAGCGGGCGGATCCGCGGCGTCGCGGGACCGTAGTGGTAGTCCATCGGGTCGAACGCGAGCGTCTTCGCGCCCTCCGAGCTTCGAGCGCGCCGCGGTCACGATCCGGAGATCGCGCGGCCCGATCGCGAGCGCGGAGACCGCGACCACCACGACCTATTGCTGCACCAGGATGTCGACCTCGCTCGAGAGGTCGCGACCCCACGCGATCTCGAGGCGACCGATCACCTGCCACTCGATCGGCCCAGCGGCCGGATTGAACGCGGAGGCGATGGTGCGTGCCGCATCGGCGAGCGGGCTGCTGTTGTTCGGCTGCGGCTTGAGATCGAGCGCGTCGGCCGGAACCGGCATCTCGAACTCGACGGTGCGCGCGTCGAACGTCTGCGACGGCGACAGCTCCTGATCGAACTGGAACACGTCGGCGTGCGTGGCGCTGACACCCTTCGCCCCCTCGCCGCGCTTCACCGTCACGATGCGCTGGCGCGCGCGCAGCGTGACGAGCAGCCGCTTCGCCGCGACCGGCTCGCTGATCGCGAGGACCACGCGTCCCTTGATCGTGCCGCCGGGAGCGACGCGCGTGTTGTCGAGCTCGAGCTTGACCGTGCCGCGGCCGAGCCCGGTGACCTGCTTGCTGGTCGCCGCGACCTGCGTCGCGACCGTCTTGCTCGTATCCGCGACGACGCTACCGAGCTTCTTGAAGAACCGGCCCGCGCCCTTGAGAACGTCATCCGCATCCGCCATGAGCGGAGCATGCCACGTCAGCGAGGAGGACGCGGGGCGTTCGCCCAGTTCTCGACGACGCGGTCCTCGCCGCAGCGATCCGTGTACACGTCGGCGAACGACCCGGCATCGGGGCCGCGGCCGTCCATGACGAGCAGCTTGACGTACTCGTGCGCGAGAGGCGCGTTGCAGCGCGTGCCGATCGCCGATGCGAGGATCTCGATGCGGACCTTGCGCTGATTCGCGATCTCCGCGATCTCGTGGCGCATCATCAAGGCCTTGTCCTGCTTCTTCTCGGGCGTGATCGCGACGAACCAGGTCACGATCGCGAGCGCGAGGCCGGTCAGGATCGTGCCGACCGCGAGGCGGTGGCGACGATGGAGCTGCGGCATCTCGACCAGCTCGATGGTCCGCTTCGCGATCGCCTTCCAGTCGGCGCCGGGCACGGCGAGCTTGAGCTCGGCAACCGCGCGGCGCGCATCATGGAGCGCTTCGAGATCGATCGCGGTCTCCTGGGTCTCGCTCGGCACCGCGAGCGAGTTCTTGACGTGCGGCCGCATCTCCTCGTACGCCGCCGTGTTGGCGCCGCGAGATGCGAGCACCGTTCGCGCGCGATCGAGCTGGCGCCAGATCTCGGGATAGTCGTCGTGGATCTCGCGCGCGGCGCGCCAGCGATCGGACGCGTGCGGATTCTTGAACGTATCGACCGCGCGTTCGCACTGGGCGATCAGTGACTCGCCGATCAGGATCGCGCCCACGGCGCGGTCATGTTCGTCGATTGCATTGACGCTATCGCGATACATACCTCAGTGTTCGGCCAAAATTCCGGCAAGGCAAGAGCTAGTCAATGACACTCTTCGCCCGACCGGTAGGCGAACCCGACGTTCCGCTCGACCAGCCGCTCGATCAGGTAGAAGCCCAGCGGCTCCAGCTCGTGGTTCTTGCACACCTGGCGGAACACCCCGATCCGGCCGCACTCCCCGCCCGGGTAGCCGCACTCCACGTCCTTTGGCAGCAAGAACGCGATGATGACGGCGATGAACGCTGTGATCCGCTTGCCGCGGCTGGAGAGTCCGGGAGCGTTGATCATGGCCGGAGGGGGGCACAGGCGCCGAGGATGCAGCCGATCCCGAGGTCAACGGCGGTGAACGCGACGGCCGAGGCGATCGCCGCCGCCGTGGAGAGGTCGGTCTGCGCGAACACGATCGAGCCGATCACGACGTCCGCGGCGATGGCGCCGAGCACGACCGGGAGCGTGATCCGATCCTTCTGGACCAGTCCCGCGGAGGTCACGCACCCGCCGAGCGCGACCACCAGCAGCGCTCGTTTCATGCCACCCATCCTACGATGCGATCGCCCACCTTGCATCCCGAGGGAGACGGGAACCATAGCGGCCCGCACGACAACCTGCTGAATCGATGGGCCTCGCCCCGTGGCATGTGCGCTGCAACCTCGTCCCTCCATGCCCACCACGCCCGCCCTCGAGTCCCTCTCCCTCGACGCCCTGTCCACCATCACCGGTGGTTGCGGCGGCAAGAAGCGAAACTGCTGCCCGCCGCCGCAGGCCGCGCAGGCCGCCGCCGCCGCGCCTGCGGCGCCGAGCGGTCCGCTCGTCTCGACCAACGTCTCGGTCACTGGCTACGGCGCGCCGACCTCGCAGACCGTCTAGCCGTGGCACCCTGGCGGGCATGTCCCGTATCGCGCTGTCCGTGCTCGCCATGGCCTCGCTCGTTCGCATCGCGCACGCCGAGGATCCCGAGCCGATGTACGCGTGCCGAGCGATGCCGGCCTCGGCGAAGATCGCCGTCAGCGTGAAGCCCGACATCTCGGTCTCCGACCTGGCGATCTGGGTCACCGGGTTCACGTGCAAGAACGTCGTGTTCAGCGCCGACGTCGCGAAGCGCGCGACCAAGGTCAACGTCGTGTCGAGCAAGCCCATGTCGCCGAAGCAGGCGCTGCAGCTGTTCGTCGATGCGGTCGAGGCGACCGGTCTCGTCGTCGTTCAGAAGGCCGACACCATCATCGTCAAGCTCGGGCCCAACATGCCGAAGACCTGCCCGGATCTCGCGGGCAATGCCGCCGAGGCGTCGGCGCCGGTTCCACCACCACCGCCGCCGCCGTCGATCACCGACGCCGACCTCGACGCCGGGGTGAAGGTGATCGACGCGACCCACCGCACGATCTCGCCGGCGTTGCTCGATCGCGTGCTGGAGAACCCGATGGCGTTCGGGCAGAGCGCGCGCATCGTGCCGTCGATGCGGAACGGGAAGGCGCTCGGCTTCAAGCTCTACGCGATCCGCGCGAAGTCGCTGTTCGCGCGCCTCGGCTTTCTCAACGGCGACACGCTGATCCGGATCAACGGCCGCGAGGTATCGTCGGCCGACAAGGCGCTCGAGGTCTACGCGGCGATCCGCGACGCGAAGGAGCTCGTCATCGAGATCGAGCGCACGGGCAAGCCGGTGACGCTGACGATCACCATCAAGTGATCAGAGGCTCGCGCCGAGCACGAGCTGCAGCTCGCTGAGCTTCACGAGACCGGCCCAGCTCCACAGCTCGCCGGGTGCGTGCGCGTGCACCTCGGCGGTGACCTGCTCGCCGTTGCCGGTCAGCACGATCTCCACGGGTACGAGCGGCAGCTTCGGCGAGCCGAGCGGCGCCGGCGTGCCATCGAGCGTGAGCTCCCACACGAGCGCGAGGTCGAGGTTCGCCTGGAGGTGGACCTCGTTGTCGTTGACCCAGTCCGCCGCGGCGCGCAGCTCGTTCTTCAGATCGAGCCGAACGTGCGTGAGTTGCGCGTCCTTGCTGCCGAACACACCCGCCGGAATCTGTAGCGGCTTGAACGAGACCTGGAGGCCGTCGATCGTCAGCGCGTTCGGCGCATCGGAGGACACCAGCAGCTCACCGTTCTCGATCAGCAGATCCACCGTACCGCCCATCCACTCGCCGCCCGAGACGTGGCGCTCCGCGGTGATGGCGCCCCCGCTCGTGCTCGCGGCGACCAGCAGCTGTGTCTGATCCTCGAGCCGCTCGCGGACCGACGCGGGAGCCGATACCTCCGGCCCTGCGGCCGGAACGGTGTTGCATGCAGAGGAGACCAGGAGTAGGAGAAGTCCGTAGCGCATGACGCACCGCGCTGCAATTGGCGGGCCAGTGGTCGGACCACTGCTTACTACGAGATAATAGATAGTTACGTAGTTTCCGGCGTATGACGCGGTGTGCCAACCGGACACACCGGCAACCAGATCAGCCGCTATGGACCGGCGCTCAACTGTCCGGCGCGAGCGGCGGACTCGATCTCGGGCAGCGCCTTGTCCGTGATCCGGCCCAGCGCCACCGAGAGCGCCTGTGCGAGGCCCTCCGGCGACTGGGTCGGTAGCGGCTCGGTCTCCTCGAACTGCTGCGTCCACAGCGGCTTGTTCGTCTTCGCGTCGGACAGCGTCAGCTCGAGCACGATGCGGCCGACCCATCGGGACTTCGCGACATCGACCTCCTCGATCGCGACGACGCGACCACCGAGGACCACCGGGGCGTCCGAGCTGAGCTCGTGCGTCACGTTGCGAAAGTGGCCGCTGCGCTCGAGCGACTGCTCGAGGTAGTTGCCGACCATCGCTCCCGGCGCGGCGCTCCACCGATGGTACTGGTAGTAGTCGAAGCGATACGGCGTGGAGCGGTAGACGATCCGCTCGTCGTCGTACGCCTGATCGGTGGTCAGCGGCTCCATCACCAGCGAGAGGTCGCCGCCGGTCTTCGCCTTGGTCGGCGGGGCGAGCTGGTAGTAGCGAGTGTCGGGGAGCTTGTTCGCGCATCCGGCGAACAACACCACCTCGAACAGCACGGCGATCGCGATCAGCGAGGTCATGGGAGCTTCCTCTCGGACTGAGCATTCGAGAACAACAGGCGGGACGGGCGTGCGCGCAGATCGCGCGACAGCTCCTTGAAGTTGCGGCTGGCTTGCCGCAGGTCGAACACCGTCGAACGGAGCTGCCCCTCGCTGCCGTGCACGATGTTGCCGAGGTCGCCGAGGAGGGCATTCGCGGTGCTGACCAGGCCGGTGACCTGCGTGTCGATGATCTCCTTGGTCGAGGCGACCGCGCCGTGGATGGTGCCGAGCGTCTCGCGCAGGGTGACGCGGTTCTCCGAGATCATGGTGCGCATCTCACTGCTCGCGAGCGCGAGGTTGGTCGCGGTGGTCTTCGCGCCGACCATGATGTCGTCCATGGCCTCGAACCGCTTCGGGTCGGTGACCGCGACGAGGTTGTCGACGATCTGACCGGCCTTCCTCATCAGCTGCTCGGACTGCGCGGCGATCTCGGTCGCCTGGCGGGTCACCTTGTCGAGCATGGTCTCGCCCTGCTCGATGCGGCCGCCGTCGGCGAGGAGCGGGGTCGCCAGGGTGCCCTGCCGGAGATCGATGACCTTGAGGCCGGTGATGCCGGCGTACTGGAGCATCGCCTTCGTATCCGCGTGAACCGGCGCATCGTCCTTGACGGCGATCGTCACGATGACCTTGCTCAGATCCGTCGGCGAGACCTCGATCGAGTCGACGCGGCCGACGCGGATCCCGTTGAGGTAGACCTGCGCGCCGCTCTCGAGCCCCATCACGGTGTCGTCGAACACGATCGTGAAGTGGTTCTTGGTCTCCCACAGCCGGATGCCGCCGAAGACGATGAGCACTACTGCGAGGAGCGCAGCGGTGATCGCCACGAAGATGCCGACCTTGATGCGTTGTGTCTTGTTCGCCATGGGTTACCTCGCCGTCATCGTGGGTCCGGTTTGCTCCGCGACCCGGTGGAAGAAGTTGAAGACCTCCTCGTCCTTGCTGTCCCTGAGCTCGTCGACTGTTCCCGCCGCGACGATGCCGCCGTTCGCGAACATCACCAAGCGATCCGCGATCAGCTCGATGCTCGCGAGCTCGTGCGTGACGATCACGATCGTGACGCCGAGAGCGGCGCGGAACTGGAGCAGCGTCTGATCGATCGCGGCGGCGATCGCCGGATCGAGGCCGGCCGAGGGTTCGTCGCAGAACATGATCTCCGGATCGAGGATCGAGGCGCGGGCGAGGGCGGCGCGCTTGCGCTGACCGCCCGAGAGGCTGGTCGGCGCGCGTCGCTCGTAGCCGGGCAGGCCGACCAGCGCCAGGCGAAGGGCGACCATCTCGTCGATGATCACGCGCGGGAGCTTCGTCAGCTCCGTCAGCGGGAGCGCGATGTTGTCGCCGATCGACATCGAGCCGAACAGCGCGTCCTGCTGGAACGCCGTGCCGGTGTGGCGGAGCAGCGTCGCGCGATCGTCGAGCGAGAGATCGTAGAGCGGCTCGCCGAGGACGAGCATCTCGCCGGAGAGCGGCGGCAACAGGCCGGTCATGCAGCGGAGCAGCGTGGACTTGCCGCAGCCCGAGCCGCCGAGCAGCGCGACGATCTCACCGGCGTTGATCTGCAGATCGATATTTTTCAGGATCGGCTTGTCCTCGTAGCCGACCGTCAGGTTCTTGCACTCGACGAGCGGCGCGCTCATGGATGCCTCACGAGCAGCGTCACGGTCGCGAACAGCGCATCGACGATGATGATGAAGAAGATGCTGGTGACCACGGTGCGCGTGGTCGCGTTGCCGACGCTCGAGGCATCGCCGCCCGCGCGCATGCCGAGGTGGCTCGCGGCGAAGCCGATGATCCAGGCGAACACGAGGCTCTTGACGATGCCGTGCGCGAAGTCTCCGAGCTGGACGCGCTGGACCATGCGCTGCCAGAACATCGTGACGGGCAGGTCGAGCGTCAGCGTGGCCACCACCATGCCGCCGGCCATGCCGATGAACATGCCGAGCAGCGACAGCGCCGGCCCGACGATCGTGATCGCGATCATGCGCGGGAGGATCAGGAACCGTACGGGCTCGATGCCCATCGTGGTCAGCGCATCGATCTCGGAGCGCACGCGCATCGTACCGAGCTCGGCGGCGATCGCGGCGCCGGTGCGGCCGGTGAGGATCACGGCGGTCATCAGCGGCGCGATCTCACGGACCATCGTCAGGCCGATCATGTCGGCGACGAACGGGCCGGCGCCGAACCGCTGGAGCAGCGTGGCGCCCTGGAACGCCATCGTCATGCCGAGCAAGAAGCTGAGCAGGCCGACGATGAAGATTCCGTCGACGCCCATCCGCGCCATCTGCGTGGAGAGCGAGCCGCTCGGCAGGCGCTTCTGGCGAGTCACCACGCCGAAGGCCTGGCGAAATGTCTCGACGATCAGACCGAACAAGCCGCGCGCGCCGTCGCCGACGTCGATCACCGCCCCGCCGAGGCGCTCGAGTGTGCCGGGCGGTGCCTCGACGGGCTCGGCCTCGATCGCTTCCTTCGGCAGGAGCGCGAGCGTTGCCTCGTGATGCGGTGCGAGCTTCGCGAGCTCGAGCGTGCGGCCGGTGCGCTGGAGTTGCCTCGACAGCACCGAGATCGCGGCGAGGCCGGAGGAGTCGATCTTGCCGGCGGCCGAGAAGTCGAGGACGACCCGCCTGCCGTCGCGTCGGCGCGCCACGGCGCGAAGGTCACGATGGAGGCGGCGAACGGTGGTCCGCACCAGATCGCCCCTCAAGGGGACGACGGTGGTTGCGGTGTCCGACATCCAGGGACTTCACTGCAAGATCGAGTGCATGAGGTTCTTACGAAGATCCTGGGGGTTGGCCGTGCGATCTCGACACAAATGGGCGCGCCTCCCCGAGGCCGTGCGCGAGCGCCCGCGGTCGCTCCGAAGCGTCGACATCGCAGGGGTTCAGCAAGCGTGAGCTGCGAGCCAGGCCGCGATCACGCACAATCGATCGGGTGAGGTTGGTTGGCTCGCTCGTCGTGCACGCCGTGGTCGGCGTGGTGCTGTTCGCCGTCGCGAACCACGCGCAGGTGCCGCCGCGCACCACCGCGTCGGTGACGATCGATGTCGTCTCGCCGCCGCGGCCTCCCACGTCCGACAAATGGCGACAAATGGGGTCCGACCCCATTTTCTGGACAGCCCGGTTCGTCCGGGAAATGGGGTCGGACCCCATTATCGGACAGCGGCGCGACGAAGCTCGTCGCATCGCGTGAGACGGCGCGTCGACGTGACCGCGATGCGTTCGAGGATCCACGTGGTGCGATGACGTTCGCGGATGCGATCGATTCGGGGAGCGGCGGTGCGGACGGCTCCGGCTCGGGCACGGGCACGGGCACGGGCACAGGCACAGG
>JBBRED010000084.1:0-25189 GCA_038203335.1 Haliangiales bacterium | reverse complement strand
GGCACGAACAATCACTTCACCACGTGGACCAACTGCGACAGCCCGATCGGTCTCGTGTGTGTGATGACGATGAGCGCCAACAAGACGGTCACCGCGAACTTCACGCTCGATACATTCGCGGTGACGGTGAATGTCACGACGGCCACCGGAACGGTGACCTCAACGCCGGCGGGTATCTCCTGCATGATGGGCTCGGGTACCTGCACGGTGATGGTCAATGCAGGCAGCAGCATGTCGCTGGCGCCGGCGGCCGGCACGCTCACGTGGACCGGTGACTGCACGGGTACGACCGCCTGTTCGCTCACGAACATCACGGCCGCGAAGACCGTGAACGCTGCCTTCGACTGAGAACCGCCGTGGTATAGCGGCGGCCATGCAGCTCTCCGCTCTCAAGATCATCGTCACCGGTGCAGCCCAGGGCATGGGCGCGCACTTCGCTCGCCGCCTCGCCGAGGCCGGAGCTCAGGTCGCCGCGGGCGACGTTCTCGAAGAGGGCCTCGCGACGCTCGCCGAGAGCACGCGCGGTCTGCCGGGCCGCGTCCACACCAAGCGCCTCGACGTCAGCAACGAGGCCGACGTGGGCGCGTTCGTCGAGTGGGCGCACGGCGAGATGGGTGGCCTCAACGGTCTCATCAACAACGCCGGCATCCTGCGCGACGGCCTGCTCGTGAAGAAGGACCGGACCACCGGTGAAGTGACGAAGCTGACCAAGGAGAAGTGGGACGCGGTGATCGGCGTGAACCTGACCGGCGCCACGTTCATGGTGCGCGACACGGTCGCGAAGATGGCGTCGGCGGATCTGAAGCCGGGCGTGATCGTCAACATGTCGTCGGTCGCGCGCCACGGTAACCGCGGCCAGTCGAACTACACGTCGGCCAAGGCGGCGCTCGCAGCGAACACCGTGACGTGGTCGCGCGAGTTCGGCCAGTTCGGCATCCGGGTCGGCGCGGTCGCTCCGGGCATGATCGAGACTCCGATGACGCAGGGCATGAACCAGAAGGCGCGCGATGCGCTGGTCGCGAACATCCCGGTCGGCCGCATCGGCCTGCCGGAGGACATCTGGCTCGCCGTGAAGTTCGTCCTCGAGTGCGATTACTTCAACGGCCGCACCATCGACGTCGATGGTGGCCTCTCGATGTGAGGTTGCGCGTCCTCGTCATCGCGCTCGTGCTCGCCGCGTGCGGCAAGCCGCCGCCGCGTCCGACGGACATCACCACGGTGCCGACGAACGCACCCGTCGACGAGCCACCGCTGGCGAATGCGCCGCCACCCACCGGCGTGCCCGGTACGCCGATCACGTGGAAGGCGGGGCCCGGCGAGTTCCCGATCCCCAGCGAGGCGAAGGACGCCGAGATGCCGGGGAGCGCGGTGACGTTTCAGGTCTCGCGCAACCGTGACGACGTTCACGGCCAGCTGCTCCAGAAGATGAAGACGGACGGCTTCGTCCTCGATCAGGAGCAGATGGTGATGGGCGGGTACCGGATGAACATCCACAAGGGTACCCAGTCCTACTTCGTCAGCGTGACCGAGAACGGTGACACCGAGTCGCTGTTCACGATCACCGTGAAGTGATCATTGCACGGTGAACGCGACGGTGCCGATCGAGGCGCCGTCGGCGGTCTGCACCTCGACCTCCCATGATCCGGCCTTCTGGATCGTGCGACGCGACTGCGTCGACCACTTCTTCGAGCCGACGTTGAGTGTGGCGGTCCACGCCACCTGGCCGTCGTGCTTCCACACGTGCTTGATCGAGCCCTCGGCGCCGCTCACGAGCGACCACACCCAGACGGTGGTGCCGGCGGGAAACGAATTCCCCTCGCCGACGATCGCGCGCTTCTCGACACCGGTTCCGGCCTTGACCTCTGCAGAGACATCTCCGGCAGCGGGCGGCGCCGCCGGCTTCGCCGTCACGGGCGCTGCCGGCTTCGCATCATCTGCCATCGCCGCGCCCGAGAGCGCCATCACGAGACCCGTCGCGACCACCCAGCTCGTCTTCTTCATCGTTCTCTCCCCGCGGCAGTTCCTTGCCGCTGTTCCCTGCAACGCGGAGAACCTACCCTGCTATTCGCGCGCGATCAGCCGCGCGAGGGTGCGGATCCCGTCCGAGACGCGGTCAGACCATGGGGTTCCCGCGGAGATACGAATGAAGTTGGCAAACCTCTGCCGCGCTGAAAAGAGCGGCCCGGGAGCGACCACGATGCGACGGCGCAGCGCCTGCTCGTGCAGCGCGAGCGCATCCACACCGGGCGGGAGCTCCACCCACAGCACGAAGCCGCCGCGCGGCGACGACACCCGCGTGCCATCCGGAAACTGCGTGGCGATCGCCTCGCGGTAGCGCTCGACGTTGCCGGCGACGGCGGTGCGGAGCCGGCGCAGGTGACGATCGTATCCACCGGAGGCGAGGAACTCGGCGACCGCCATGCCGAGCAGCGTCGGACACGCGAGGGACTGGCCGTACTTGAGGCGAACGATCTGATCGTGCCAGCGACCGCCGGCGATCCAGCCGACGCGATAGCCGGGCGCGAGCGTCTTCGACACCGAGCTGACGAGCAGCACGTGACTGTCCTCGCTCGGACCGGCGAACGAGCGCAGCGGGCGCGGGCGCGAGCCATCGAACACGAGCTCGCCGTAGACGTCATCCTCGATCACCGGGATGTCGTGGCGCCGCGTCAGCTTGACGAGCCGCTCGCGCTCGTCGTCGGGCATGATCGATCCGGTCGGGTTCGAGACCGTCGGCGCGAGCATCACGGCCTGCACGCGCTGGGTGCGGAGCATCTCCTCGAACGCGGAGACATCGAAGCCGGTGCGCGGGTGCGCGGGGATCTCGAGCGCGCGCATGCCGAGGCTCTCGATCGCCTGGAGCACGCCGAAGTACGCTGGCGACTCGACGGCGATCACGTCGCCCGGCTTCGCCACCGCACGCAGGGCGAGCGACAGGCCCTCCGTCGCGCCGATCGTGGTGCACAGATCGTGCTCCGAGAGCGCCACCCCCGCATCGACCGCGCGCCGCGCGATCTGTCGCCGCAACGTGAGCAGCCCCGGCGCGCCTTCGTAGCGCGCGCCGACCGTGGTCATCTCGCGCGTCAGCTGCGTGATGATCCGGTTGAGCGCGCCGATCGGCAGGTACGACGGATCGATGGTCGCGCAGCCGAACGCGAGCAGCTCGGGATCTCGCATCGCCGAGAGGATCTTCGTGTACGCGTCGGAGACCGTGACGCGCGAGGGCGTCGCACACGGTCGCGCGGTCCGCGGCTCGGCGGTGAGCAGGCCGCGCCGGCGCACGAAGTGACCCGACTTTGGGCGCACCTCGATCATCCCGGCGTTCTCGAGGCGCAGGTACGCCTCGAGCACCGTGGCCACGCTCACGCTGCGCTCCTGCGCGAGCCGGCGCACCGACGGGAGGCGATCTCCTGCGCGCAGCGCACCGCGGTCGATCGCCTGGCCGAGCTCGTCGGCGAGGTGCTCGTAGAGGAACCCACCGGTTGCCACCATGGTTCGAAGTGTACCGATCGAATTCCACACCGACCAGTACAGGTTCAGAACCCGAGACCGGTACACCGCATCTGTACGGGTCGAGCCGCGAAATTCGTGTATCTGTGCTGTTCGCCGTTTGGCCTCAGGATGAAGCGCATGATCGCCGAGACCACATCCGCACCTGCCGAGGCACCGCGGGTCGACCCTCGCCTCATCCTCAGCCTCGCCGCGGTCTACGTCGTGTGGTCGTCGACCTACCTCGCGATGCGCATCGCGATCGCGGATCTACCGCCGCTCCTCATGGCCGCGCTGCGGTTCAGCGCGGCTGGCGCCGTGATGCTGGTGATCGCCCTGCGACGGGGTGCGACGTGGCCGACGGCGCGCGAGTGGCTGCGCGTCGCACCGATCGGCGCGCTGCTGTTCCTCGGTGGCAACGGCCTGGTCGGGATCGCGGAGCTGAGCGTGTCGTCCGGTGGTGCGGCCGTGGTGTGCGCGATGATGCCGCTGTGGGTCGGCGTGCTCGGCATGCTCACCGGCGAGCGCCCGAGCAAGCGCGAGTGGCTGTCGCTCGGGATCGGGTTCCTCGGAGTGTTCGTGCTGATGGGTGGACCGACCCTGTCGGGTGAGACCCATCACATCGTGCTGCTGATGTTCTCACCGATCTGCTGGGCGCTCGGATCGCTGCTCGCGCGGCGCCTGCCCGGTCGCGCGGCGAAGGACAGCTTCATGCTTCCGGCGATGCAGATGCTGACGGGCGGCCTCGCACTGTTCGTCGTCGCCGGCATCCGCGGAGATCGGATCCCCACCGACGCGAGCGCGGAGTCCTGGCTCGCGCTCGGCTATCTCTGGCTGTTCGGATCGCTGATCGCGTTCACGGCCTACAGCTGGCTGCTGCGTAACGCCCGGCCCCTGGTGGCCACGAGCTACGCGTACGTCAATCCACCGCTCGCCGTGATCATGGGCGCGGCGATCTCCGGCGAGCCGCTCGGAGTCACCACGCTGATCGCGAACGTCCTGATCGTCGGCGCGATCTGGCTCGCGCTCCGGAAGCCGCGCACCGTCGCCGTCACGACCTGAGCGCCGACGTCACATCTCGCAGCACGACTCGTTGCATCGCCCGCCGCAGGCACGCTGTAGCGTTGCCGCACGGTCGCGTGACCTGAGCCATGGGGTTGGCGTGGCACGCGGAGTGCTGCGGTACCCGTCATGGCTTCGCCTCGTGACTACGATCGCTTCGCGGCTATGTGCCTGCGAGGACCCGTGATCTGTCCCCCAGCGCGCCGCCCGCGGCCAGCGCCAAGGTCAGCGTGATGGAGTGGCTCCTGGCCGTGGGCCACGCGGTCGCCCGCAAGGTGAAGCCGGTACCGCCTTCCCCGATGTTGCGGATCCACGCCCGCGACTAACCCAAAGTGGCGCCAGGGTACGCCATTCGCTACCCTTTCCGAGATGTTCCGCCGCGTTCTCGGAATCGCCCTCGCCGGCGCGCTCGTCGCGACCGTGCCCGCGTGCGGTGGGCCCAAGAAGCCGCCGAAGACCGCGAAGGTGAAGAAGAAGGCCGCGACGAAGCGCAGCTTGCTCTCGGAGGCGCGGGACGACGCGAAGGCCGGCGATATCGACTCCGCCGATCAGAAGTACGCCGAGGCGTACGAGATCGACAAGGAGATGGACATCCTCCAGGAGCGCGTCGACTTCCTGATCCACGCGGGCCGCTCATCGCGCGCGCAGGAGGCTGCGAAGGCGTTCTACGATGCGAACCAGACCAACGTCGACGGGTACAAGCTCTACGCCGAGGCGCTGATCGCCGGCAGCAAGGGCACCGAGGCGCTCGAGATCGCGGACCAGATCCTCGGCATGAACGGCGACGACGCCGCGGGTCATGACAAGCGCGGCCGCGCGCTGCTGCTGCTCGAGAAGAATCAGGAAGGGGTCGACGAGCTGCGCCGCGCCGTGCAGCTCGATTCGAAGAGCGCGCAGTTCCACATGTCGCTCGGCAGCGCGCTCCACAAGATGGGAGAGATCAACGAGGCCGCGCTCGAGTTCCGCGCCGCGCTGAAGAACGCGCCCGAGGATGCTTCGGCGCACGTGCTGCTCGGCATGGCGCTGCGCGATCAGAACGAGCTCGACGAATCGAAGCAGTTCCTCGACAAGGCGCTCGAGATCGATCCGAACAACGGCCAGGCCTACTTCGAGCTCGGCGTCCTCTACAACCGGCAGGGCAAGCAAGCGGATGCCGAGGTCGCGTTCGCGAAGGCCGTGCAGAAGTCGCCGAACGAATCGCGGTTCTGGTACGCGTACGGCGAGATCTACCGGGTCCAGGAGCGGTTCGACGACGCGATCAACGCATACCGCAAGGCGGTGGATCTCGATCCGCCGTACCCGAAGGCGATCGCGAAGCTCGGCCTGCTGCTCGTCGAACGCAAGCAGTACGACGATGCCGAGGCGTTCTTGATCCAGGGCATCCGCAAGGACAAGAACAACGCGGTCAACTACCTCCACCTCGGCGCGGTGTACGCGGCGAAGAAGAAGAACAGGCTCGCGATCGAGAACTTCCAGAAGTTCCTCGACCTCGCGGCGAAGAACGACCCCGACCGCACACGCGCCAAGGATGCGATCCAAGAGCTGAAGCGGCGGTAGCCCTCCCGGGCATCCGCTATCGTTGACAGGTCATCCGTTCGGATGTAGATCCTTATCCGTTATGACGGATGGATGGATCGATGTCCCGGCGCGAGCCGCCGAGCTCGACGGAGCCAGCGCGCTCGAGGTCCTGACCTGGGCGAGCCGCACGGTCGGAGAGAAGCTGACGTTCGCGACGGGCTTTGGCGCGGAGGGCTGCGTGATCATCCACCTGATCGCAACGGCGAACCTGCCGGTTGATCTGTTCACGCTCGATACCGGCGTGCTGTTCCCCGAGACCTACGCGCTGTGGCGCACCCTCGAGACGACCTACGGCGTGACCATCCGCGCTGTTCGTCCCGAGCAGACGGTCGACGGGCTGTGGGAGCAGAATCCGGATCGCTGCTGCGACATGCGCAAGGTGCGGCCGCTGCGCACCGCGCTGACCGGCTTCGATGCGTGGATCACGGCGATCCGCCGCGAGCAGACCGCGGATCGGAGGGCGGCGAAGGTCGTCGAGCACGATCGGACGTTCGGCCTCGTGAAGATCAACCCGCTCGTGGGTTGGACCCACGACGACGTGTGGGCACACATCTACGCGAACGACGTCCCGTACAACGAGCTGCACGATCGCGGGTATCCGTCGATCGGCTGCCAGCCATGCACGTCGGTGGTCGGCGCCGGCGAGGATGCGCGCGCCGGTCGCTGGCGCGGCTCTGCAAAGAAGGAGTGCGGACTTCACGTGCTCCCGTCGGAGGGAACGCGATGAGCGTCGCGCTGGTCGCGCCGCACGGCGGCACGCTCGTCGACCGGATCGTCGACGATCCAGGTGCATTGACCCGGCGCTCGGCCGCACTGCCGCGCGTCACGCTCGATGCGCGCGAGCTCGCGGATCTCGAGCTGATCGCGACCGGAGCCGCGAGCCCGCTCGTCGGGTTCGCCACCGCTGCCGACTACGAGTCGATCCTCTCCTACACGCGGCTCGCGAACGGCGTGGTGTGGCCGTTCCCGTTCACGCTCGCGATCGCCGACCACGTGCCCGCGGCGCCCGGCGGCGAGCTCGCGCTCTACGACGCGGCCAACCGCCTGTGGGGCGTGCTGACCATCTCCGACGTGTTCGCGCGCGATACGCCGCGCGAGCTCGACGCCGTCTACGGCACGCGCGATCCGGTCCATCCCGGCGTCGCCTACACGCTCGCGCGACCGACACGGCTCGTCGGCGGCACCGTCGACGTGTTGCCGCTGCCCACGGACCTCCCGTTCGCGCGCTACCGGCAATCGCCCCGCGCACTGCGCGCCGAGCTCGAGAGCCGCGGCTGGCGACGGGTCGCCGGCTTTCAGACCCGCAACCCGATCCACCGCGCGCACGAGCACCTGACGAAGCTCGCGCTGGAGGTCACCGACGGGATCGTGATCCATCCGCTCGTCGGCGACACCAAGTCCGACGACGTGCCGGCGAGCGTGCGGTTCGCGGCGTACGAGGCGCTGATCTCCACGTACTACCCGGGCGATCGCACGATCCTCGCCGCGTTCCCGGCGGCGATGCGCTACGCGGGTCCCAAGGAGGCGCTCTTCCAGGCGCTGGTCCGCAAGAACTACGGCATCAATCAGTTCATCGTCGGCCGCGACCACGCCGGCGTCGGCGCGTTCTATCCGCCGCTCGCGGCGCAGGAGATCTTCGGCAAGTTCCCGAAGCTCGACCTCGGCATCGCGCCGCTGCTGTTCGAGTCCGCGTTCTACTGCCGCGCGTGCGCGAGCTACGCCACGACCCGCACCTGCGCGCATGACCGCGTCGAGCGCATCGAGCTGTCGGGAACGCGCGTGCGCGAGACGCTCGCGGCCGGTGGTGATCTACCCGTTGAATTCACCCGGCCCGAGGTCGCCGAGATCTTGCGCGCGCACTACACGAAGGCCAATCGCATCGAGGTGACCACCGTCGCGCCGACCGGCGGGTTCATCCTGTGGTTCACGGGGCTCTCCGGCGCCGGCAAGTCGACGCTCGCGAACGCGGTCGCCGGCGAGCTGCGCGGCTCGCTGCGAATCGAGATCCTCGACGGTGACGAGGTCCGCACCCACCTCTCGAAGGGCCTCGGGTTCTCGAAGGAGGACCGCGACACGAACGTCCATCGCATCGGCTTCGTCGCGCGCACACTCGCGCAGCATGGCGTGGGCGTGATCACCGCCGCGATCTCACCGTACGCGGAGACTCGCGCGCAGGTCCGCGCGGCCGCCGTGGAACGGGGCATCGCGTTCGTCGAGGTCTTCGCCTGCTCGTCGCTCGAGGCGCTGGTCGCGCGTGACGTGAAGGGGCTCTACAGGAAGGCCCTCGCCGGCGAGGTCACGCACTTCTCCGGCGTCTCGGATCCGTACGAGCCGCCGTCCGCGCCCGACGTTCGCGTCGAGACCGATCACGAGACCGTGGCGCAGAGCACCGCGAAGATCATCGGCGTGCTGCGCGCGCGCGGTCTGCTCAGTCCCCTACCGCACTCCACACCGGGCACGAAGGCCCGGCCTCATGCAGGAGCCTGATATGTATCCCGTGTTCCTCAAGCTCGACGGTCTCCCGGTGGTCGTCGTCGGTGGTGGACCGGTCGCGGCCGGAAAGCTCGACGGTCTGCTGACCGCGGGCGCGCTCATCACCGTGGTCGCACCGGAGATCACGGGCGCGATCCGCGCGCTCGAATCCGCCCAGGTCCGGCTCGTGCGCCGCGCCTTCGCGCCCTCGGATCTCGACGGAGCACGCTGGGTGGTCGCCGCGGCCCCACCCGACGTGAACTTGCGGGTCGCAGCGGCGGCAACCGCGCGCGGCTTGTTCGTCAACGCCGTCGACGACACGGCCGCGGCCTCGGCCTACCTCGGTGGCGTGATCCGTCGTGGTGATGTGGAGGTCGCGATCTCCACCGGCGGCGCGGCACCCGCGCTCGCCGGCCTCCTGCGCGAGGCCCTCGACGCGCTGCTCCCCGTGGAGCTCGAGCGCTGGGTCGAGGTCGCGAAGCGGGCGCGCGCCGATTGGAAGCGCTCGAACGTCCCCATCACGCAGCGGCGCTCGCTCTTGCTCCGCACGCTCGTGCAGCTCTACCGCGCCGATGCGCTGGTCTCCGAACGAGGCGCCGCGTGACCGGGTTCGTCTCGCTCGTCGGTGCCGGTCCCGGCGATCCCGAGCTGCTCACGCTCCGCGCGCTACGCCGGCTGCGCGATGCCGACCTCGTGCTCAACGATGCGCTGGTGCAGAGCGAATTGCTCGAGCTCGCACCGAAGGCCCAGCGGTTCTACGTGGGCAAGCGCGCGGGCCGGCACTCGATCGATCAGGACGGCATCCATCGCCTGATGGTCCGCGCGGCGCGCCGCGGCCAGCGCGTGGTCCGTCTCAAGTGCGGTGATCCATTCGTCCTCGGTCGCGGCGGCGAAGAGGCGCTCGCGCTCGAGGATGCCGGCGTCGCGTACGAGGTCGTGCCCGGCATCAGCTCCGCGCTCGCCGCGCCGGCACTCGCCGGCATCCCCGTCACGCACCGCGGCCTCGCGGCGGGCTTCGCCGTGGTCTCGGGTCACGCCGAGTCCGCGTATGGGCCGATCCTCGACGGCATCACGCCCGGAACGCTCACCGTGGTCGTGTTGATGGGCGTGCGCACGCGCGGCGCGATCGCCACCCGGTTGATCGAGCGCGGCTGGGCCGCCACCACGCGCGCCGCGATCGTCCACGGCGCATCTCACCCCGGCAGTCACACCTGGCTCGGCGATCTCGAGGGCCTCAGCGGTGCCGCCGTCGCTACCGATCTTCCTGGCGTGCTCGTGATCGGCGACGTCGTCGCGCTCGCGACGCAGATCGCCGCCGCCCCCGCATCCACCGAGCCCGTACTCGCAGAGAGGTACCTATGAGCGTCGTCGACGTCCCTCCCCCTCCCCCGCCCGGTCGTCTCGGGTTCGCCCGCCACGAAGACGTGGATCTGTTCGTGCACAAGCTCGAGGCGTTCGAGTCCGGTGCGCTCTCCGCCGACGACTGGCGCGGCTTCCGCCTCCTCAACGGCGTCTACGGTCAGCGCCAGGACGGCGTGATGATGATCCGCGCGAAGCTGCCCGGCGGGTTCGTCACGCCGGCGCAGCTCGAGGCGCTCGCGCTCGTCGCCGAGCGGTACGGCGGTGGTAAGGGCCACGTCACCACGCGGCAGAACGTGCAGTACCACTTCGTCCCGACCGCGGATGTCGAGGGCGCGCTGCGCATCCTCGCCGACTCCGGTATCACCACGAAGGAAGCGTGCGGCCACTCCGTGCGCAACTGGACCTGCTGCCCGTTCGCCGGCGTCGCGCGCGACGAGGCGTTCGATCCCACGCCGTACGTCGAGGCGCTCGCGCGGCACCTGCTGCGCGGCCCGTACTCGTCGACCTTGCCGCGCAAGCTCAAGCCGTCGCTCGGCGGCTGCTGCGGCACCGATTGCTCGCAGGCGTTCATCAACGACCTCGGCTTCCTCGCGCGCAAGCGCGGTGACGAGCTCGGGTTCCAGCTCGTCGCCGGTGGCGGCCTCTCCACCCTGCGCCGCAGCGCGATCGTCGTCGAGGAGTTCGTCCCGCAGGCCGAGGTGCTCGAGGCCGCTGACGCGGTGGTCCGCGTGTTCCATCGCATCGGCAATCGCCACAACCGGGCAAAGGCGCGCCTCAAGTGGGCGATCGACAAGATCGGCGTGGACGCGTTCCTCGCCGAGTATCGCGCCGAGCGCGAGACGATCCGCGCGGAGGGCGGCGTGCCGCTGGTGCTTCCCCCCCAGCCCGCGCTTCCGGCACGCCGCCCGCTCCTCGCCCAGGTCACGGATCCCGATCCGGGGTACGCCGCGTGGGCCGAGTACAACGTTCGCGCGCAGAAGCAGACCGGCTTCTCGTCGGTCGTCATCCGCCTCGTGCTCGGCGACATCTCCGCCGCGCAGCTTCGCGCGCTGTCCTCGATCATCGTCCAGTTCGGCGAAGGCGAGCTGCGCACCACGAACGAGCAGAACCTCGTGCTTCGCTGGGTCCCCGATGCTCGACTGCCTGGCCTCCACAAGGAGCTCGCTCGCCTGGGCCTCGCACTCGGCGGCGCGAACTCGCTCGCGGACGTGGTGTCGTGCCCCGGCGCATCGAGCTGCAAGCTCGCCGTCACGGCATCGCGTGGCCTCGGCGCGCAGCTCACGGAGCTCCTCGATCGCCGCCCCGACCTCGTCGCCGGCGCGCGCGGTCTCGACGTCAAGGTCTCCGGCTGCCCGCACGGCTGCGGCCAGCACTACATCGCGGGCATCGGGTTCCAGGGCGGCATGCGCAAGCTCGCCGGTCGTCCCGCGCCGCAGTACCTCGTGTACGTCGGCGGTGGCATCGGCGCCGACCGTGCGGACTTCGGTCGGTTGATCGGCAAGGTGCCCGCGCGCCGCGCCGCACAGACGCTCGAGCGCCTGCTCGACGTCTACATCGCGGAGGGCGGCACCGGTCACGCGTTCTGGGCGAACGTCCCCGCGGATCGCCTGAAGTCGTTGATCTCGGATCTCACCGAGCTGTCGGAGGCCGAGGCCGTGGAGTCGGACTTCGTCGACCTCGGCGAGAGCCGCGCGTTCGAGGTGCAGACCGCGGAAGGCGAATGCGCGAGCTAGTGTGGTCCAGCTGACGCTGGTTACTCACAGGTCGGACCAGTCCGCCACATTCGCTGGATCTTTGGGGTAATGCTGGGATAGCTATCCGCCTGTGGGTAGCCTGATCCGGTCGGTTGGAGTCCTTGTTCTCGTGGTGGCGGCGGCGTGTGGCGACGACGGGGTGCATCACCTCGCCGACGCTCCGGGTCTCCCCGATGTGCCGGTCGATGTCGCGATCGATGCGGCGATCGATGCGCCGGCGAATGTAGATCTGACGGTCAGCCTCGCCGGCAACGGCGGCGGCACCGTCACGTCTTCGATCGGCGGAATCAACTGCGGCACGACATGCGCGGATAACTTTCCGCCGAACACCGTGGTCACGCTGACCGCCGAGCCCGCGGTCGGCTCGGTGTTCACCGGCTGGATGGGCGGCTGCACCGGGACGTTGCCGACGTGCGACGTCACGATCGCGCAGGCGACGTCGGTCACCGCGACGTTCACGCTGCAGACATTCACCGTCACGATCGGCAAGGTCGGCGTCGGCACCGGCGCCGTGACGGGCAGCGGCGGGATCAACTGTGGTGCCGCGTGCACCACGACCGTCGACTACGGAACGATGGTCACGCTGACCGCGGCGCCACTCGCGCTCTCGAACTTCATCGGGTGGGGCGGTCCGTGCTCGGGCGTCGGCATGTGCACGACGACGATCACCGCGAACACCACGATCACCGCGGCGTTCGCGCTCGACGACATCTCGATGACGGTCACGACCTCGGGTAACGGAAGCGGCACCGTGACCTCGGCGCCGGCCGGCATCACCTGCGGCACCGATTGCGATCAGATCTACGTCGCGAACACGGTGGTCACGCTGACCGCCGCGCCGGCGACCGGCTCGACGTTCACCGGCTGGAGCGGCGCCGGATGCTCCGGCACCGGCACCTGCGTCGTGACGATGACGACGGCGGTGCTGGTCACCGCGACGTTCACGCTCGACAAGTTCCAGGTCGACGTGACGAAGGCCGGCAACGGCACCGGCGCGGTGACCTCGACGCCCGCGGGCATCGCGTGCGGCGGTGACTGCAACGAGACCTACGACTACAACACGGTGGTCACGCTGACCGCCGCGCCCGGCGCGGGCTCGCTGTTCGCCGGGTGGAGTGGTGGTGGCTGCACGGGCACCACCACGTGCGTGGTCACCGTGGCCGCCGCGACCAGCGTGACCGCGACGTTCTCGCTCAACATGTACTTGCTCACCACCACGCTGGCCGGCACCGGCTCTGGCACGGTGACCTCGACGCCTGCGGGCATCGCGTGCGGCGCCGACTGCAACCAGCTCTACAACCACGGCACGGTGGTCTCGCTCGCCGCCGCGCCGGCCGCGGGCTCGATGTTCGCCGGCTGGAGTGGCGCGTGCACTGGCATGGGCCCGTGCTCGGTGACGATGACGGCGATCGCGGCGGTGACCGCCACGTTCACGCTCAACACGTATCCCCTGACGGTGACGCTCGCGGGCAACGGCGCCGGTAGCGTGTCGTCGTCTCCGGCGGGCATCGCGTGCGGCGCGGACTGCACCGAGACCTACGGCCACGGCACGGTCGTCACGCTGACGCCGACCGCGATGACCGGCACGACGTTCGGCGGCTGGAGCGGTGCGTGCTCCGGCATGGGCGCGTGCACCGTGACGATGACCGCGATGACCGCGGTGACCGCCACGTTCACGCTGAACAAGTTCACGCTGAACGCGGCCAAGGCCGGCAACGGAAGCGGCACGATCACGTCCACGCCCGCCGGCATCTCGTGCGGCGCGGACTGCACCGAGGACTACAACTTCGGCCAGATGGTGATGCTCGCCCAGTCCGCGACGACGGGCTCGACGTTCGCCGGCTGGAGCGGCGCCTGCACCGGGATGAGCACCTGCGTCGTGACGATGGACATGATGCGGTCCGTGACCGCGACGTTCACCCTCAACTCGCTGACCTTGATGGTCACGACCTCCGGGAACGGGAGCGGCAGTGTGAGCTCCGCGCCCGCGGGCATCTCGTGCGGCGCGGACTGCACCGAGATCTACAACTTCGGCACCATCGTCACGCTGTCGCACAGCGCCGCCACGGGCTCGACGTTTATCGGCTGGACCGGCGCATGCACGGGCACTGGCCCGTGCATGGTCACGATGGACGCGGCGAAGACCGTGACCGCCACGTTCACGCTCAACATGTACCCCTTGAACGCCACGACGGCGGGTACCGGCATGGGCACGATCACCTCGACGCCGGCCGGCATCACCTGCGGCATCGACTGCACCGAGATGTACAACCACGGCACCGTCGTGGCGCTCGCGCAGGCCGCGAGCACGGGCTCGACGTTCACCGGCTGGAGCGGCGCATGCACCGGCATGGGCGCCTGCTCGGTGACGATGGACATGATGCGGTCCGTGACCGCCACGTTCGCGCTCGACACGTACGCGCTCAACGTGATGAAGCTGGGCACCGGGACCGGCACGGTGACGTCGACCCCCGCGGGCATCTCGTGCGGCGCAGACTGCGGCGAGACCTACACCTTCGGCACCGTCGTCACGCTCGCGCAGACCCCGGGCACGGGATCGACGTTCAATGGCTGGGGCGGCCCCTGCACCGGCACCGGCGTGTGCACCGTGACGATGAGCGCGATCAGGAACGTCACCGCGACGTACACGCTCAAGAAGTACACGCTCATGGCGAGCGTCACCGGCAGCGGCACGATCACCTCGACGCCCGCCGGCATCTCGTGCGGCGCGGACTGCATGGAGGATTATGATCACGGCACGGTCGTCGCGCTCACGCAGAGCGCAGGCACCGGCTACACCTTCACCGGCTGGGGCGGCGGCGTGTGCTCCGGTACCGGCCCGTGCTCGGTCACCATGGACATGGCGAGGTCCGTCACCGCCACGTTCACGATCAACAAGTACGCGCTCGACGTGACCAAGACCGGCACCGGCACGGTGACGTCGACGCCCGCCGGCATCTCGTGCGGCGCGACCTGCACCGCGATGTTCAACCACGGCACAATCGTCGCGCTCACGCAGAGCGCAGGCACCGGCTACACGTTCACCGGGTGGGGCGGCGGCGTGTGCTCCGGCACCGGCGCGTGCTCGGTCACCATGGACATGGCCCGGTCCGTCACCGCCACGTTCACGCTGAACAAGTACGCGCTCGACGTGAGCGTCACCGGCTCCGGCACCGTCACCTCGACGCCCGCCGGCATCTCGTGCACCACGAACTGCTCCGCGATGTTCAACCACGGCACGGTCGTCGCGCTCACGCAGAGCGCAGGCACCGGCTACACGTTCGCCGGCTGGGGCGGCGGCGTGTGCTCCGGTACCGGCCCGTGCTCGGTCACCATGGACATGGCGAGGTCCGTCACCGCCACGTTCACGATCACGTCGTGGACGTTGGACACGAGCACCCCCGGCACCGGCAGCGGCACGATCTCGTCGTCGCCGGCCGGCATCGCCTGCCCCGGTGACTGCACGCAGGACTACACGTACGGCACCGTGGTCACGCTCACGCAGAGCGCCGCGACCGGCTCGGTGTTCACGGGCTGGGGCGGCGCGTGCACCGGCACCGGCACCTGCACCGTGACGATGGACATGGCGAGGTCGGTCAGCGCGACGTTCACTATCGCGACGTACAAGCTGAGCGTCTCGGTCGGGAGCTCGGCGGGCGGCACCGGCACGATCACCTCGTCACCGGCGGGCATCTCGTGCGGCGCGAACTGCAGCGCGCTCTACAACTACGGCACGGTCATCACGTTGACGGCGACGCCCGGCACGGCCTCGAACTTCATCGGCTGGAGCGGGTGCGCGGGCGCCGGGTTTGGCCCGTGCACGATCACGCTCACGGGGGACACGTCGATCACGGGTACGTTCTCGGCGCCGAACGTCATGTTCGTGACCTCGAAACCGTACAGCGGCGGGTTCGCGGCGAATGCGGCCGCCGGGGTGCAGACGTACGCCGATGCGGAGTGCCAGGCCGCCGCGCAGGCCGCCGGTCTCATCGGGAGCACCCCCGGTCGCAACGAGACGTTCCGCGCGTGGCTGTCGTCGACGGTCGTCGGTGGAGCGACCACCAACGCGGTGTCCAAGTTCACGGGCTCGAGCGGCTGGGTCCGGGCCGGCGACTTCCGCCCGGTCATGAACACGCCCACGGACTTCGCATCGAGCAAGATCTGGTACCCGCCGCGCCGCGACGAGACGGGCGCCGACCTCGGCGCCGGCGTTCTGACGTGGACCGGTACCGGCATCAACGGCCTGTACAGCGGGAGCTCGTGCGCTGGTAGCAGCTCGTGGACCTCGACCAGCGGTAGCGGCACGGCGGGCCTGCCGAGCGCGACCGGCTCACCGATCTCGCAGTTCCTCGACATCGGATGCGCGTCGGCGAACCGCCGGCTCATGTGCATGGGTGTCGGTCGGGCCACCAGCGTCGGCGCGGCGCCGGTCACGGGCAAGCTGGCGTTCACCACCCTCGCCACGTGGACTCCGGGAGCCAATGGCATCAGCGGCGCCGATTCGCTGTGCAGCGCCGAGGCCACCTCCGCTCAGCTACCCGGCACGTACCAGGCGCTGCTTGCCACGACCACCCGTACCGCGATCAGCCGGTTCAGCCCGAGTGGTACCGCGTGGGTCCGCGCCGGCGACCGCCAGCCGCTCACGACGACGGAGGCCGCGATGTACTCGGTCAACACGAGCGTTCTCGAGGTGGCGCCGAATGTCGACGCGACCGGAAACCGGATCGGCAACGTGTCGATCTACACCGGCGCGCCGACCATCACGTCGCTCGCGAACTCGAGCGGGTCGTGCGTCGACTGGACGGACCCGAACGAGGGCAAGGGCTCGGGCGGCTTCCCGTTCGATACCGGGATGCAGGCGTACTTCTTCGGCGCGCAGAACAACAACGTGTCGTGCGCCGTTGCACGCCACGTGGTGTGTCTGCAGAAGTGATCAGCGAGCTTCGAGCGCGCGCTCGAGCTGACTCGGCAGATCGCGCAGCGTGAACGCGCGATTGCCAAACAGGATCTCGAGCGTGCGGTTGAGGCGGATCATCGCCTTGTCGATCATCGCCTTCGCCGCGGGATCGGACTCGATCGCCTCGCCGAACCGCTGCCAGTCGCGCTCGCACGCGACGAGCGGCGCGTGGATCCGCTCGCGGGCCATCCGCGCGCGCTCGTCGTGCGCCTCGTCGTCGGGGATCCGCTCGATCAGCGCGATCGTGTTGCCGAAGTCGCCGAGCAGATCGCCGGCGTGCTTGCCCATGTACGCGCCGAGCGAGCGAACGCCCGCCTCGGGCTTGTCGACGCCCTTCCGCGCGATATCGCAGAGGTCATCGAACCGGCCCGCGAGGCGCTGGTCGGGCACAGGTTTGTTGAGGCATCCCGCCGTCGTCTTCACCGCGAACATCGCGCCACCGGCGACGAGCGCCACCGCGAACCAACCCTTGGCTGTCATGCCTCGGAATGTAGCTCGGCCTTCGGCAGTGTGCTCGCCGGCGCGGACGGGGCCACCGAGGCGCCCCTGCCGTTGACGAGACACACCGCGAGACCGAGGAACGCCACTCCCGCCGCGACCAGCGGCCACGCATCCAGCCAGCCGCGCATGATCAAGAACCCGCCGGTCGGTGGCGCCATCATCATCGCGAGCGAGCTCAGCGATCCGGAGATGCCGATCGCCACACCCTGTTCGTGACGGCCGACCGCCTGCGTGATCCGGCTCGTGAGCACGGGACGCAGCACGCCGTTGCCGAACGAGTTGACGACCGTGACGCCGAGCATCGGCATGTAGTTGTTCGCCGGCACGAGCACGATCAGGCAGTAGGCCGCGGTCAGCGCGATGAACCCCGCGACACCGAGCGTGTACTCGCCGTACTTCTTGACCAGGCGCCCGATGATGCCGCCCTGCCAGATGATCCCGACGAACCCGGCGAACGCGAACAAGAAGCCCACCTCGCGCGCCGTCCACGGCAAGGGTGGGTCGCCGTGGACGAACCGCCGCTCCGCGAACAGGGCGAAGCCGCTGATGAAGATCGAGAACGCGAACGTGTAGAGGAAGAACTGGAGGTACAGACCGCGCAGCTGCGGCCGACCGAGGTACTGCGAGTACGCGGCCACGTCGAACGCACCGGGGCGCTTGCCGCCGGGACCGGCCGGACCGGCATCCGCGACGGGCTTCGGCGCGCCCTCCTTCGGCAGCATCGTGTACGTCGCGAGGATCGAGCACACGGAGAGACAGGCGGCGGCGATGAACGGCACGTGCATCCCGTACTGGCCGAGCCAGCCGCCGAGCGCGGGACCGAACATGAAGCCGATGCCGAACGCGACGCCGATGATGCCGAACGACTTCGCCCGGTTCTCGGGCGCGGTGTGATCCGAGATGTACGCCTGCGCGAGCGACAGGTTGCCGGCGGTGATGCCGTCGAGGATCCGGCCGAGGAACACCATCCACAGCGCGGTCGACGTGCCGAGCACGAGGAAGCCCACGCACGTGCCGGCCTGGCTGATCATCAGCAGCGGTTTGCGCCCGTAGGTGTCGGAGAGCTTGCCGATGATCGGCGTCGAGACCAGCGAGCTGACCGCGTAGCAGGAGACGATCAACGTCGCGGTCAGCGGCGAGGCGCCAAAGCGCTCCGCGTAGAGTCCGAGCAGAGGGATCACGATGGTGAACCCGAGGACGTCGACGAGCACGATCAAGAAGATCGGCAGGAGCGGAGACCGCTGGCGCATGCGCGCGCACAGGATAACCTTTCGGCACTCCAACTGCGTTAGGCTAGGGCCTGGATGGGGACCTCCAAGCGTGCGATTGCCGCGCTCGTGGCCTGCGCGTTGATGGCGACCGGCTGTTTTGGCTACAACAAGTCCGCCAAGCGCTGGTCGTACGTCGGCGACACCATCCTCCTGCTCGGCGGCGGTGGCGTGATCGCCGCGGACCTTACCACCAAGGGCAAGGACTGCATGGAGACCGCGATCATGAAGTGCGAGTACAAGCCGCCGATCTCCGGCGCGCTCGTGGTCGGCGCCGTGCTCGTGGCGGCCGGCCTGTTCGGCTACATCTTCAACGCGACGCGCACCAACGTGAAGACGTCGCGCTAGCCACTACGGCTTGATCTCGAACTTCCACTTCGCGCCCTCGGTCCCGAGGCCCGCCGCGTTGCTCGGAGTCTCGTAGCCGAAGTTGATCTCGCCGCGCGCCTCGTAGATGCCCTTCGGGGCCGTGCACGTGACGGAGGCGGAGAGCACGCTGTTCTCGAGCTTGAGCTGATCGCCCTTGAGCTCCTTTGCATCGCACTTGAAGTCGGGCGGCACGGTGACCTTGAACGTGCGCGCCGTCTTCGTCGAGTAGGTCAACCAGCGCGCGAGGTTCACCGACATCGAGAGCGTGAACTTGTCGTTCGGCTTGATGCCCTTCGGCGTCTCGCCGGTGGTGACCACGTACTCCTTGATGCCGGCGATCAGCTCCGCGACCTTCTTGTCGCGGGCGTCGAGGTCGGCGGGCGCCGCGGTGGTCGTCACGAGTGCGACCTTGCCGTCGAGATCGACGACGACCGACGCGGGACCGGTGAGGCCCATCTGCTTCATCAGCAGGATGGCGCCCTTGCCGAACCCGACCGAGCCCTGGCCAACGCCTTCGCTCTCGCGGATCGGATCGAGCTTCTTCGCATCGCCCTTCGCGCCGTTGATGTGCGCCACGATGTACGCCTTGCCGTTCTCCTTGAGCGTCACGATGCGCGCGAGGTCATCGACGCAGGTCTTGACCTTCGTCGAGCAGAACCAGTGGATGACGACCTTGCCGGCCGAGTCCTTGAGCGACGGCACGTCGTACAGCCAGTCCTGCTTGGTCCAGGTGCCAGGACCCGCGATCGTGAGCTCCTCGCCCACGGCGGGGAGCTTTGCGGGCACGGGGGCCGGCTTCTTCGTGGGCTGGGCAACGGCGGTGGCCGCCATGGCTCCGAGCAGGACTACGGAGAGCGAGGCTAATTTCATGGGTTGGAAGATAGCGCGAGGGAAACCGGCCGGTTCGCAGGGCGCACCAAATCTTGTGTGAAGCCCGGGTCTCGTGCGTTGCTCACGGACGGTGCGCACGGGTCTCCTATTCATGATGCTGGTCGGCTGCTCGGGCGGTGCGGCTCCCGTGCCGCAGCCACCGCACCCACCTCCATTGCCGCCACCGCCGATGGACGCTCCGATCGACGCGCCTCCCCCACTCGCGCTGCGCGGCGAGGCCTGTGGACCCACGCATGGTTGCGCGGACACGCTGACCTGCGCGGACGCTCCGGGCGGCTATTGCACCTCCGCCTGCGGGCTCGCCGGGGCGGTCTGCCCCGACGGCAACTGTGTCGCCACCGCACGGTCGGGAGAGCAGTGCTTGAAGCGCTGCGAGCGCGATGCGGACTGTCGCACCGGTGAGGGCTACCTCTGCGATCCCCAGTGGAGGTCATGCCTGATCTCGAACGTGGCCGTGATCGTTCCGAAGCAGTGCCCGCCTCCGCGCGCCGGTGGGCGCGACAAGGCATTCGGCGCGAGCGTGGCGATGTCGAGCGCCGCCACCCCGGGGCTGTATCAGCTCGAGCCGAGCGCGCTCGTGACCGACGCCGGTGACCTGCTGGCGATGTTCGGTTCGCGGCGCGGCGTGGCGGATCCGGGGCAGCTCGGCTCGGCGGTGATCGGCGCGCGCGGTGTGCTGCCGACCGGCTTCCCCGTCGACGCGGGCGATCGCTCGCAGGTGCGGATCGCGCGCGACAAGAAAGGCATCTTCTACGCGGTCTGGCTCGAGGCCGAGGGCAAGCACCGCCAGATCTCACTCGCGCGCTCGCGCGACGGCGGGACCACGTGGACGGGCCCGCATCCGGTCGACGCCGCCGATTGCGACGAGCACGATCGCGATTGTCTCGATCGCCCGATGATCGCGGTCGGCGCCGCGGCACCGAGCACCGGCAATGACCTGATCCACGTGCTCTACGCGGCCGGCGGCGGGCTACGCGTGGCCACGTCGCTGGACGAGGGCGCCACGTTTCGCACCGCGATCACGGCCGTCTCCGGCCACCACGGCAGCGCCACCGTCGGTGCGGATGGGCGGATCCACGCGGTCGTGCTCGATCCCGTGACCAGCCTGCCCGGCTTCGGCGCCGCGGATCAGAGGATCGTCTACACGGTCTCCGCCGACAACGGCCGCTCGTTCGCGAGGGCACAGAAGCTCTCCGGCCGAGACGAGATGCTCCCCTACTTCGCGGCGAGCCCGGGCGTGGCGGTGGATACCAAGCGCGGCTTCATCTACGCCGCGTACGTGCGCGGCGGCCGCGATGCGGTGTGGGACCTCGTGCTGCTCTCGTCGAAGGACAAGGGCAAGACCTGGAAGCGCAGCGTGATCGGCGATGGCTGCTCGATCCACATGGTGCCGAGCCTCGCGCTCGATCCCACCACCGGCACGCTGCACGTGGCGTGGTACGAGCCGCGCGGCTTCGTCCATGCGACCTGCAAGCCCGGCCTCGCGAGCTGCGCGCAGCAGGGCACGATCAACGATGCACCGTTCGCGGCCCTGTCGCTCGAGCGCGATGCGCCTCGCTCCGTCGGCGAGTCGGCCGCCCTCGTGATCGACACCAAGCGCCATATCCTGCACGCCGTGTGGGCCCAGCCCGTCGACGAGCAGGGCAAGGTCGTCGCGCGGATCTTTCACGCGCAGGCGACCCTGCCGAAGAAGTGACGGTCAGCCCTTCGCGGCGAAGTAGATCGCGACGACCACGGCGACCAGCGCCTCGCCGGCGATGAAGCCCGAGCCCAGCGGCACCATGAAGATGTCGGCGCTCTTCTTGTCCTTCTTCTCCCACACCCAGCCGATCAGGCCGCCGATGAACATCGTGGCGATCACGGAGAACGGGACGAGGATACCGATCCCGATGCCGGTGGGCGACGGGACCCACTTCTTCAGCTTCGGCTTCGCCTCCATCACCGTGAACACCACGCCGAGGACCGAGAAGATGAGCAGCGCGTAGAGCGCCGAGGGCGGCAACGCCTTGACGCCATCCTCGAGGATCTGGGCGAATCCGGACCACTTGTTCGAGATCGGCGAGGTCAGCTTCGCGTCGTCGCCGGTGATGTGCCACGTCTCGACGAGCTTCGGATAGATCCACGACACGCATGCGGCGCCGATCGGCACCGCGATCAGCTGCATGATGGTGAGGTTGCGCGGCTTCGTGCCGATCACCTCGCCGCACTTGTAGTCCTGCATGATCGCCTCGGACGAGGTGGCGATCGTGCCGGTGGTGCCGCTGGCGACCATGTTCGCGACGATGTTGTGCGGCGCGACCGCGGCGAACAGGCCCTGCATCATGTTCGAGAGCGCGCTGATCGGACCCCAGTTGGTCTCGCCGAGCACGCGCAGACCGACCAGCATCAGCGGCAGCGAGAGCACCATCGCCGCGATCGTCATCCACACGGGCATGTGGAGGAACTGGTACTGCACGATGACGAGCGCGGTCGCCGAGACCACGATGCCCGTGACCACGAACGACAACGGGAACTCCGCGGATCCGATCTGCGCGTTCTTCAGGCTCTTGAACGTGGAGATCAGGAGGCGCCAGCGCAGCGCGAGCGCGGTGAGACCGCCGGCGACGAGCATGCCGGTCGCGGGCCACATCACCCAGAACAGGATGTTCGTGCGCGTCGGCGAGTCGGTGAACGCGAGCTTGTGGTCGGCGCCGTGGCCGAGCTCGACGCCCCACTTGACGAGGAAGTACGGAGCGACGACCCACGCGAGCACGCCGCCGAGCATCATGCTGATGTTGATGCGGAGACCGACGAGCATGCCGGAGCCGATGCTGAGCAGGCTGTACTGAGCGCCGACGGCGAGGTTCGCGAGAACGATGCCGGTGGCGACGGTCTCGCCATTCACGATCTTCGAGCCCTCGAGCAGGATCGTCTTCGGGCTCCAGCCCTCGGGGATGTAGTCGAACAGCTGCGCGTCCTCGCGGAACAGCATCACCAGGCCGGAGAGCACGACGCCGATCATCACGGCGTTGAACGCGGCCAGGGCGTTGCGCTTGACCTGGGCCGAGGCATCGCGCGGCGGGTCCATGACGGTGAGGGTCTCGGCCGTCGACAGGCCGTCGACATAGGGCAGCTTCTCGTCGACCACGAAGTGGCGGCGCAGCGGCACCGCGAGCAGCACGCCGAGCGTGCAGGCGGCGGTCAGCCACAGGAACGACGTGAACGGCGTCAGCTCCATGCTGAACTTGCCGCCGGTGTTGTAGCGGAGGATGTCGAACGCTCCGAGGAGCACGCACATGAACGCGGTCTGCGCGGCGCTCGTGCCGGCGGCCTCGGCGAGGTTGTTCTGCCAGCGGTCGTAGTGCTTCTGCCGGAGCACGACGTCGATCAGCCGGAGGAACAAAAAGCCGAAGAACGCGGCGACCACCGAGACGTTCGGGCCGAAGCCGAGCTTCAGCACCATGTACGGGTACGACAGGCCCATCAGCATCGCGACGAGCACGCCGGCGACGATGACCTGCCACGTGATCTCGCCGCGCATCGGCGGCGGCTCGAGGGGCAGGATCGCTCCCTCCGGAGGGGGACCGTCGCCGCCGAGGGACTTGAGCTCGTCCTTCAGGAGCTTGGCGGCGGGGACCTCGACATCCTGGTCTTCGTGACTCACGGCCGGATGCATAACACGACGCTTCGCGTGTTACCGTCGAAGATATGTCCGTCCAACTGCAGCTGGGGGCTGCGACCGTGAAACTCGAGGGGGTGTCGGCGCGCGTGTTTGCGGGGAGGGACCCCGCGGCATGTCAGCTGGCACATCTGGATGGCACGCTGTCGCGCCGACACGCGGAGGTCTGGGTGGAGAACGGCAAGGCGTTCATTCGCGACCTCGGCTCGGCGAATGGCACGTGGGTCAACGGTGCTCACCTGGGACACGAGCCTGTCGCACTCGCGCCGGGGCAGCAGATCTATCTCGGCCACGTTCCGCTCGGCGTGACGTGGGGCGTCGATGGATCGAAGACCGCGATGGCGACCGACATGCCGCCGGAGCTGAAGGCACTGATCGCCGCTCGCCAGCAGCAGCAGCAGGTCGCCGCTGCGGCGCCGCTCACCGTGACGAGCCCGGCCAGCACGTCGACCCCGCTGCCGTCGGACTTCGCGTACCGCAAGCAGGGCGCGAACTCGAACGGCGTGATGCTGCTCGCGCTCAAGCAGGACACGTTCTTCAACGGCACCATGATCGAGGGCTACGTCGAGTTTACGTCGACGGATAACCAGACCGTGGCGTCGATCACGGTCGAGCTCGTGGAGCTCAAGCGCGGCGGCCTCATCACCGGCCACACGTGGGACCGCTTCCTGGTCCGCCAGGGTCCGTGGCGCGCCGCGAACGGCGACGTGCTCCCGCTGCCGTTCCAGCTCCGCGTGCCGCCGGGCACGTCGATGACCGGCCCGGATATCTACTGGGAGATCCGCGGCATGGTCGATATCAACTGGGCGAGCGACATCGATGCCAAGATCAGCATCCACATGCGCAACCAGGACATGGAGCGCATCCGCGACGCCCTCGGCTCGCTCGACTACCGCCTCGGCGAGATGAAGAGCGTGGCGCTCGGCCAGCGGTTCGAGGCGTCGTTCGCGCCGCCGGCGAACCTGGCGAAGCAGTGGGGCGTCAACGAGATCGAGCTCGGCATGGAGTACCTCGGGGCGAACCTCAAGGTGCACATGAAGCTCGACCGCAAGGGCCTGCACCACGACCCCGTGCTCGACCAGGTGTTCGAGCTCGGTCGGCTGCGCGCCGCGTCCCAGGCGGAGATCAACGCCACGTTCAAGGCGATGATCGACCAGCTGATGCCGAAGAGCTAGTCCGGCAATGGGGTCGGACCCCATTACCGGACACGTTCTGGTCCGGCGATGTGACGGCTACTTCTTCTCGTTGCGCTTTCGATCGTCGTCCTCGCGGCGCTTGCGCTCTTCGTCGCGCTTCTTGTCCTCGTCCTGACGGCGGCGCTGGTCGTCATCGGCGCGCTTCTTGTCCTCGTCGGCGCGCTTGCGCTGATCCTCTTCGGCGCGCTTGCGCTGCTCCTCGCCGCGCTTCTTGTCGTCGTCGGCGCGCTTCCGCTGCTCGTCCTCGTTGCGCCGCTTGTCCTCGTCGGCGCGCTTGCGCTGATCCTCTTCGGCGCGCTTGCGCTGATCCTCGCCCTTGCGCTTGTCGTCGTCGGCGCGCTTGCGCTCGTCGTCGGCGCGCTTGCGCTGATCTTCCTCGGCGCGCTTCTTGTCGTCGTCCTGGCGCTTGCGCTGCTCCTCGTCCTGCTTGCGCTTGTCTTGCTCCGCACGCTGCTTGTCTTGCTCGGCGCGCTTCTTCTGCTCGTCCTCGGTCCGGCGGCGCTCTTCCTCGCTGCGCTTCTTCCCTTCGTCTTCCGCACGGCGACGATCCTGCTCGGCGCGCTGCTTGTCCTCCTCGGCGCGCCGCTTCTGCTGCTCCTCGGTCTCCCGCTTGCGCTGCTCCTCGGCCTGCT
>JBBRED010000083.1:0-25501 GCA_038203335.1 Haliangiales bacterium | reverse complement strand
GCCACCCGAGCCTCGGCCCTGCCAGTTGCCCGAGCCACCGGAGCCGCGCCGACCCGAGCCACGCTCGGCGCCGTCGCCGCGCATCGCCTGCATCTGCTCGCGCGTCGGCTTGAACCGCAGCGCGGCGTTCGGGATCTTGATCGCGTCGGCGACCTGCTGGAGCACGAACGTGACGTTCGCGGTCATACCGGGGCGCAGCGACTTCTCGACGTTCTCGACGTCGATCACCGCGTCGTACGTCACGACGCCGCTGGTCGTGGTCGGTGCGTTGCGAACCTGGCGCACGACGCCTTCGAACATCTTGCCGGGGAATGCGTCCACGGTGAACTGCGCCTTCATGCCCTCGGTCAACCGGCCGACGTCGGCCTCGGCGACCGCGGTATCGATCTGCATGCGCGCGAGGTCCTCGGCGATCGTGAACAGGGTCGGCGCCGAGAGCGACGCGGCCACGGTCTGTCCGACGTCGACCGCGCGCGACAGCACCACGCCGTCGACCGGCGAATAGATGGTGGCGTACGACAGGTTGAGCTTCGCCTGCGAGAGGTTCGCGTTGGCCTGCGCTGCCGATGCGCGTGCCGCGAGGAGGGCGGCGCGGGACGTGTCGTACGCGACCTCCGCGCTCTCCACCGTGGCGCCAGCGACCAGCTGCTGCGCCTGGAGCGTCTTCTGGCGCTTGAGCTGGCGATCCGCATCCGCGACGGCGACGTTCGCCTTGTTCACGTTCGCCGCGGCGAGCGCGACGCTGGCCGAGACCGAATCGATCTGCGCCTGCAGCAGCTGCGAGTCCAGCTTCGCGATGATCTGGCCCTTCGTGACCTTGTCGTTGAAGTCCGCGTGCAGCTCGACCACGCGGCCGGAGACCTGTGCACCGACGAGCACGGTGCCGCGCGCGGACAGCGTTCCGTTCGCGGTGACCTGGGCAGCGATGGTGCCCTTGCCGACCGTCACGGTGCTGTACGTGATCGGCGGTGCGCTCTTCGCCCACGGCTTCTTGATCAGGAGGAACGCCACACCGCCGGCGACGAGCGCGAGCGCCACGATGCGCGGGATCCAGCGTTTGATGGTCACAGTTGCCAAGGTGATACCTCGCTACGAACTCTCCGTTGCTCGCGCATTGCAGTTTGTTTCCGCGCGATTCCAGCCGCTTATGCGGCCTGATCGCGGAGCGGAACCTCGAGCCTCGCGGTGGTTCCGCGGCCGGGAGTGGACGCCAGGGTCACCTCACCTCCGTGGACGCGCGCGATCCTCCGCGCCAGGGCCAGGCCAAGGCCCACGCCGCCGGTCTTGCGGGTGCGACTCTGGTCGGCGCGCCAGAACGGGGTGAATGCGCGCTCGAGATCTTCGGGGCTCATGCCGATCCCGGTGTCGGCGATCTCGAACGCCACCCGCGTGCCGCTCGGGATCACCGAGAGCTTCACCGGCGTTCCGGAGTCCGAGTACTTGGCGGCGTTGTCGAGCAGGTTGTCGATCGCGCGGCGCAGCAGCACGGCATCGCACTCGATCGCGCGCTCGGCGCCAACGATCGTGCGATCGAGCGTGCGCGACGGATGCCGCGTCTCGAACCGGTCGATCGCCCGCTCGGCGAGGTCGCCGAGGTTCATCGGCTGGCGCGTGATCGCCGTGGCCTGGCCATCGAGGCGCGCCGTGGTCAGGATGTCGCCGATCAGCTGGTCGATCTCGTCGAGGTCTTGACCCACGTCGACGAGCACGTCGCGCGCGGCGATCGGATCCTCGGCCGCGAGCTCGAGCGCGACGCGAATGCGGGCGAGGGGTGTGCGCAGCTCGTGCGAGACGTCGCCCATCAGTTGCCGCTGCGACTGCATGACCGTGGCGGTCCGCTCCGCCATCACATCGAATGCACGCCCCACATCGCCGAGCTCGTCCTCGCGCGCCAGCGTGGCACGCGCGGTGTGATCACCTTCGCCGAACCTGCGCGCGGCGACCGCGAGCTGATCGAGCGGACGGGCGAGCCGGCGCGAGAACCACAGCGACGCCGCACCGACCACGAGCAGGATGATCGCACCGAGCGGGAGGACGTACGCCCAGGGAAACCCGGGGCGATTCGGCGAGTACACCGCGAGCAGCGAGCGATCGTCGCTGCGCACGACGATGCGGCCCGACTCGAGGGCCCACTTCTCGCCCTGGAGGTCGGTGAGCTCGTCGTCGGTCGGCGGGGCGAGGGGCGGCTGTACGTTCGTGCGCAGCAGCGTGCCCTTCGCATCGAACAGCGACATCCGGCCGCGAATGCGGGCCTCGAACCGATCCATCATCTCGCCGAACTCCTTCGGCTTCTTCAGCGAGCTGCGCTCGATGATGTACTGCACGATCGCCGCGTGCGGCTCGAGGTACTTCGGCGACCGCGTGTAGCGCGGCAGCACGAGCAGCGCGACCATGATCGCAACCGACAGCACCGCGACGAATGCGTACACGCTGAGCGCGAGGCGCCTTCGCCGCCGTGGGCTCACGTCTCGGCGCCCGCGAGCAGATACCCCACGCCGCGCACCGTCTTGAGGATCCGCGGGCTCCGGCTATCGTCGCCGAGCTTCGCGCGCAGGCGCGAGACGTGGACATCGATCGAGCGATCGAACGACAGCTCCGCCGAGCCCTTCGCGAGATCCAGGAGCTGCTCGCGCGACAGCACGCGCCCGGGCCGCTGCGCGAGGGCGCGGAGGATCGAGAACTCGTACGCCGTGACCTCGATGGCCTTGCCCTCGAGCGTCACCGTCATCCGCTGCGGGTCGAGCACGAGGTCGCCGACCTGGATGGTCTGCTGCGCCGGCCCCGCCTGGCCGCGAACGCGGCGCACGGTGGCGCGGATCCGGGCGAGCAGCTCGCGGGGCGAGAACGGCTTCGTGACGTAGTCGTCGGCGCCGACCTCGAGCCCGAGTACGCGATCGGCTTCTTCGCCGCGCGCGGTCACCATCACGATCGGCACATCGGTGCGGGCCCGCAGCTCGCGGGTGACCTCGATGCCATCGCGGCCCGGGAGCATCAGGTCGAGCACCAGACAATCGTACTGGCGGCGGAGCGCCTCCGCCTGGCCTTCGATGCCGTCCCGGGCGATGGTGACCACCACGCCGTGGCTCTCGAGGTACCGAGCCGTGAGCTGCGCGAGGCGTTCGTCATCCTCCACGAGGAGGACCTTGATCGTCGGCTGCGCGGGATCGGTCACGGCACCACCATATCCCTGCTCGGGCCCGGGAGCGGGGTCCTACATACTTCGCAAAGGTTCAGCGGTACCGGCCGAGGCAGGCGAGCTCGTTCGCATCGCCGTCGAACGAGTCCTCGCAGAACGTCACGAGCTCGGTCGGCTCGTAGCGTGTCCCGACCAGGGACTGCAGGCATGCCTGCTCGTTCTCATCGCCGTCGAACGCGTTCTCGCACGCGGTGACGGCGGTGGCCGGAAGCCACGAGGCCGCCATGGTCTGCAGGCAGCGCAGCTCGTTCGCATCGCCATCGAACGCGTTCTCGCACGCGCTGATCTGCGCGACCGGGTCCTGCCAGGCGGTAACCGCGATCGCGAGGCACGCGAGCTCGTTCGCATCGCCGTCGAACGCGTTCTCGCATGCGGCGATCATCGGTCGCGGCGCTCTGCGCGTGCGGCTCTGCGCATACGTGCTCATGCATGCCTGCTCGTTCGTCGGCCCGTCGAATGCGTCCTGACACGCGCGGGATAGGTCGCGGAGCTGACCGAGATCCGCCGGCGGCGGTCGCCGGTCATGGCGCCAGCCACGGCCTCGATCGGCCGAGGCGGTGGTGGCGGCGAGAACGAGGGCGGTCGACGCGAGCGCGAGGAGGCGGGTCATGACCATGCTGACGCACCGCGCCGGAATTCGTTCAGTCCCGCCGCGTGAAGCTTTGTGAAGCCTCTACCGGTGACCGGCTGCTGCGCCCGCGTGCACATGGCCCACTCGGGCGTGCGCACGGCAACCAGCGCCAACGAAGCCAATCGCGACCAGACACGGGATCAAGAGTTTCTTCAACATGGGTGTTCCTCGAGGTGCACCCCGCAGGCCAGTGGTCTAGATCGACGGCAGGGACGTCGTGAAGAGGTCGCCCATCGTCTCGACCGAGCCGGCGTTGTCACCGCCGCACGGTAGGGCTTCCACGCCCATGATCGCCTGCACGGTCTTCAGATACGAGCTGGTGTCGTAGGCGCGGTCGGAGATGAAGCCCTTCTTGCCCAGCGGCGATGCGAGGACGAACGGTGGATCGTCGCCCTGACCCTCGCCCTCGTCCGCCGTGATGATCAACACGCCGCCGTTCTTGTACGCGTCCGAGGCGAGAATCTTCGGGACCTCGCGGGCGAGCCAGTTGTCGCCCTGCTTGACGGTGCCATCGTGCATGTCGCTGATCATGTCGGGCGTGATGAACACGTAGTCGGCGATGTTGCCCGAGGCGAGATCGGCATCGAACTGCGAGTAATCGACGACGTTGTCGATGCAGCGCTGCGATGGCACGGCGGTGGTGCCGTTCCACGCGACGAGGTCATCGAAGAACACGAACGGGTTGTGCTTCACCGCGTAGCGTCCCGACGAGACGGTCTTGCACGGCTGGCCCATCGACTCCTGGTACGCCGTCCACGTCTTGCCGACCTTCTCGAGCTGATCCACGAGGTGCGAGGTCGTGGCGATGTGGTGCTTTGCCGGAGCAGCGTCGTCGAGAATTCCGAAGTTCTGGCCCGAGACCATCCAGATGTAGTTCGGCTCGCTCGGATGCACACCGGTGTCGACGTAGCCGTTGGCCACGGCGTTGTCGGCGGCGAACTTCGCGAGGAACGGCGCGTTCGACGAATCGAACAGCATGTGGCGCGACTTGTTCTCGATCACGATGGTGAACACCGTCCCGGTGAACGGCGATTGGGTGGCTGCCGCCGCGGCGGCAGTGGCCTGGAGTGCGCGGCACTCGCGATCGGCGACGTTGCCGGAGACATCCGCTCCGCCTCCCGACGAGGAACACGCAGTTGCCGCCACCGAGAGCGCGAGCATGCTGATTGATTTCCTCATCGCCGAACACCGTAAGCACGATGGGGAGCCTCCTCAATCAGGCGGTTCCTGAGGGCGCTCGCGCACGTGTGCGAATCAGCGCTTGGACTTCAGGCGCGCCAGCTCGCACTCGATCTCCGCCTGTTTACGCTCGGCTTCGACCTGCGCGCGCGCGGCTGCACGACGCGCTTCTTTGCGGGCGGCTTTCAACTCCCGTTCGGTGGGAGGAGCCTCGAGTGGGCTGGGCGATTCCTGCTCGACCACGGCGTCAACGCCTTCGCGCGCGGCCCGACGGCCGAGCTCCCAGCCAGCGCCCTGGACGAGGTAACGGAACAAGCCCATGCAGGTACGGACGAATGGGGGATGTAGGTAGTCGCAGGGCCGCAAGTCGTTGATTGATTGACGGTGTTCGGCCCTCGTGCCACCGTATTCGAGGGGAACATGAGGACGCAGGGCTATCTGACGCTGGTGGTCGCCCTTGCGGGGTGCGCCAAGGCGAACTCTGGATCGAACGATCCAGATGCTGGTGGCCAGGGCTCCGGCGATGCGTCGTGCGGCGAGATCTGCGATCAGGACGCCGACACCGTGATCGACACGATGGATATGTGCCCGGATACGGCGGCGGGCGCGCCGGTCAATCACCTCGGGTGTTCCGACGCACAGCTCACCGCAACGCTGCAGCCGTTTCCGGCGTTCAACCTGACCTGGACCCCGACCGGAAACCTCGGTCGCGCAGGCGGCCTGACGTGGACCTACGTCGGCATCGAGCGCACGGATCTGTTCCATATCTACTGGCTGATCTGCGACGACCCGGCCACGCCGTGCGGCCTGTCGCTCGACGGCCCGCTCGACACGGCGGGAGAGGGCTGGCAGTTCGCGGCGGCGACGTCCGACATGCCGAGCGGCAAGCTGGTGTTCACGAACACCACGCGCATCGCGCTCGCCGACCTGACCACGCCCCAGCTCGATGGCCGCTTGACGGTGACGATCTCCGACGGGGCGACGCCGATCGTCGCCTCGGATGTGGTGGCGATGCACGTGATGCCGCGCAGCGGTAGCCACGGCGCCGAGATCAAGGGCACCTCGTTCACGGTGGTCGCGCTCGCCGAGGTCAAGGATCCCGCGGGCTCGACGTGGACGCCCTACGCCGACTACTACGACGCGGCGGCCACGCCGATGGCCGGCGGCGGCGCCACGGTCTCGTTCGGCGGCTCGTTCTACGCGAAGTAGCTAGGCGAGCAGCTTCGCGAGCGTGTCCTCGAGCGCCTCGATGCGAAACGGCTTCGGCAGATACGCGTCGGCGGCGACCGGTCCGCGGCGATCGCGGTCGTAGCCGGTGCACAGCACGATCGGAAGGCTGGGCCGCTTTGCGCGTAGCGCGGCGACGACCTCGGCGCCGCTCATGCGCGGCATCGTGAGATCGACGAGCACGGCGTCGATCGGCTGAGCGTCGACGATCGCGAGACCGATGATGCCGTCCGCGGCGGTCACGACCAGGTAGCCGAGATCCTCGACCATCCGGGCGACGACCTCGCGTACGAGCTCCTCGTCGTCGATGATGAGGACGGTCTTCGCGGCCGGCTTGGCGAGTGGCTTCATGCCGTTCTCCGGCGTGGTCGCGGCGGGCCACATGACCTGGAACGTGGAGCCGTGGCCGACCACGGTGGTCAGGCGGAGTCCGCCACCGTGCGAGCGCACGATGCCGAGCACCGCGGCGAGGCCGAGGCCGTGGCCGGTCGCCTTCGTGGTGAAGAACGGATCGAAGACCCGTCGCCGGCTATCGGTGCTCATGCCGCTGCCGTCGTCCTTGACCTCGAGGATGACGTAGTTCCCCGCGGTCGCGGTGAGCACGTCGTCGGGGTGCGGGTTGCCGTCGAGACGCGCGGGACGCGCGGTGAGCGCGATCGTGCCGCCGGCATCGCCGAGCGCTTCGCGCGCGTTGCCGAGGAGGTTGAGCACCACCTGGCGGAACTGACCGGCGTCGCCGCGGATCGTGAGGTCGCCGGGGATGTTGACCGTCGCGACCGCGTTCGCGGGCATCCGGGCGGCGGAGATCCGCAGCAGCTCGTCGACGATCGGTGCCGGAACCACGCGCGCGGAGGACACACCGCCGCGGCCCGCGTAGGCGAGGAGCTGGTTCGTCAGCTCGGCGGCGCGCAGGCCCGCGCTGCGCACGTTCTCGAGCGCCGCGCGACCGGGAGCGCCGGGCGGGATGTCGCGGAGGCCGAGGTCCGCGTTGCCGAGGATCGCGACGAGGAGATTGTTGAAGTCGTGCGCGAGACCGCCGGCGAGCACACCGAGGGACTCGGCGCGCTGGGCATCGACCATGCGTCGCTCGAGCGCGCGTTGCGCGGTGACATCGACCGCGGTGCCGATCGCGCCGACGATCACGCCGTCGACGCGGTACGGGCAGATCGTGTTCTCGAGCTGGCGGCCGCGGTACTCGTTCATGTACGTCGCGACCTCGCCCTTCAGCGCACCGAGGTGGGCCTCGACTGGATCCGTGCTCCCCGGATCGAGTCGATGGACGTCGTGGAGCGTGGTGCCGAGGTAGAGGTCGGGCGCGTAGCCGAGGACCTCCATGATCGGTCCGCCGGTGCGCAGGATGCGGAGGTCGTGGTCGACGAGCCAGTACACGGCGGAGACCTGGCGAACGACCATGCCGAGCGTGGTGGCCGTGCGCTCCAGCTCGGCGTTGGTCGCCTCGATGCCGGTGACGTCGAGGACGGAGGCATTGAACGTGGTCTGCCCGCCATCCACGATGACGTGACCGAAGATGCGTACGTTGAGGCGGCGCCCGTCGCGGGTCTTCCACTGCACGAGCGCACCGTCGACGATGTCGCGTGTCTTGTACTTCGCGATCATCTCGGTGCGCTGCGAGGGCGTCTCGTAGATGTCCGCGTTGAGATTCGCGCCGAGCAGCGCCTCGGCGGACTCGTACCCGAGCAGCTCGACGAGCGCACGATTGACGTGGAGAAACTTCCCCTCCTCGGTCGAGCGGTACATGCCGATCGGCGAGCGCTCGACCAGCTGTGACAGCGCACTATCGCTCGGCCGGGACAAGGCTCCCCATCCTACATCAGCAGCGCGCCTTCGATCTCCTCGAAGGCACCGGCGCGCCAGCGCGTGAGCGGGCTACGCCCCTTGAGCAAGTTGTCGGTCTCGACGAGCACGGCGCCGAGATCGACGAGCCAGCACTTCGGATCCGCGGCCGACGGCGCGCCGACGTCCTCGGGGACATCGGTTGGCGGCATCCACGCCGTCATCTTCAGCGAGTCGCCCGCGATCAGCGCGCGCACGGCGACGTTCCCGAGCCGGCTGCCCAGGAGGCGATCGAACGCGGACGGGCGGCCGCCGCGCACCACGTGGCCGAGCACGGTGACCCGGGTCTCGATGCCGCTCGGGTCGGCGTTCGGCGAGTTGTCGAGGAGCCGCGCATCGACCGCTGCCTTGAGCTTGTCGGTCGAGATCGCGCAGCCCTCGGCCTTGATGATGATGACGCGACGCGATTTGCGAGCGCGCGCGCGGACGGTGAGGATGGTCTTGACCACCTGGTCGACGATCGCTTGCTCCGGCTTGCCGGACTCGGGGAACAGCGCGAGGTCGGCGCCGACGGCGATCGCAGACGTCATCGCGAGGTAGCCGCAGTCGCGCCCCATGACCTCGATGATGAACGTGCGGTCGTGCGCGGTCGCGGTATCGGCGATCTTGTCGACCGCCTCGACGATCGTGTTCATCGCGGTGTCGACGCCGATCGACATGCCGGTGAAGCCGAGGTCGTTATCGATCGAGGCCGGGACGCCGATGATGTTGAGCTGCTGCGCGCCGAGCTCCTTCGGATCGCACAGGTGCAGCGCGCCCGTCAGCGAGCCGTTGCCGCCGATGACGATCAGGCCGTCGACGCCGCGATTCGAGAGGATCCCGCGCGCCTTGTCGCGGACCTCGCGCAGATGGAACTCCTTGCAGCGCGCGGAGCCGAGGATGGTACCGCCATCCCGGAGGATCCCCGAGACGTCGTTTGGCATGAGCGGCACGAACGCGTCCTCGAGCAGACCTTTGTAACCGCGCTCGATCCCGACGATGTCGGCACCGCCGGCGCGCCCCACGAGAGCCGCCGCGCGGATCGCCGCGTTCATGCCCGGGGCATCGCCGCCGCTCGAGAGGATTCCGATGCGCTTGGATCCAGCCATGGAGGTGAATGTAAGCCGGATCCGACGAGGTCTGCAGTGGGCGGGAGCCTCGTTCGCGCTAAGCTGCACGCGGTGATTCGGATCGAACGGCGGGGGCCCGTGACCACGGTGGTGATCGATCGGCGTGCGCAGAAGAACGCCGTCGATCGCCAGACCGCCGAGGCACTCGCGGATGCGTTCCGCGCGTTCGACGCCGATCCCGAGCAGCGGGTGGCCGTGCTCCACGGCGATCACGGCACGTTCTGCGCCGGTGCCGATCTCAAGGCGATGGTGGCAGGCAACCCGAACCGCATCGCTCCCGATGGCGACGGGCCGATGGGGCCGTCGCGCATGCTGCTCTCCAAGCCGGTGATCGCAGCGATCTCCGGGCACGCGGTCGCCGGCGGGCTCGAGCTCGCGCTGTGGTGCGATCTCCGCGTCGCCGACGAGGATGCCGTGCTCGGCGTGTTCTGCCGGCGGTTCGGCGTACCGCTGATCGATGGCGGAACGATCCGGCTGCCACGGCTGATCGGCCTGTCGCGCGCGCTCGACATGATCCTCACCGGGCGCGCCGTCTCGGCCGCCGAGGCGATGACCTTCGGGCTGGTCAACCGCGTCGTCCCGTCGGGCCAGTCGCTCGCCGCCGCGCAGGAGCTCGCGATCCAGCTCGCCGAGCTCCCACAGGCCGCGCTGCGCGCCGATCGGACGAGCGCGTACTTGCAGCACGATCTCGATCTCCCGGCCGCACTCGCGAAGGAGCTCGAGCTGGGCTCTACCGCACTGATGGAAGCAATCTCCGGCGCCGCGAAGTTTGCGGGCGGCGCCGGTCGCCACGGGAGCAAGACGTGAAAGGCATCGTTCTGGGTCTGCTGTTCGCCCTGCTGATCACGGGCTGTATCGTCAAGCGGCTGAGTGGGCCGGAGCTCACCGGCACGTGCGATGGCGCGTGCGCGCACTACATCGAGTGCAAGCCGGGACACCCCGAGGTCGATCGCAAGCGGTGCACGCAGGAGTGCCCCGAGGTGTTCACCGATCGCGACTCGATCATGGGCTACGAGAGCCTCGCCTGTCACGACGCCGTCGAGTACGTCGACGGCACCGCGAAGAAGACGGCAGGAACGACCGCCCCCGTGCAATGACCTACCGCGACGACGTCGACACGCTGTACACGCGCGCGATGATCCTCCAGAAGGAGCTCGATCGCGCGAACCGCCAGCTTGCCGAGAGCGACGCGGAGCTCACTCGCCTGCGCGGCCCCTCGTTCGCCGCGGCCGAGACCAGCCCGGGGATGCGCCAGCTGCGCAGCCTCCCGGATCCCGATGCGGTGCTCGCGCGGCTCGTCGATGCCGGCGATGCGACCCCGGCACCGGCGGTGCGCGCGCTGCCGCCGCTGCCCGAGCACGTGCGCCCGAGCGAGCCACCGATGACGCGCGGCAAGGTGCTGGAGCGGTTGCGCGATCGGCTCGGCGCGCTCGAGGACGAGGCGCTCGTCGTGATCGGAACGATCATCGAGGAGCTGGGTGACGAGGCGCCGCTCGACAAGTCCGAGCTGCTGGAGCGGTTGCGGCCGCTCGCGGATCGGATCACGCAGTCGTTCTGGCGCCGTCGGTGATCCCGACCGCGCTAGATGGCATGATGGGCGCCGGTGACGCACGGCGAGGACATCACGCTCGACGGGACGCTCGAGAGGATCGTGTTCAAGAACGATGACTCGGGCTTCACGGTCGCGCGGTTCATGACGCCGAAGCAGGAGGTCGTGACCATCGTCGGCGAGCTGGTGGATCTCAACGTGGGCTTGCCGCTGCGGCTGGTGGGGCAGTGGGTCGAGGACAAGAAGTTTGGCCGGCAGTTTCGCGTGTCCACGGCGACCCCGCGGTCCCCGGAGACCCTGGTCGGCATCGAGAAGTTTCTCGGTGCGGCGGGCGTGAAGGGCATCGGGGCGCAGATGGCGAAGCGCCTGGTCGAGAAGTTCGGCATGGACACGCTCGAGGTGATCTACAAGGAGCCGCAGCGGCTGACCGAGGTGGTCGGCATCGGCACCGCGCGCGCGAAGGAGCTGTCGGCAGCGTTCGTGGACCAGCGCGCGATGCAGGAGGTGATGGTGTTCCTCCTCGGGATCGGCGTGGCGCCCTCGATGGCACCGCGGATCATCAAGCGCTACGGCAAGGACGCGATCAACATCGTGCGCGCGAACCCGTACCGGCTCGCGCACGAGGTTCGCGGCATCGGGTTTCGCACGGCCGATGCGTACGCGCAGAAGCTCGGGCTCGCACGCGACGCGCCGGAGCGGATCGAGGCCGGGCTGCTGCACGCACTCGAGACCGCGTCGGAGGACGGGCACATGCACTTGCCCGACGAGCGGCTCGTCCAGCAGACGGCGGAGCTGCTCGGCATCGCTGCGGAGCTCGTTCCGCCTCGGCTCGGCGCGCTCGAGCAGCGCGGCCACGTGATCCGCGAGACGCTCGGCGATCGCGGCCCGTGCAGCGAGCTTCCGTGGGCGTACGAGGCGGAGACCGAGGCGGCGGTGCGCCTGGCGGAGCTGATCCGCACGCCGGCGCGCACGTCCACGCTCGATGTGGGCGCCGCGATCCACGCGTTCGAGGCGGTGACGAACCTCGCGCTCGCGGGGCAGCAGCGGCGCGCGGTCGAGGCCGCGTTACTCGACAAGTGCGTGGTGATCACGGGCGGCCCCGGCGTGGGCAAGACCACGATCGTCAAGGCGATCGTGCACCTCGCGAAGCTCACGCATCGCAAGGTCGCGCTCGGGGCGCCGACCGGCCGTGCCGCGAAGCGCCTTGGCGAGGCCACGGTGCACGAGGCGATGACGATCCATCGCTTGCTTGAGTACCAGCCGCACGACAATGGCTTCGCGCGTCGCGCGGAGAACCCCCTCGACGTCGACCTGCTCGTGATCGACGAGGCCTCGATGGTCGACGCGCAGCTGTTCAAGGCGGTGATGGCCGCGCTGCGCCCGGGCTCGCAGCTCGTGCTCGTCGGCGATGTCGATCAGTTGCCGTCGGTCGGCGCGGGCTCCGTGCTGGCGGACGTGATCTCCTCGGAGGCGGCCACGGTGATCCGGCTGACCGAGATCTTCCGGCAGGCGGCGGCGAGCAAGATCGTGGTCAGCGCTCACCGGATAAACCAGGGCGAGCTGCCGGATCTCGACACGCCCGCGGGAGCGGAGACCGACTTCTTCTTCATCGGCCGCGACGATCCGGAGGCCGCGCGGGCCACCATCATCGAGCTCGTCTCCGAACGCATCCCGAGCCGGTTCGGCTTCGATCCGGTGACCGAGGTGCAGGTCCTCGCGCCGATGCACCGGGGCGAGCTCGGCACCGCGGCGCTCAACACCGCGCTGCAGGAGAAGCTCAATCCGTCCGTCGCCGGCGGCACCGAGATGGTGCGCGGCGATCGCACGTATCGCCGCGGCGACAAGGTGATGCAGCTCAAGAACGACTACGACAAGAACGTGTTCAACGGCGACATCGGCGTGATCTCGGGCATCGACGGCGAGAAGCAGCTGCGCGTGGACTTCGACGGCCGGAGCGCGAACTACGAGCGCCAGGAGCTCGACCAGCTGATCCACGCGTACGCGGTGAGCATTCACAAGAGCCAGGGCTCGGAGTACGCGGCGGTCGTGATCCCGCTCGGCACGCAGCACTTCATGATGCTGCAGCGGAGCCTCCTCTACACCGCGGTGACACGCGGCAAGCGGCTGGTGGTCATCGTCGGCAGCAAGCGCGCGATCCAGCTCGCCGTGCGCAACGCCGATGCCCGCGAGAGGTTCACGTGGCTCGCGCAGCGCGTGCGCACGGCCGTGGCATGAACCGCTGGCGGTGCGCGGTGCTCGCGCTCGGTGCGTGCGGTGTTCAAGGATCTCTCGATCATGATCGCTCTTCCGCACGGAACCTCGCTACACTCGATCAATGAAGCGCCGCGCGATCCTCGCGCTCCTGCTGGCCGGCCTCGGGGGCTGCAAGCAGATCCTCGGGTTCGAGGATCCCACGGTCGCGCCCGATGCCGAACCCGCGACCGACGATGGCTACCTCAGCGGCGCGCGGCTCAAGCTGCGGTGGAACGACTACAGCGGAACGCGCCAGTTCGTGGCCGTGTACGACGCGCAGCTCGACGAGACCTGCCAGCCCACGCTGTGGGCCGACGGAAAGACGTACTGCATGCCGCGCAGTGGTGGGATCGGGTACTCCGACGACGCGTGCACGAACCCGGTCGGCCTGCGATCCAAGTTGTCGAGCGGGTGCCTCGCTGCGCCCCGGTACTTCTCGGCGACCGAGGTGCGGCCGTGCAACGAGTTCCGCCGTGCTCGACTGTTTCGCAGCGCGATGCTGCTTCCGGCGACGTCGTACTTCACGAAGAACCAGAGCGGCGGCTGCGATGGACCGAACCCGAGCTCGAACTACGAGGTCTACCAGCTGAGTCCGGAGGTCCCGACCACGGAGCTGGTCGAGCTGACGCAGACCGCACAGACGATGGGGCGGATCGAGCAGCGTGGCTTCCGCGGCGCCGATGGCTCGCGTCTGCCGTCGGAGCTCTACGACACCACCCTCGAGACCGCGTGCCAGCTGTCGAGCACCGGCACGTGCGCACCGGTCGGCGCGACGCCGAATGGGTTCGCGGATGCGAACTGCGCGGAGCCGCTCGGCGCCCGGCTCTCCGGGTGTCCCACGCCGACGTACGGAGCACGAGCGCGTCGCCCCGGGTGCCCGGATGCCGGGATCGAATACTTCTCGCTCGGCGCGCAGGTCGATCTGGCGCGGGTCTACCAGAGCATCTCGAACAACGCGTGCGTCTCGAATGAGCCATCGCCGGGCTACAGCTACTTCGCGCCGGGCCCCGCCGTGATGGCCGCCACGCTCGCGCGCACCAACGACACCGCGCCGGGCCGACAGATCCAGCGCGTGTACTACACCGACGCGACCGCGAAGGTGCGCAGCGCGACGCTGTTCGACACGGCACACAACGCCGACTGCATCACCGTCGGCGGGCGCTGTCTGCCGCAGGACGCATCGGTGCAGAGGTACTACGCGGACATCACGTGCATGACCCCCGTCGACGTCGCGATCGTGTTCACTGGGCCTGCGGGCTGCGGGCTGCCGGCCACGCCCCGATACGCGCTTCGCGGGACCGCCTCGGCGGAACCGTGCGCGCCGAACTACGAGGTGTTCCGCGTCGGTGGGCAGCACTCGGGGACGCTGTTCTCGAAGTCCGAGGCGGGGGCGTGCTCCCCGGCCTCCGTCCAGAACGGGCTGTACTACGATGTCGAGAAGTCCCTGCCGCTGAGCGAGTTCGCGACGGCGACGGTGATCACGGACCCGTAGGCTTCGACGGGGGCGCGGGCAGCACCTTGAACAGCGGCTCGTAGAGCGAGCACATCGATTCGTACTGGGAGCGCGTCTCTCGATCGAGCTTGTCGCGCGTGGTGCAGACCTCGCGCATCTGCTGGATGCCCTCGCACATCGCTCCGACGCCGGCCGCATCGAGCTCGTACTTCTCGATCTGGAAGTCCTTCGCGAACTCCGTGGCGGCGGCGATCGCGCGCGGGGTGTCTCCGGCGTAGTAGGCGGTGCACACGGCGGTGTAGTGCGAGACCAGCAGCGAGTCGTTCGCGGCGGACTGCAGCGCGGGGTCCACGTGCTCCTGATGCTCCACGGGCGTGCGCGTCAGGATCACCACCACCGCACCGATCGTGCCCGCGGCGCCGACGAGCCCGAACACGATCCGCGCGGCGAGCCAGCGGCGGCGAACCCACCACGCGGGCTTCACGGCGAGGCCGAACGCGCCGCCGGCGAGCAGGCCGAACAGGTGCGCCCAGTTGTCGGCGCCGACCGCGAAGCCGAACACGAACGTGTACCCGCTCCACTTCAGCATGTCGTTGCGCAGCGCGTGCCCGCGCCCGCGCCCCGCGCGGTGACCGTAGCCGGCGGCGACACCGATCAGGCCCATCAACGCCCCCGAGGCGCCGATGCCCACGCCGAGACCGGAGCGGAGCGAGATCGAGGCGAAGCTCGCGATCACGCCGGTGACGATGAAGACACCGGCGGTGGTGGCGCGGCCGTAGAGCTCCTCGATCCGCGGTCCGACCGAGGCGATCGCGAGCAGGTTGAACGCCAGATGCATCAGCCCGGCGTGCAGGAACACCGACGTCAGGAGACGCCAGGGCTCGTCGGCCATCAGCGGCTTCCAGGTGCCGCCGAAATCGGTGAGCAGCCAGCTGCTCGGCGCGCCGAAGCCGCCGCCCTGCGCGGTCCAGACGCGCGCGTAGCAGATGAGGATCGCGACCGCGAGGAGCGTGGAGACCGAGATCGCCTGCGGCGAGGTCAGGCCCATGCGACCGAGGACCTGCCACGTGCGGCTCGAGAGCTTCTTGCCGCACGCCGTGCAGACCTTCTCGTCGCGGTCCTGGAGCGCGCCGCAATGGCCGCAGGTCTTGTGCGCGTAGTCGACGCGCAGGCGCTCCTGCTCGGCGAGGTTCTTGTCCGTGCGGCGCTTGTCCTGCCAGCGGATCAGCTTCCACCGCAGGCGCATCTTGTTGAAGCCGAGGTTGCCGGCGAGGTTGACGACCTTCTCGATCCAGGCGTCGTCCTCGGGCTTCTTCTCGCTCATCCGCGCCCGTGCTCGACGTCGTCGAGGAGCTCGACCAGCTGCACCACGCCCTCCTCGGGGAACGCGTTGTAGATGCTCGCGCGTAGCCCGCCCACGGAGCGATGGCCCTTGAGGCCGGAGAGCCCGAGGGCCTCGGCCCGCGCGAGCATCGTGGCCTCGAGCTCCTTCGTGGCGCCGCGGAACGTGATGTTCATCCGCGAGCGGCTCGCCGGCTCGGCGTGACCGCGCCACACGGTGCTCTGATCGAGGAAGTCGTAGAGGATCTTCGCCTTGCGCTCGTTTCGCTCGCCCATCGCGACGAGCCCACCCTGCGCCCGGATCCAGGCGACCACCTCGCCGATGATGTACACGCCGAACGTGTTGGGCGTGTTGTGCATCGAGGTCTCGGCGGCGTAGGTGCGGTACTGGGCGAGCGGCGGAAGATCGCTCGCGCCGGTCGCGATGAAGTCCGTGCGCGCGATCACGAGGCTGATCCCCGACGGACCGAGGTTCTTCTGCGCCCCGGCATAGATCAGGCCGTGGTTCGCGAGATCGAGCGGTCGGCTGAAGATGTCGCTCGAGGCATCGCAGACCAGTGGTGCGGGCGCGACCGGCGGCGCGGCCCACCGCGTGCCGTAGATGGTCTCGTTGCTCGTGTAGTGGACGTAGCGGGGCGACGCGGAGAACGCGAGGTCGCGCGGCGTGGCGGCATACGCGGGCGCGCTCGAGCACGCGACGTGAACGGTGCCGACGCGGCGGGCCTCCTCGATCGCCTTGCCTGACCACACGCCCGTATCGCAGTAGTCGGCGGTCTCGCCCTCGCCGAGGAAGTTCTGCGGCACCATCGCGAAGTGATGCGTGGCGCCGGCGGTGACGAACAGCACCGCGTAGTCGTCACCGATGCCGCCGACCTCGCGGATCAGGGCCTCGGTGCGCTCCAGGACGCGGCCGAACTCCTTGCCGCGGTGGCTGTGCTCGAGAATGCCGATGCCGGAGCCATCGAGATCGAGCAGCGCCGCCTGTGCACGTCGCAGAACTTCTTCGGGCAGCGCGGCGGGCCCCGACGAGAAGTTCAGCTTACGCATCCCAACCCTAGCGACGGGACGTGTCTTCCGAGTAGAAGACCGTGATCGCGATGCAGTGGAACGCCTCGTCGGACGACTGGGTCACGACGATGTCGGTGACCTTGTACTGCGAGTTCCGGTTCATCCACTCCGACACCTTCTCGCCGAGCTGATCGCGGTCCGCGACCATCGTGGCAGAGAACACCTTCACGCCGTTGAACGTCACGTCGCGACGAAGCACGAGCCGACCAGATTGATTACCTGCGTTCGCGGACATCTCGCTTCAACCTAACACGCCCTCGGGGGGCTCTGAAACCTACTCCTCGTCATCGAGGGCGCGGTCCAGTGCATTCGCGAGCTTCTCCGCTTCTTGCGGCGACATCGAGGTAGGAGTGAACGCCTTCTCCGCGGTCTCGACGAGCGCCAGCATGCGCGCCTGCTCGACCGAGAGCCCGGACGAGTCGCTCGTGATCCACTCGTCGAGCTCCTCGGTCAGCCGCTTCTTCGGCGAGCGGGCCTCCTCTCCCCTCGGAGCGATCCCCGCGGGCGGTGCGCCCTGACGGCGGTAGCTGATCGAACCGTACGCTTGTGCGAGGTCTTTCCGCATCTCGCCCATGTTCTGGTAGCGCTTGTTCGGATCCTTCAACATCGCGCGCAGGATGACGCCCTCGGCCATCTCCGTGATCTCGCGGTGCGGCGCGAACTCGCGCGGCGACGGTGGATTGGTGTGGATGTGCATCGACAGCACCTCGCTCGACTGCGGCGCCTCGAACGGCGGCCGGCCGCACAGCATGTCGAACATGATCACGCCGAGCGAGTAGACGTCGGCGCGGTGGTCGACATCCTCGCCGCGCGCGGCCTCGGGCGACATGTACTCCGGAGTGCCGAATACGGCGCCCTGGACGGTCTCGGCCATCAGCTCGTCCTGGATCAGCACCTTCGCGATGCCGAAGTCGAGCACCTTCACGAAGTCGTACGATTCCTCGCGCTCGGTGATCCACGTCTGATCGGGAGCCATGCGGACGAGGTCACGTCGGCCGGGCTTCTTCAGCAGCATGATGTTGTCGGGCTTGAGGTCGCGATGGATCACGCCCACGGCGTGTGCGGCCTCGAGCGCGAGCGCGATCTGGTTCGCCACGTTGAGCGCGCGGTGCAGCTCGACGGCGCCGTCCTTCTCGATCAGATCCTCGAGGCTCTTGCCCTCGAGGTACTCCATGACGAAGTACACCGGACCGTCGGGCATGATCCCGAAGTCGGTGACGTCGACGATGTTCGCGTGGTTGATCGACGTGGCGGCACGCGCCTCGCGGAGGAAGCGGTGGATCGCCTCCTGGTACCGCGCGAACTGCGGGTGCAGCACTTTCACGGCGACCGGCTTCTTGATGTAGACGTGCTCGCCCGCGTACACGGTGCCCATGCCACCGCGGCCGAGGATCTTGTCGAGGCGGTAGTTACCGATCGACGTGCCGAGTCTCGCGATATCCTCTTCCTCGACCAGCACGGCCGAGTCGTGCAAGCAGAAGCGCTCCCCGTCGGGAAAGCGCGTGAAGCACTTCGGACAGACTTTCACTCGGGCTATTTCCCGGCCCGGAACTGAACGAACAGGTTCAGGAAGCGACTGTCGTAGAACTTCTGGCCATCGGGCGGCTTCACGTTGAGGAACGTGAACTCGAGACCGATGTCGAGCTTCTGGCTCGGCGAGAACTCGACCCGCGCGGTGGCCGGCACCGTGAAGAAGCCCGCGTCGGTCTTGAAGTCGACGATCTGGAGCTGCGCGAAGATCACGACCGACAGCGCCGGGATCGGGTTCGTCGCGATGCCGAGCGAGGGGTTCAGGTCCGGCTTGCTGTCGAAGTCGATCGACATGAGGGTATCGAGCGCGACGATCGCGATCTCCGGCTTCGCCACGTAGCGGAACGGGAAGCCGATATCGACCGAGCCTTTGATCTTGCCGGAGATGTACTTGCCGGTCGGCTTGCCGGGCAGCTCCGTGCCCATCGCGTCCTTCGGACAGTTCACCGTCGGTGTGCAGATCTCGGCGGCCGCGGGGCGGCTGATGCGCAGCGCCGTGCGGAAGTCGATCAGGTCGTACGCCAGCGCCCCTTCGACGCCCGCGTAGAACCCGAACTGCTTGAAGTTGAACGCATCGGTCAGGCCGAACAGCCCGGTGACGTTGTCCTTGAAGCCGTAGCGGCCCTCCGCGTTGAGGCCGAAGCTCTCGAACGCGCTCTGGGAGCTGACGTCGACTCCGACGCCGATTCGACCCTGGAAGATACCCTGGGTCATGGTCAGCGGCCGCGACAGCTCGCGGACCGGATACGACTTCAGGTTGAACAGGCCGCCGGAGGTGACGGGAGGCTGGTCCTTGTCGTCCTCGCCCTCGTCGTCGCCCTCTGCGTCGTCGCCTTTCCCTCCATCGTCGCCGCCATCGTCCCCACCATCATCCCCGCCTCCGTCTGACTCTTCGTCATCGTCGCCCTTGGCGAATGCGGGGTGGGTGTGGCCTTGCCACGCGACATACCCAAGGCTCATCAAGAGCACTAGCGCCGCCCGGAGCGCGCGTGACTGCGAAAGCATCACCACCTCGCGGAAATCCTACCGCAATCCCCGAGCTACTGCTCGGATCCGGCGCCGAATCCACCGGCTGCTCCGGAACGCCGAAGGGCCCGCCTTGCGACGAGCCCTCCGAACTCACAAACGAAGCTACGTAATCGAAGCAGAAGCAGCGAGCGACGCCAGGACAGGCCCGGCGTCAGGGCTCACTTCTTCTTGCCCTTCTTGCCGCCCGCCTTCTTCGCGGGGGCCTTCTTGGCCGGCGCCTTCTTCGCGGGGGCCTTCTTGGCCGGCGCCTTCTTCGCGGCGGTCTTCTTCGCGGGGGCAGACTTCGCGCTCTTCTTGCGCTTGCTGCCACCGACCTGCCGCTCCTTGCGGGCGACGTCGCCGTCACCGTCGAGGTAGTAGAGGTACTTGCTGTAGTCCATCTCGATGCCGGCAGCGGCAACCTTCGCGGCCTTGCCCTTGGGCTGGCCGGGCTTCTTGCGGGGGGTCGCCCACACGTCGCCGGTCTTGATGTAGTACATCAGGTCGTTGTCACGCTTGATCCCAGTCTTCGCGATCTTCTCACCCATGATCTGAACCCTCCCTAGGGTTTGGTTCGCCGGCGAGGCCGGCGTATTCGCGAAACCGTACAGCAGTCATCTGACGGCCGTGAGGGGTTTTGCGGAAAAATCGTCGTCGGAGATCGAGCAGATCTCCGTCGAGGAATCGGATCTGACCCGGTGGGGCATAATTCCTCGACGGGAAATGCCTGTGGATAACTCGTTTCTCGACGACGATCTCGAATGATCTAAATCCTCGTCGGGAAACGAGAATTCCTCGTCGGAGATCATCGCCCGCGGGCAGGTTTCCGACGAGGGAGACCGGCCTCGCAGATCAAAACCTGGCTCTCGGCGTACCCATCGAGGGGACCCCAAAAAAAATCGCCATAACGGGCGGCGACCCGCAGTCCGGCGTGGGCCACGAGGGCCTCCAGCTCCGCCGGGAAGTACTTCCGCTGGGTCAGCTTGACGATCCTCGACGGCCCGCGCCCGTCCACCGGATCGTAGTAGATGCGGATCAGCGCGATCTGGTTGACCGGATCGTAGTCGTGGTTCGTCGAGTAGAAGGTGGCCCGGCCGGTCGTGGGATCCGTGAACCGGGTCTTCGCCCAGCGCTTCTGCGGATCGCGGGACAGCCAGGCGAGGTCGGGGAGCTGGACGTCGAACGCGAAGGCGCCGCCGGGTGCGAGGTGCGCGGCGACCCGGCGCAGACAGGCGTCCAGCTCGCCGCGCGTATAGAGGTGCTCGAGGACATTGAACGCGGCGATCACGAGGGAGAACTTCCCCGGCGCCTCGAACGTGCACAGCTCGCCGGGGAGCACGGTGACCCGCTTGGCCACCGCCGGCGGCAGCTTCGCGATCCGCGCCCGCAGCCCGGCGATCATCGCCGGCGATTGATCCAGCGCGACGACGTCGTGACCATCCCGCGCGAGCGGCATGGTGACCCGGCCCGAGCCGGCGCCGAGCTCGAGGATCCGGCCGGGGCCGCCGAGGCGCTTGGTGGCGAGCTCGCGATAGAACGTGACGTCGGCGCGGCGGCGCCGGTACTCGTAGTCGTAGAGCGCCGCGTCGGCGTAGTGCTCGCGGGAGCCGGCATCGACCAGCTCGTCGACGAGCTTCTGATCCAGCTTGCGCGCCACTAGCGCCGGCGACCGCCGCGGCGACGGCGGCGGCGCTTGCGCGGGTTGTTCGGATCGTCCTCGCCGCCCTCGTCGTCGTCGCCCTTGCCCTCGCCGGTCGCGGTGACGGCGGGCGTGGTGACCTCGTGCCCGGCGGCGCGCTCGAGCAGCTCGAACAACAGAACGGCGTCGTCGATCAGCTCGCGGCCGCCCGACAGCTCGGCCTGGGTGCCCTTCTTCTTCGCGTTCTGGAGCTTCTTCTGCGCCAGCAAGATGTAGCGGAGGCGCTCCGAGTCCTTGCGGGTGACGTGGAGCTGCGCGATCACCGGGTGAGCGAGCTCCTGGATCGCGGGGTGGAGGTCGCTCGGCTTGATGTCGTCGCCGCCGAACACGAACGGGGCGAGCAGGGCACCGAACGCGACCGCGTTCGACGGGTCACGGCCGTCCTTGACCGCCTTGTCGATGCCGTCGAGCGTGGCCCACGCCAGCTCGCGCCGCTTGACCAGATCGGGACCGCCGCCCAGGAACGACAGGCGAACCGGGGCCGCCGAGGCCGGGCGGGCGATCGGCTCGTCGGCCCACACGCGGTGCCAGGCCTGCTCCTCGGGATCGAGCTCGATCTCGTCCTCGTCGGCGACCGCGACCTGCTCGACCGCGGCCGCGGCCATCCGCTCGTGCTCGTCCGGATCGTCGACGTCGTGCTCCGCGGGATCCTCGTCGACGTACTCGACGCGCGCGACGGTGGGGCGCGGCACGGTCATCGTGGTGATCGCGGGGGCCACGATCGGCGCGCCGGGGCCCTCGAGCAGGCCCGCGAGGTGCGGCGAGAGCACGGCGAGCGCGCCGGTCTCGACCAGCAGCTCGAACGAGCGGCGGGCGGCGCCACCGCGCATCAGGCGGTGGATCTCCTCGAGCAGGCGCGGCGGAGCGCACTTGCTGATCTCGCCGCGCCAGCGGAGCAGCGCGCGCCAGGTCGCCGGCTCGAACCCGAAGTCGAGGCGGGCGGCGAACTTCAGGGCGCGCAGCATGCGGACCGGGTCCTCCTGGAACCGCACCTCCGGATCGCCGATCGTGCGCATCAGCTTGGCGTCGAGATCGGCGAGGCCATCGACGTGGTCGATGACCTCTTCCTTCTCGACGTCATAGAACAGGCCGTTGATCGTGAAGTCGCGGCGGCGCGCATCGTCGGTCTCGCTGCCGAACACGTTGTCCCGGCGGATCAGAAGATCGTGCTCGTCCTCCTCGCGCGGATTGGCGCGGAACGTCGAGGTCTCGATGATCTTCGAGCCGAAGAACACGTGAGCGAGGCGAAACCGCCGGCCGATGATCCGCGAGTTGCGGAACGTGGCCTTGATCTCGTTGGGGGTGGCGCTGGTGGCGACATCCCAGTCCTTGGGCGTCCGATGGACGAGCAGGTCGCGGACGCAACCACCGACCAGGTACGCCTTGAATCCAGCGCGGGTCAGCTTACGAACCACGCGATCCGCATCAGGATCGATGGCGTCGCGATCGAGCGAGGGCACGGCGGAACGAGCCGTACCACGCGATGCAATTCGTTCGCAAGTACGCGAACCCTTACAGTGTTTACTGTGGTACCCCATCGCATCCCGAGACTGCTACCCCGAGGCTGACTGTTCGCCGTGCCGGCGTGGTCGGATCTTCCACGCGGGAACGAGGCAGCACAGATGTCCACGATCACCTCAAACGTCGCGTTCGAACGGATCCCCGTCGCGGCGTTGCTCCTCGAAGTCGATGGGCGCGTGATCGTCGCGAACGCGGCCGCCGAGCGGATGTTCGGCCTTCACGCCACCGAGCTCGCGGGTCGGCTGCTCGGCGAGCTGTTCACCGGCAACGGCGAGCTGCAGAAGATGTTCGACTCCTCGCGGCCCGGCGAGCGCGTCTACGAGCTCCAGTTCGGGCAGCGGCAGAGCGCGGAGTGCGTGATGTCGGCGATCGAGGCCGAGGGCCGGCCCGTGTACCAGCTGTTCGCGATCGATATCACCGCGCGCAAGCAGGCCGAGGCCACCGAGCGCGCCCGCGCCGACGCGGAGCAGAAGTCGTCGGCGACGCAGCGGCTCGATAGCCTCGGCATCATCGCGGGCGGCGTCGCGCATGACTTCAACAACCTCCTCGTCGGCGTGCTCGCGGAATCGAGCGCGGCCCGCGAGGATCCCACGCTCCCCGAGGCCACGCGCGATGCGCTGCGCCGGATCGAGGCCGCCGCGCAGCGCATGGCGCACCTGACCCGGCAGATGCTGGCGTACGCGGGCCGCGGCCGGTTCGTGATGCAGCGGATCGATCCCGACGAGCTGCTCGCCGAGGCCGCCGAGTCGCTGACCCGCAACGTCCGGCCCGACGTGCAGCTCCTGCTCCAGCCGGGCAGCGCGAGCACCGTCGTCGATGCCGATCCGAGCCTGCTCCGTCAGGTGATCACGAACCTCGTCGTCAACGCATCCGATGCGAGCAGCAGGACCATCACGATCTCCACACGCGTCGGCCTGCACGACAACCAGTCGTGCTGGGAGCTCCAGATCTCCGACGACGGCGTTGGCATGGCGGCCGGAACCATCGCTCGGATCTTCGAGCCGTTCTACTCGACCAGTCCCGAGCGCCACGGCCTCGGGCTCTCGGCGGTGCACGGCATCGTGCGCCGGCTCGGCGGCGAGATCGAGGTCGAGTCGAAGCCCGGCAAGGGCACGCGGTTCACCGTACGGCTGCCCGTGGTCGCGGGCGCGCTCGTGCCGCGGCACCGTCCCAGCTCGAGCTCGCCGCCCCCCGCGAAGCTCGTCGGGCTGCGCGTGCTCGTCGCCGACGACGAACCGTCGGTGCGCGCCACCGTGCGCCGGCTGCTCGAGCGCCGAGGTGCGAGCGTGGTGCTCGCCGCCGATGGCAGCGAAGCCGAGGATCGGCTGCGCGATTCGGAGTTCGGTCTCGTCATTCTCGATGTCGTGATGCCCGGCCGCAGCGGCTACGACGTGCTCGCGATCGCGCGCCGCCTTCATCCGCGGTGCCCGATCGTGCTGATGTCGGGCTACACGGATCGTGTGCGCGGTGAGGGGGGCGACGAGGAGCCGGATGCGTTCCTCGAGAAGCCGTTCACCGCGCGCGTGCTCGATGCTGCGATCGATGACGTGATGCAGAAGCGCCCGCCGTGAGCTAGCGCGAGCGCAGCCAGATCTTTCCCCACGGATCGAACCGCTGGGGCGTGTTCGCATCGAGGTGCAGCTCGCCCTCGCCGATCAGCGGCTCGTAGCCCTTCGCGATCACCATCACGCTATACGTGCCGGGGATCGGGACCGGCTGCTTGAGCGAGACATCGCCCTGCGCGTTCGAGCGGCCCCACGACAGCACCTGATCGTCGAGGCGGTTGACGTCGACGGCACTCGCCTTGACGCTCGGGCGGAGGATCATCACGAGCGCATCACGGACGGGCGCCTCGCTCGCGGCATCGAGAACCTTCGACTCGATCTTGACGCCCTCGGCGGGCGCCTCGACGGCAGACGGCTCGAGATCGCAGTCGGTGTGGTTCTCGCGCGGCGTCCAGCCGACGGTGGCGATCGCGAGCAAGCAGCTCGCCGTGGACAGCGGCCGCACGAGGCCCTTCTGCGCGCGGAACGCGGCGGCGATGCCGACGAGGTGCCCGGTGTCGTTGACGACCGGGCCGCCGGAGTTGCCGTTCTTGATCGACGCGTCGGTCTTGATGAAGTCCTGGCCAGCCGCGCCGTCGACGCCGGTCCAGCCCTCGACCAGACCCTCGGAGAGCGTCAGCCCGCCGCCGCCGACGTCGGGATAGCCGAGGACCCAGAGCCGCTGGCCGATCTTGATATCGGCCGTGCGCGCCTCGGGCAGCGTGGCCCACACCGTGCTCGTCGGGTTCCAGCCGCGACCGTCGAGATCGAGGTCGCACTTGATGAGGGCGAGGTCGACCTCCTTCTGGAGCTTGCCGCGGCTCGGGCGCCCGGCGCACCACAGCTGCGGCGCGAGGTCGGGCGAGCTGAACCGACCGATCACGAAGGCGTCGTGCGGCTTGCCGTCCTTGTCGTGGACGACGTGCCAGTTCGTGAGGATCGAGCCATCAGCGCCGACCACCACCCCCGAGCCGCCGGCGGTGGCCTTGAGCCGGCCGTCCACGAGATCCGCCGCGACCACCATGACGGTGGAGTCGAACGCGCGGGCCACGGCGTTCGGATAGGTGAGCTGCGAGAGCATGCGGGTCTGCGGCACGAGCGGCATGCCGGTGCCGGTGGGCACGCGCAGGCTCGGGGCGACCACCTCCTCGATGCGCGCCAGCTCGGCCGGCGAGCCGTAGAGCGTGATCGCGTAGATCTGATCGCGATCGATCGTGGCGTACTCGATCGCGGAGTCGACGCGTGGGACATCGCCTTTCTCGCTGACGTGCGCGTACCGGAACGCGGTGCGCAGCCAGTCGTGGCCCGCGACCGGGACCACCGAGCTGTCGTCGAGCGT
>JBBRED010000082.1:0-25542 GCA_038203335.1 Haliangiales bacterium | reverse complement strand
CTGGCGACTCGGGATCTCGCTCGGACTCCAGCGCTTGATGGCCATCGTGCTGGGAGCGGATCACGATCGGCCCCCCGCTGTCGATCCGGACCCGCTAAGCGATCGATTTTACTGAGGCGAGAAACCGATCGGTGCTCTAGCCGATGGTCGGAACGGCGCCCGTGAGGAGTGCGTGGGCGTCGGTCAAGGCCTGCCGTAGGTCGCCCCCCTAGCGGCGGTGGTCCGTGCTGTCTTCGCCGTCGCTCGCGTCGTCCTCTCCGGTCGGAGCGCGGCGCCTGTTGGCGCCTTCCTCCTCGAGCCCGAGCCGGCGGATCATCTTGTAGATCGACATGCGCTCGATCCCGGCGGCGCGCGCCGCGGCGGAGATGTTGTTGTCGTGCGCCTCGAGCAGGGCCGTCAGGTAGCGGCGGTCGAACTCATCGACCAGCTGCTGCTTCGCGGTCTTGAACGGCACGTCGATATCGACATCGCCGAACGTGCCCTCCTTCTTCGGCGGCGCCTCGAGGCCACCGGTCGGGTGGTTCGGGAGGAGCACCGCGCGCTCGACGGCGTTGCGCAGCTCGCGCACGTTACCCGGCCACGAGTGGCGCTGGGCGCGCGACGCGAAGTCCTCGGGGAGACGCGGATCCGAGTGCGTGGAGTGGAGCTGGCGGAGGAAGTGCTCGACGAGCAGCGGCAGATCCTCTCGACGCTCGCGCAGCGCGGGAACCGAGAGCTTCGCGACCGAGAGCCGGTAGAACAGATCCGAGCGGAACGTGCCGCGGTTGACCTCGGCCGCGAGGTCGCGGTTCGTGGCGGCGACGATGCGAACGTCGCACGCGATGACCTTGGTCGAGCCGATGCGGCGGATCTTGCGGGTCTCGACCGCGCGCAGCAGCTTGCTCTGCACGTCGAGCGGGAGCTCGCCGATCTCGTCGAGGAACAGCGTGCCGCCGTGCGCGGCCTCGAACACGCCGATCGTCGCCTTGCCGGCGCCGGTGAACGCACCGTGCTCGTGGCCGAAGATCTGATCCTCGAACAGCTGCTCCGGGATCGCCGAGCAGTCGAGGACGACGAACGGGCCCTCGCGGCGCGGCGAGCACTGGTGGATCGCGTCGGCGACGCCTTCCTTGCCGGCGCCGGTCTCGCCCTGGATCAGGACGGTCGCATCGGACTGCGCGAACCGGTTGATCAGGTCGAACATGTGCCGCATCGCGGCGCTGCCACCGATCAGGCCGTGGAGCCGGTTCTCGTGCCACAGAGGGACGGCCACGGCCTCGTCGAGCGGATCGAACACGATCGCCGACTTGCCGATCTGGATCGTGGAGCCCGGAGCGATGAAGCCGTCGACGACGCGGACGCCCTTGACGTGCGTGCCGTTCGTCGAGCCGAGGTCGCGGATGCGATAGCCGTCGGGCTGGAGCCGGAGCTCGCAGTGGAGGCCCGAGACCTTCGGATCGCTGAGGTTCAGGTCAGCGCCGGCGCGGCCGATCATGATCGTCGGCTGCGCCAGCTCGATGTGCTTGCCGGCATCGGGACCGGCGACGACCTCGAGGCGGCAGCGGCGAACGTTGACGGAGCGAGGGAGCCCCGCGAAGGAGGTGACCCATGTGGGTGACTCGAGGTCGGAACCGGGCACGGGAAACGAAGTTAGCATGCTCATGGTGGGGCTCCTGGGATCAGCGGACGCTGGCGATCGTGGTGGTGGGGGCAGTGGTGGTCGACGCGGTCTTCTGCGGATCCGCCAGGCGGACCGTTGCGTTGGCGGTCACCCGGACCTCATCGGGTTGAAGCTTGGTGTCGTCGATATCGGCATCGACGATGGCGATATCGATCGGCGGGTCGAAGGCATCGGAGACGTGCTGGACGGTCGCCCAGATGGGGTGGTTGACGCCGTCGATGGTGAGCTCGACGCGGCCGCCAACCTGGACGAGGTCGCGCTGCTCGGTGGGAACTGCGAACTGCACCATCAGGTCACGCGTGTCGTAGATGCGGGCGATCACGGTGCCCTTCTTCGCCATCTCACCCTTGCGAACGGCGACCGTGGTGATGACGCCGTCGATCGGCGCGCGGAGCTCGGCCTTCTTGAGCAGCTCCTCGATCTGCTGGCGCCCGACGGTCGCCTCGCCGAGCCGGCCGCTCGCGGCGCCGGTCGTCGCGCCCGCCGAGGACGCTTCGGCCTCGGCGTTGCGAACCGCGGCGAGCGGAGCGGCGCCGTGCCGCGCGAGGATCGACTGGCTCTTCGCGGCCTTCGCGGCGGCGTAGGCGCGCGCACCGGCGGCGCCGACCTCGCTGCGTGCCGCACGCTCCGCAGCCTTCGCCCGCGCGAGCTGCATGATCAGATCCTTGTCGTCGAGACGACCGATCGAGTCTCCGGCGCGAACGCGCTGGCTGTTGTTGAGGTCGAGCTCCAAGATCGTTCCTTCGAACTCTGCGGTGATGATGCGCGTGTCGCGGGCGGTGATGAGACCCGTGAACTCGGGCGGCGGGGGCGGGGCCTCGGCAGGCGCCGTGCTCGTCGCCTGCGTCGGATCAAGCGCGGCCGCTTGCTCCGTGGTTGTGCAGGCTGCGAGGAGCGTGAGCGACAGGAGCGTGAATCGGGTCATGGGCATTCTCCGAGGTGTTCTGCGAGGCCTGGATGAGCTTGGTGTACAGCCCGCCCTTGGCGAGCAGGTGTGCGTGGGTTCCCTGCTCGATGATCTTTCCCTTGTCCATCACGACGATCAGGTCGGCGTTGCGCACGGTCGACAGGCGGTGCGCGACGGTGATGCGCGTGCAGCGCTGGCGCTCGAGGTTCTCGATCACGTGCTTCTCGGTGGAGTTGTCGAGCGCCGAGGTCGCCTCGTCGAGCAACATCAAGCTGGGGTTGCGGATGACGGCGCGCGCGATGGCGATGCGCTGGCGCTGGCCACCGGAGAGCGAGCCCCCGCCATCCGACACGACCGTGTCGTAGGTCATCGGCATCGCGGCGATGTCCTCGTGCAGGTTCGACACCTTGCAGGCGGCGCTGATGCGGTCGAGCGTGGCCCCGGGTGCGGTGAGCGCGACGTTCTCGCGGATCGTGCCGCCGAAGATGAACGGGTGCTGAGGGACGATGCCGATCTGCTGGCGCACCGCGCGGAGGTCGAGCTCCTGGAGGTTTCGGTTGTCGTACTGGATGTCGCCGCTGACCGGCTTGTAGAGGCCGGCGATCAGGTTGAGCAGGGTCGACTTGCCCGAGCCCGACGGACCGACGAGCGCGACGCTCATGCCCGGCTGGATATCGAGCGAGACGTCCTGGACGACCAGCGGAGCCTGCTCGCCGTACTTGAACGAGACGTTCTTGACCTGCACGCCACCGCGCAGGCGGGGCGGGACCACCGCGGCGTCGCGATCCTGCTCGACCTTGGTCTGTAGCACGTCGTCGATGCGGTCCATGTGACCCTTGACGAGCTGCAGCTCGAGCGCGCTCGAGACGAGCGCGGAGAGCGGGCCGAACAGTGCCGACGCGAGCGAGTTCATCGCGAGCATCACGCCGAGCGTCATCTTGCCGTTCATGACCGCGCTCGCGCCGATGGTGAGGATGAGGAGCGGGCCGAGCGCGGTGACGGCGCCGCGGATCCCATCGACCCACGCCGAGGCGCGCGCGCGGCGGAGCTTGATGTTGAGCTCGTCGGTGTAGAGGTTGCTCCACTTCTCGACGCCGAGGCGCTCGGCGCCGGCGCACTTCAGGGTCTCCATGCCGCCGAGCATCTGGATCATGTAGCTGTGCGCCTTCGCCTGCTTGTCGAGGTCGGCGGCGAGCAAGCGTTGAAACGTGGGGCGAGCGCACAGGAACACCAGCGCCTCGGCGGCCGACATCGCGATGGTGATGAGCCCGAGCACCGGGTTCACGTAGAAGATGATCGCGGCGTAGAGGAGGACGAACACGCCGTCGATCACGGCGCTCATCGACTTGCTCGTCACCATCTCGCGGACGGTGCCGTTCGAGTCGACGCGCATCATGAGGTCGCCGGTCGAGCGCCGCTGGAAGAACGAGTACGGCAGCGCGACCATGTGGTCGAGGAAGCCGAGCGTCATCCGCGTGTCGAGCGCGATGCGGAGGTGGAGCAACAGGTAGCTGCGGACGATGTCGGAGATCAGGTTGAAGGCGACCATGCCGCCGATGCATCCGAGCAGGACGTACAGGAGGTGGTAGTCCGACCGCGGCACGCACTTGTCGATGATCATGCCGGTGACGAGCGGCAGTGCGAGCGCGATCAGGCGCAGCGCGAGTGACATGATGATGATCCGGGAGAACAGCCCCTTCTCGCTCATCAGCTCGTTGAAGTAGCGCTTGAGGCGGCCCTTCTCCGGCTTGATCTTCGTGAACCGCTCCGTGACCGTCAGCTCGATCGCGACGCCGGTGAACGCCTTTCCGAACTGCTCGAGCGTCAGGTCTCGCGGGCCGGTCGCGGGGTCGACGATGCGGATGCCGCCCTTGACCATGCCCTCGAACACCACGAAGTGGTTGAACTCCCAGTGGAGGATGGTCGCCTTCTTGAGGAGCTTGAGCTGCTCGAGGCCGACCTTGATGCCGCGGCCCTGGAGGCCGTAGCGCTCGGCGGTGTCGAGGATCGCCTTGGCGGAGACGCCGTCGCGGCCGATGCCCATCGCCTCGCGAACCTCGGCGAGCTTGCTGTCGCGGCCGTGGAACGCCATCACCATGCACAGGCTGGCGGCTCCGCAATCGGTCCACTCGAGCTGCTGCACGAACGGCACGCTCTTGTGGTTGCCGGTGAAGCCGAGCTTCCGCAGCGCGGGAAACGACTTCGCGATGTTCTGGTTCGGGGTCGACATGGGGGAGTGGTGTTCCCTTTCCGGTTCGAGCGGCTGGTTGGGCCGATCCGCTCGAGGATTCCTTCATCAACTTGCGTGCCGAGAGCTGCATCGCGTGACTACTGGGGGTTGCACGCGAGTCCCCGAGGAGTCGAGGTGCGGGATGTAACCCTCGGAACGCATCGGGTCCCGACCCCCGAGCCGCCCGAAACGCAACGACGCCGCGTCGGTGAGGACGCGGCGTAGAGGTAGCGAGCCGGCTGCGATCAGTTCGGGACGTAGCGCTCGATGGCGGGGAACACGGCCACGAGGAACGGCTTCTCGCCGATCTTCACCTCGGTCGTCGCCTGCATGCCGTTGTGGTAGCGGAGGATGTTGTGCTCGGTCTCGAACGTGCGCGCGGGAAGCCGCGCCTTGACCAGGACGTACGAGCCATCGGGAGGTAGCCGCAGCGCGTCGACCAGCACTTGCCCGACCAGCTTTCCGGCCTCGGCGGCGCCGATGCCCTCGCGTGAGACCTCGTAGATGATCGCCTTCTCGCGGGTCTTCGTGTAGCCGATCAGCCCGACCTGGAGCTCCTGCCCGACCTTCAGGCGTGGGTGATCCGTCGCGGGCAGGAACGCCCAGACCTCGGGCAACGTCTCCTTGCTGCTGACGACCGTGACGATCTGGTCGCCGGGCTGGAGCAGCGAACCGCCGTGCACGCGCACGTCGGAGATGGTGCCCGCGACCTCGGCCCGGATCGTCCGTTGCTCGAGCTTCGAGCTCGCCAGGTGGAACCGCGTCGAGGCATTGGCCAGGACCTTCTTGTTCTCGTCGGAGCGCTCCGACATGAAGGCGCGCCGCGCGTTCTCGAGGTCGGACTTCGCGTTCGTCAGCTCGTCCCGCTCGCCGGTGGACTTGAGCTTGAGGATCGGGGCGTTCTTCGCCACCGCCTGACCCGGCTGGACCATCACTTCGTCGACGGTGCCGGCCGCCGGGGCGGTGATGGTGGTGCCCGGGAGGATGACGAGTCCGCGGCCGCTCGAGTAGGTCGGCACCTTGACGAAGATCGTGAAGATCGCCGCGACCACGACGCTGCAGATCAGCAGCGGGTAGGCGCGGCGAACCCACGCCGGGGAGATGTGGATCGGGGAGCCCTCGGTGCTCTTGCCGCGGTGGGCCTCGAGCGCCTCGGGGCGGTACAGCGAACCCTTGTCGGCCTGCAGCTCGGTCGCCTTCTGCATGTGCTGGACGACGAGGTGGTGGAGGATCGCGGCGGACTCGCGCGCCAGGCCGAGCATCGCGAGCTGCTCGATCGGCTGATACGCGGGGTTGCGCGGGTTGCGCGTGAGGAGGACGACCGCGACGGTCTCGGTGGTGGTCACGATCGGGATGACCGCCGTGTGCGTGGCGATGACAGCCTTCCGCGCCTGCGCGACGGCGACGATCGGCGCGGCCTCCTTCGGAATCTCGTCGTCGGTGCCGAGCGTCCATAGGCCGTCCTGGCCCGGATAGATGATCGTGATCGAGAGGGAGGACGAGATCTCGAGGAGCGCGTCGCGCAGCACGCGGTCGGCGGTGGCGAGATCGGCCTGCAGCGCGAGGCGGCGGATCCAGCCATAGATCGTCGGGCCGAGCTCCGGTGGAACTGGAACCGACAACGGATCGATCATGCCGGGCATCTGCGGTGCGGCGGCGGCCGGCACCGAGCCGCTCTTCGACGCGGACTCGGACTTCGACTTCGACTTCGACTTCGAAGACGACGAGGACGGCCGCGACGGAGCGCTGCTCGTCTGCACGACCGGTAGCGACGGCGGCGTTGCGTGCGCGGTGCGAGCGGGTGCGGCGGGTAGCGGTGCGGGCACGCTGTGGTGCGACGTGAACCGGTGCGCGGAGCGCTCCGTCGCTTCCTTCACCGGCAGCGGCGGCAGCTTCCCTCCGGCGCGGTGCGTGGGCGGCTCGTGCTCCGATACCTCGAGGTACTCCGGGGCGATCGCCCGCTTGTACGTCGAGACCTCTTCGTTGCCATAGCGCATGATGGAAGGTCGAATTTGCAAGGCAGGGACCACGCGCCGGCGCGCCGCCAACTGAAGGAAGCAACAGGGTGGGGGCCGACGGATCGGCGGCCAAGAATGGGGGGTGGGACCGTGATCCGTAACCTGAGGTAGTCGAGTCCCGGCGCATTCACCGCCTGGATCCCCAGGTAGACAGCGGACTTACGAGTGGCATGGCGACTGCTCTAGCCATCGTCCATGCGAAGCCGCAACTACCTGGTCGCCGCCGCCCTCGGCACCCTCGGTACCCTCCTGTTGACCTCCGGAATCGCGACCGCGGGTGGTCGCGATGAGGATGAGGAAGGAGAGTTCGAAGGCGATGGTCCGGAGGCCGAAGAGGTCGCCGAGCTTCGTCTCGATGATCTGATCCAGGTCGCGGTTCGCCACGCTCCCGACCTCCAGCGCGCGAAGACGGATCGCGATGCCGCGAAGGGCGCCGCCGGCGCCGCGCGCGCGTCGCAGCAGTGGGTGATGACCGCGGGCGCTCAGTACAAGAGCAACGCGGTCGGCGGTCAGGTTCAGGTGCAGCCGTTCGGTCAGGTCCAGCAGGACTCGGTCGTCGGTTCGCTCGCGCTCGGTCGCAACCTGCCGACCGGCGCAAATCTTCAGATGGAGCTCGGCCTCGGTCACACGACGACCGAGATCAACGTGCCCGAAGGCCTGCAGCCCGCCGGCTCCGCCGACCAGCAGCAGTCGCAGACCAGCGGCCGCCTTCAGGACCACTACACGCAGGTGCAGACGTCCGCGAAGCTGACGCTCAAGCAGCCGCTCGTGCGCGGCTTCGGCCCCGGCATCGCTCTCGCCGACGAGACCCGCGCCGACTACACCGCCGCCGCGGAGACCCTCAAGGCGCAGCTCGCCGCCGAGGACATGATCCGCGAGGTCGTCAATGGGTACTGGGAGCTCGCCTACGCGTACTACGAGCTCGAGACGCGCAACCAGTCGCTCGCGCTCGCCGAGGCGCAGGAGAAGCTGACCAAGGAGGAGCTGCGCGCGGGTCAGACCTCGCAGGTGCAGGTCAACGCGGTCGTCTACGAGATCGCGGTCCGCAAGGGGAACGTCCTCAAGGCGCAACTCACGCTCGAGCAGAAGTCCCTCGACGTTCGCCGCAAGGCGGGGCTCGGCCTCGGTCGCCGCGAGACGGTCATCCGCCCGGGCGAGGCGTTCGAGATCGGCAATGAAGAGTGGGACATCGAGGAGATCCTCGCCCGCGCCCGCAAGGGCAACCGCCGCCTCGCCGCGATCGCGCTCCAGAAGAAGGCGGCCGACGTGGACGTCAAGGTCGCAAAGGACGCGACGTTGCCGTCGGTGGACCTCTCGGTCTCCGACGCGCTGATCGGCGGCGGTGACACCACCGGCGAGTCGTTCTCCGCGCTCAGTGGCATCGAGGGCTACGAGGTGATGGCCGGCCTCTCGGTGCAGTTCGAGCTGTCGGGCGCGGCCAAGTCCAACTTCGACGCCGCGCAGGCCCGCCGCCGCCGTCTCAATGTCGACCGCGCCGATGCGGAGCGTCAGCTCGACGCCGAGGTCGTGACCGCGACGAAGATGGTCACCAGCTCGCGCGCCCGCATCCTCCTCGCCGAGAAGGCGATCGCGGTCGCCGAGGACAACGCGAAGGCCGAGCGCCTGGCGTTCGCCTCCGGCAACGGCAAGACCACGAACTTCGACGTGATGGACCGCCAGACCAAGCTGATCGACGCCCAGCTCAGCCGCGGCCGCGCCGTCGCCGACTACCACCAGGCCGTCGCTCAGCTGCAGTTCCTCTCGGGCGTCATCCTCGAGCAGTACCGCGTCAACGTTCGCCCTCACGCGTCGCGGGGCCGCTAGCCCCATGCGTCGCGCGGTTTACATCGTGCGGGATCAACACCCGGTGATCGCGATGCAAACCCCGGTAGTCACGACCTGCACTCCTCGGCACGCAACTTGATCAAGAGAACATCATGCGCCTCACCATTCTTACCGGTCTCCTCAGCCTCTCCACCGCCGCCTGCTTGCAGCCGGTCGGCGGCGGTGACTGCGTCGGCGAGCGCTGCGGCGACGACATGGCCGACGCCGGCACGAGCACCGCGAAGTGCGCGGACGACTCGAAGGTCACCGAGATCGCGACGAACACGATCATCCGCACGGTGGCCGACTTCGACAAGTTGCCGCACGGCTGCTGGGCGCTCAACGCGAACCTCCGCATCGAGGGCCCGGCCATCACGTCGCTCGCGAAGCTCGGCGACCTCGTCGAGGTCAATGACCTCGAGATCGTCGACACCGGGCTGACCACCATCGACGCGAAGATCGCGTTCAACGTCTACGGGTCGCTGCTCGTCAGCGGCAACACGAAGCTGACGGCGCTCTCGAACGTCGCGGTCAAGAAGTGGGAAGGCTCGACCACCGGCGGCGTGTTCACGGTCGGCTACATCGTCCGCAATAACGCGCTGCTCGCGAGTGTCGATGCGCTCAAGTACATCCAGAAGGTCGATGCCGACCTGCGGTTCAGCGACAACCCGAAGCTCACCGCGATCCAGCTCGACGAGCTGACCACGGTCAAGGGCCCGCTCGTGGTCGCGAACACCGGCGCGTCGACCATCGGGTTCTCGCAGCTCACGCAGGTCGCCCGCGTGGAGATCACCGGCAACCCCGCGCTGACCACGGTGCGCGGCTTCGGCGCCACGTCGATCGGCGGCGACTTCATCCTGCGCGGCAACCCGCTGCTCGCGCAGCTCGGCGCGATGAGCTCGCTCACCACCATCACCGGTGCGCTGGTCGTCGATGATAACGACGCGCTCGTCGACCTCGCGGGCCTGACCGGCACGATGCAGCGCGTCTCGGGCGCGGTGACCATCACCGGCAACGCGAACCTCACCGGACTCGGCTCGCTCAGCCACGCCACCTCGATCGGCCCCGGCTCGATCACGAACAACGCGAAGCTCACCTACTGCAAGGCCATCGAGGTCGACCACTGCGTGCCGAACAGCACCGTGTCGATCTCGGGCAACTCGAGCTCCACGACCAACTGCACCTGCTGGTGCGGCCTCTAGGCCGATTACTAGCGCTTCACCAGCTCACCACGCCTCACCCGAAGGAACCCCCGCCCATGTCGATCACCTCCACGTCCCTACGTCTCTCGCTCGCGGCAACCGGTCTTCTCCTGGGCTCGACGGCGGCAACGGCCGAGGCCAAGCCCCGCCGCGTCGTCATCCTCGACTTCGACGGACCGCGTGGGCTCGCCGACACCGGCCACGACGCGGTCGTCGCGCTCCTCGGGGAGAGCTACGACGTCGTCGCGACGAAGCGCTGGGAAGATGCGCGCGCGGCCGCGATGCAGAAGACGCATGGCCCGCAGGTGTGGACGAATGCGGCGAAGAGCTCCGGCGTCGACGCCGTCATCGAGGGCTGGATCCAGGACGAGGGTCGCCACAAGGTCCTCACCGTCGCGGTGCGCGAGGCCTCCAGCGGCAACGAGATCGACTCGGTCTCGATCAAGCTCGGCCAGAAGGGCCTGACGGACTCGGCGAAGTCCAAGCTCCTGAGCGAGCTCGACGGCGTCCTCGAGTACATCGAAGGCACGCCGGACCCGGTCGGCTCCGGCCTCCGTCCGATCGAGACCCGGAAGATGATCGGCGCGAAGTCGACCAAGACCGAGGAGACCGCCACGGCCCCCGCCGACGAGGACGAGGCGACCGAGGCGCAGCCGACCAAGAAGAAGAAGAAGCAGAAGGCCGTCGCCGAGGCCACCGACGAAGCGGCCGACGAGAAGCCGACCAAGAAGCGGGCCGCCGCGAGCAAGGACGAGGACATCGAGGTCGATCCGGCCGAGGAGCCGAAGAAGAACAAGGACAAGGAGGTCGCGGTCGCGAGCGACTCGAAGGACAACTCCGACCTGGTCTCGCTGTTCGGTGCGACCTCGGATGAAGGCAAGAAGATCGACCCGGCCGCGTCGCACGTTCCGACGCCGACGCCCCGGTTCCAGATCGGCGCCGGTGGCTACTATGCCTCGCGCACGCTGACGTTCGACGCCGAGAACCAGACCGGTCCGCAGAACTACGCCGGCGTCCCCCACAGGGGCCTGGAGATCAACGCGCTGGTCTACCCGTTCCCGCTCAGGAAGACGGACGGCCAGCTCTCCGGCATCGGGTTCTCGTTCGGCATCCAGCACTCCGCGGGCTCCGTCGTCACGTTCGACGACGGCGAGACGGTCGCCGAGTACAACATCAACCAGAGCGCGTACGACCTCGGCGTCCACTACCGCTACCCGCTGGCAGATCTGGTGAGCATCGACGGCCACGTCAACTACGGCCGCAACGCGTACACCATCTCCGACGCGCCGCAGACGTTCGAGGTCCCCGACACCGACTACAGCTACCTCGGCGCGGGCGTGAAGCTCGACCTCAACATCGCGGACCGCGCGACGGTCGGCTTCGGGGCCAAGTACATGTACATCCTCGACACCGGCGACATCAGCTCGGTCGACTGGTACGGCCCGGGCCGCGCCTCCGGCTACGGCCTCGACGGCAGCTTCGTCATCCCGCTGCCCAAGTCGCTCTACGTCCAGGGCACGCTGGACTACGAGCACTACTCGATCGAGTACGACGGCGTCGGCCAGGTCACCGAGGACGAGGGCGTCGTCGAGTCGAGCGATTCGACGGTCGCTGGCAAGGTCAACCTCGGGATTCAGTTCTAGTCCCACGTCTCTCGCGCGCAGCTGGCCGGCACTCGCCGGCCATCTGCAGTTTCGGCGGTTTGATCGCGGTTTCTCGTCGGGAAACCGGATCGTCTACCGACGAAGACGATCGGGGTGGGGGCACCCGGATCGATCGAGCGCAGGTAGCTGATCAGACGTCGTCATCGCGGTGGCACATCGCGTGCTCATGAATCGGACATCCACCCTCACCAAGGACATGCCCATGTCGAACTCCAAGAAGACCACCGTAGCTCCTGACCCGTTCATGTCGATCGACTCCGAGAAGCTGGCGAACGTCGCCGGCGGCGCGGCCCGCGTCACGGCGCGCGCGGGCGGCGCGAGCTCCGAGATCACGGCGATGCTGACCTCGATCGGCGACTCCATCAAGTCGCTCGCGGCGAACCAGGGCAGCAGCGGCCAGGACCCGATGCAGATGATGATGATGATGATGATGATGGGTGGCATGGGAGGTGGCGGCGGCGGTGCTGCTCCGGCGCAGGCGGCGGCGGCTCCGCCCCCGCCGACGATCAACATCTCGACCGACGTCAAGCGCGGCTGCTAGTCCCCGTCCCCACCACTCTCCGAGGATCCCACCATGGCGAAGCACAACGAATCCCCCGACTCGCTCGAGTCGATCGACCTCACGACGCTGGACGCCGTGACGGGTGGACGAGTCAGTCGCTCGAGTGCACCGGATCCGCAGGTCATCGCCGGGATCAAACAACTCGGAGAGCTGATCACGCAGGTCGGCCAGGGCCTGGTTCAGGCCAAGGCGCAGGGTCCGCAGCAGATGATGCAGATGATGCAGCAGATGATGCAGATGCGCGGCGGCCGCTAGCGTTCACGCACGGTCGTCGACGAAGGCTCGGAGCTCACCGCTCCGGGCCTTCGGACGTTTCGGTTCTCGATCGCGGGCGAAACCATGGGACTCGATCCGTCGATTCGAGTTGACTGCATTCGAGGTGATCACCGACGGAAGTACGCGATGACATTCGATCGGACGCTCGGCACGCGCGCTGCACGAGCTCGGGACAGACATCCGAACCCCCAACCCGAACGAACGACGAAAAGGATCACCACCATGAAGACCATCACCACGACCGAGCTCGACACCGTCACCGGCGGAACCACCTCGACGAGCTCCGCGGTAACTCAGCAGCTCACGGCCCTGCAGGGATCGATCAAGGACCTCGCGACGTCGCAGGCAAAGCCCGCCGACAACGGCATGACGACGATGATGATGATGATGGCGATGCGCCCGCAGCCGCAGCAGACGGTCGTCGCCGCACCCGCCGCCGGCGCGGCGCCGGTGATCAACGTCGACACGCGCGTCCGTCGCTGGTAGTCGCCCCACTACTCCACAGCGCAGATCACCGCGGCCTTCGGGTCGCGGTTTTTTCGGTTTCGGCGCGCGGGAATCGCGTCGATCTCTGGCTGCTCGAGTGGCCGTTGCTCGCGGGTTGCGCTGTGTCACCCGCACTGATCGCTGCTTCTCGACGACGACGAGCTAGATGCGCGGAACGACACGAGCACGATCGCGGCACACCATCTGCACATAGTCAGAACCATGCAGGACATGGACGCCATCGAGGCAATCAACTTCGAACAGCTCGCGACGGTCACCGACCGTCTCTTGCTTCGCGGTCGTTTCGCCAAGAAGCGTCCGAGCTACAACCGGATCGACGTGACGCCGGAGTTGACGCTGCACCTTCGACCGAACGAGCTCTGGCGGCGGTTCACCACCACCGCTCTGCTCACGGCCCTGTTCAGCGTCACGACGGCGATCGTCAGCTTGCTTTGAGCAGGCAACATCTTTTGGTGAGAACAGTCGAGACGTGGTGACTCGACTGAGGGTGCGGCTCGGAATGGGCCCCGGGCCGCACCCGCTCTCACCGTTTTTACGGGCCTGCTACTCCTCGTCGAGTGGCAGGCCCAGCTGCTGTCGGGGCCGCGTGGGAGCATCGTTGTCGAGCTTCACGGCTCCGCTCTCGTCCGTGTAGTTCGCGGCGAGGCGCTGTGCGCTGACGGGATCGATGTTCTCGAGCCGGGCCAGCGCCTGCGCCACGATCTCGCTCCACTTGACGGACTTGTGGCCGCCATCGAGCAAGTTCGCCTCGATGTCGCGCGCGAGCCGGCGCAGATCCTCGTCGGTGATGTTGTCGCGATGCGCGGCGATGCGCTGGAGTGCGGTGAACAGCTTGTCGCCATCGAACGGCTCGACCGAGCCATCGCGCTTCCCGACCTTGAGGCCCGGCGCGCCGAGCGTCTCGTAGGTCGTGAACCGCCGCTTGCACACCGTGCAGGCGCGTCGCCGGCGCAGGCCATCCGCCGTGACCCGGGTCTCGGTCACGCTGGAGTCGCCGCTGCAATACGGGCACTGCACGTCCCGCGATCGTAGCGCCTGATCGCCGATCGGCGAAGTTTCGGGGCCTCAGCGCACGCAGCGGACGGGCAGGGAGGTGGTCAGGGATCGGGCCACCGTGCCGGTGTCGAAGTTCACGGTCCAGCCCTGGCTGGGATCGGCGATCTGAACGTCGCGCGACCAGAACAGCGTCGACGGCGTGCTCGGGAACGTGAGGCTGTGGATCGCCGGCGAGACCACACTGACATCGACCAGGGTCTCGAGCTCGTTGGCCGAGGGCGAGCGCCAGCCACCGCCGGCGGTGGTCAGCGCGGCGCACCGCGCCATCGCCTCGTCGTAGTTGTACGTCCCGAGGTCGACCACGCGCTCCCAGGTGAGACCGGTGCCGTTGTCGAGCACCGTGTCCACCGTGCTCGTGTAGTGCGTCGCCGGCTGGCTGCCGCCGCCACGCACGCAGCGCACGGCGTACGGATCGGAGCGCGTGGTCGTCTCGATCACACCGTTCTGGAACGAGACGTACCAGGCGCGCCCAGAAGCATTGCGCTCCGGGGTCGCGGACCAGAACGCTTTCGAGGGCGTGCCCGGGAACGCCCCGGCGTCGATCGTGGGATCGTACTTCGTGTAGTCGGAGAGCGAGATCAGCTCGATGCGCTGGGGCAGCCGCCAGTCACATGCGCCATCGAGGGCGAGGCCATCGCAGTAGGCCTCGGCCTCGGCCTGCGCCATGTCCGGAGGCGGCACGCGCTGCCAGATCAGGCCCGAGACGTTGTCCTTCACCGTCTCGCCGATCCCGAGCACCGTGTACGACGATTGGTGCGGCATGCCCGTCGCGAAGTTCGGGACGGCCCACCGCGGGAAGTCCTCGCGCGCTCCCGGATCGCAGGTCATCGCGTCGGGCGCGGCATCGATTGGCCCGGCGTCGTCGCCGCGCACGTTCGAGCTGTCGTCGAAGCCGAACCGCCCGCACCCGGCGAGCAGGATCATCGCGAACAGCGCGCGCTCCCTCACGGGCAACATCGTACTCGCTCTCAGCGCTTGCAGCGGAACTTCGCCATCAGGCTCGGCGAGCCGCCGGTATCCGACATCCGGTAGAACACGTCCCCGCGCACCGCGAGCGTCTCGGGGAACCCGATGCCCATCGCCGCGAGCGTCTTGACCTTGGCGGTCGCCGGGTCGTCCCAGCCGATGACCTCGTACACGTTCGCGAGATCGAACAGGTTCGAGCCTGCCCACAGCGTGCCATCGTCGGCGAACGCGCAGTCGGCGAGCGCGCCGGAGCGGTTGATCTCGATGCGCTGGTCCTGATGTCCCACCAGCTTTCCGCCCTCCTCGGTCAGGCAGAACAGCGCACCATCTGCCTTCCCCGCGGCGAACCCCACACACGGCCCTTTTCGATGCGCCGCGTCGACCAGGCACAGGCCCTCGTAGTTGCGGCCGCAGTTGGTCTTCATGGCGCTGCACGCCATGCCATCGCCCTTCGGCGGCTTGTTGCCCTCGGACTTGTCCGACAGCGTGACGGGCCCGATCGCGTACGCGTCCTCGGCGAGCGTGAAGCCCTTCGCCGCGTCGTCGCGGTTCCACACGCGGATCCATCCCGCCGAGTTGATCGCGACGAGCTGCTCGCCGCGCGCGGCCACGCCCTCGAGATCCTGACCCGCGCTGCCGAGCGGGAGCTTGCCGGTCTCGCGCGTCTCGCCGGTCTCCGGATCGATCACCGCGTACGCGCCGTCGTTGCCGCTGTCGCTGATCACCACGAGCGAGAGCGCGCCATTGATCGTCAGCCACGCGGCTCCCGATGCCTCGGGGACGGTGGACGAGTCGGCGAACGGCAGCTGCTCGCAGCGATCGGTGACGATCGCCGCCGAGCCCGGCGTGATGAACGCGGGTTCCTCGGCCTTGCCCTGCTTGTCCTTGCCGCATGCGGCGAGCGCGAGCACGAGGAGTAGGAACCGGGTCACCTCCGCGCTATAGCATGCCGTCCGCGATGTCCGACCGCCGCTACCTCGTGAAGGAGATGTTCGGCCCCACGCTGCAAGGCGAGGGCGCTCACTCGGGTCGCGCCGTGGTGTTCCTGCGGTTCGCGGCATGCAATCTGTCCTGCACCTGGTGCGACACGGACTTCGCGGCAGAGGGCGCGGTGCGGATGAACGCCGAGGAGATCGTCGCGCGTCTGCGCGGGCTCGACACGGGCGGTACGCTGCGCGTGGTAGTCACCGGCGGTGAGCCGACCTTGCAGTGGGACGCCGCACTCTCGGCCGCCGTTCGCGGCGCGGGCTTTCGCGTGCACATGGAGTCGAACGGAACGCGCTCGCTCGATGGTGCGGTCGACTGGCTCACCGTGTCGCCGAAGCCGCAGTTCCATACAGGGAGCCTCGCGCTGTCGTCGGACGTCACGCCCGACGAGCTCAAGGTCGTGGTCGACGACACCGTCGACGAGACCGTCCTCGATGGTCACGCGGCGCGCTATCGCTGCGATCACTACTTCGTGCAGCCGTGCATGGACGATCGCTACGCGCATCACCTCGCGCGATCGATCGCGCTGATCCACGCGCGACCGCAGTGGCGCCTGTCACTGCAGACGCACAAGATCATCGACGTACCCTAGGGGCAGGGAACGGTCGTCGGGCACGCGCCGCTGATGTCGCGCGGGTACGCCGAGCGAGATGCCATACCCGTCGCCGGCGGTGGGGTTGGCCGCGGCTGTCAGGGCGTGACAACACGTCGGGTTGACAGGATCGCGCGTGATCTGCAGTAATGCTCCCGCTGTGCCGCGCTGGTTGTTGCCGCTGATCGCCGTGCTCGCTCTGTGCGGGCGGACGGTGACGGCCTTCGCCGCGGCGGGCTGGGTCGGCAAGCTCACGTGCTGCTGCCCGGATCCGGAGACGTGCAAGTGCCACGATCACGACGGTACCAAGCGTCCCGACCCCGAGCTCAAGCGATGCGGCGGTGACGCGAAGCTCGTGTCGCCCGATGCGCCGATCATCACGATGCCGGTGCGCGCACCGGCGACCACGGCGAGCGTGATCTCGATCGTCCCCGCCCCCGAGCTCGTGTCCCTGACCTCCGTCATTCCTGTTCCGCCCGAGCCGCCTCCGATCTAGCGACGCGCGATCTCTCTCGATCCGCTTCACCCGTTGCTAGCTCTCGATCGGCGATCCGCCTGGATCGTCCGGAGGTTCTGTCTCATGCGTTCACTCAGCATTCTCGCGTTTGCATCTGCGCTGCTCGTCACGGCCACCGCCAGCGCTCACATCACCATCGCCAGCGGTTCCGCCCTCGCGAACAAGAGTGGTCAGAAGATCTCGTTCGCGATCAACCACGGCTGCACCGCCACCAGCGGCGCGAAGCTCGACACGCTGTCGATCAGCGTCGACATCCCGGCCGGCATCGACGCGACCAGCGTGCGCCCGCTTCCCAGCGACTTCGGCGGCACGCCGACGGTGGCGAAGACCGGCACCAACGTCACATCGGTCACCTGGGCCCGCGATCCTGCGGAGCTTCAGGCCAGCGACGTCGCGTACTACGAGCTGACGCTCCGCCTGAAGGTCCTCGACGTCCCGTTCACGAAGATCCCATGGGTGATCACGCAGGTCTGCCGCCCGCAGGGTGGCACCGCCGCTGATGACCTCACCGTGGTGTGGACCGGCCCGTCGACGAACGCCGAGCCTTCGCCGCTGTCGATCGTCGTGCCGTCGCACGTCACCGGCTGGCACAAGTTCACGCTGACCACCGCGGTCCCCGCCGCCGACATGGGCCTCTACTTCGGTGATGCGCAGATCGTGTGGAAGGGAACGTCGGCGTTCAGCTCGAACGCGTTCACCGCCGCGTTGATCACGATGACCACCGGCGTCACCGCCCTCACCGCCGATCTCGCCGTCGGCGACGAGATCTGGGTGAAGTACTAGTCATGCGGCGGATCCTCTTCCTCCTCGCAGCGCTCGCGGCGTGCGGTGACAACCTCAAGCCGTCCACGCCCGACGACGCCGGCATCGATGCGGCCGTCGACGCACCGTCGGGTCGGTTGACCGGCTGCATCGATCGTCCGAACCAGTTGCCGGTAGCGCCGAGTGGCCAGCTGCCGTGCGACCTGATTCCTCCGGGGTTGGCGCTGTGAGGACCGCGGCACTGCTCGTCTCCGTCCTCGCCGCGTGCGGCGATGACGGTGGCGTCACCTATCCCGATGCGGCCGCCGCCGCGGACGCGAACCTCGCGATCGACGCCGCGCCGGCGCGCGAGACGATCGTGGCAACACAGCCGCTGCAGCCGGGCGAGCTCGTCGAGGGCATCATGCGCGGTGGGTCCGGCGACACGGCGCTGATCCACATGTCGGCACCGGCCGCGAAGATGGACTGGAACATCCACAGTCATGCCACCGGTCACGCGGTGACCGTCTTCGAGGAGCTGGCGAAGATGACGGTGGACTATCCGTTCACGCCGCCGGGGGATGGCGAGTGGTACCTGCTGATCCGCAACAGCGGGACCGTCGACATGGACGTCAAGGTCGAGGTCAGGCTCTACGGAGCGATGACCTGGGAGTGGCAATGAGGGCCGCGTTACTGCTCGTGGTTCTCGCTGGTTGCCCGGCGGAGCCGATCTACGGACCGCCGACCGAGAGCGTGTGCCCGCCGGCTGGGACGAGCCTCACGTATATCAGCTTCGGGCAGCCGTTCATGGAGAGCTACTGCACGCGGTGCCACGCGCAGAGCCGCATGGGATCCGATCGCCACGGCGCGCCGTCGTTCCACGACTTCGACACGCTGTTCGGAATCAAGGCCGTCTCGGATCACATCGACGAGACGACGGCCGCCGGTCCCGCCGCGGTGAACAAGGGCATGCCAAACGACGGCAAGGAGCCCACGCTCGAGGAGCGCACGCAGCTAGGCGAGTGGATCGCCTGCGGAATGCCGTGACGGGGCCGGCGAGGCTGGCTGTCCCTGGCCGCTGAGACGGTGCTGTCGCAGGTGGCGTTGGGAACTGCCAGTCATCCATACGCCGGGCCGGGGCGTACTCGGTCTAGGCTGCCGTCATGTCTAGGTTCTCTCGTGCGCTGACGTTCTCGACCCTGGCTGTATCGGTGCTCGGAACGGCGGCTGTCGCAGGCCCTCGCGTCGACGCCAACAACGTCGTGATCCGTGACGAGGCGAGCTGCGGTACGCGGCAGGTCGCGTCTCCGCACGCCTCGGCGATGTCGTTCGCGGCCACGCCGACGAAGGTCATCTACCTCAACAAGAACGGCGGCACCTACAACATCATCAACGGCGCGACCGACTCTGCGACGAACTCGGCCGGCACGATCGCCGCCGGCGATAACCGCACGCACATGGGCGCCGTGATCCCGCCGATCGATGCGTCGTTCGACTGGCCGTACATCGTCGCGTGCGTGCGCACGCACTACAAGCCGTACGCCGTGACCATCACCGAGACCGAGCCGACGAGCGGCAACTACGTCGAGGCCGTGGTCGGTGGCACCGGTTCGAGTACGGGCTGGAGCGCGAGCTCCGGCATCCTCGGCGTTGCCTCGGCCGATAACTTCTGCGGTGTCACGGAGCGCGGCATCGCGTTCAGCTTCTCCACGAACCACGTGGGCATCTCGAAGGCGAACGACGAGCTGTGCGCCACGATCGCCCACGAGGTCGGCCATCTGCTCGCCCTCGAGCACGAGGCCACCACGACCGACACGATGTCGTACGTCCCGTTCGCCAGCTCGGGCAGCAAGCTGTTCACCGCGGCGAACGGCAAGTGCGGCACCACGCCGACCCAGACCGGCGCCTGCAGCTGCGGCAGCGTCATGACGGGCAACTACACGAACTCCGCGATGCGCCTCGGCCAGTTCGTGGGCCTGCGGCCCACGGAGAAGGAGCCGCCGAAGCTCGATCTCAAGTCGCCCGACAACGGCGAGAAGGTCCCGCCGACGTTCACCGTCACCGCCACCGCGAGCGACAACGACGTGATGGAGCAGGTCAGCGTGCTGATCGATAACGTGGCCGCGGGCTCGAGCACGTCGCCATCGGGCACGACGTACACGATCAACATCGCGAACGCCGCGCTCGGCGACCACATGCTCACGGTCAACGCCATCGACCTCGCCGGCAACGTCACCACCAAGACGATCGCGATCAAGATCGCGAAGTCGGAGATCGGCGAGACCTGCACCGGCAACGAGCAGTGCAGCGGCAACCTGTGCGCGGTCGCCGAGAGCGGCAACTTCTGCACGCAGGTCTGCGGCGATGGCAACTCGTGCCCGAGCGGCTTCTCGTGTGATTCGTCGGGCGCGATGAGCATCTGCATCGAGGACGGCGGCTGCTCGGCCTCCGGTGGCCGCGGTGGCTACTCGCTGATCGTGCTCGTCGGGCTCGCGCTCGTCGGCGCGCGTCGCCGCCGCCGCGCCTAGACCGGCGTCGACGGCCGCGGGATCGTCAGCGTCACCGGCTCGGTCCGCTTCTCCGCGGCGGGCTCACTCTCCGCCGGCGTCCGGATCTTCGTCCTGGGAGCCGCCCTTCTTCTGGGCGCCGCGGGTCTTCGGCTTCACGACGGTCTTCGACTCGGTGGCCATCGGCGCGGGAGCCGCCGCGGGCACCTCGGCCGCCTTCGCGGCCTCGACGGGCTCGGGCGCCATCGCGGCACCCTCCGCGGGCTCGCCACCGCCGGGAGCAGGCGAGGTGGCGGTTTCCGCCGGAGGTCGAGCGTGCTTGCTGCTACCGCCGCACGCGACGAGCAGGAGGGAGAGCGCGAGTCCTTGGAGCCTCATGGCCGTGAATCCTAGCGCAGCCCGGGCGTGTTACCACCACGGGATGCGCCTCCCCCACACCGTGGCTGTTGTCGCCGCCCTGCTGTTGGCTCTGTTCTCGGTCGCCGGAGCTGTTCCGAAGACGCCGACGAAGTCCGATCAGGCGGTCATCGACAAGCTCGACAAGGAGCTGACGCAGCACCAGATGAAGCAGGCGACGTTCGCCGCGCTCAAGGTGGCGAAGCAGCTCTACGAGCTGACGGCGAAGGGCTGGGGCGACGAGGCGCAGGAGACGCTGCGGCGCGCGTCGACGTACGCGGGGCTGCTGCAGCAGACCGGTGACTACGCGGGCGCGGTCACGCTGTTCAAGCAGGTCCTCGCGGTCACCGAGAAGCAGAAGGGCGTGGACTCGCGGGAAGCGATGTACGCGCTGATGCCGCTGCTCGGACCGTACTGGATGCAGAACCGGCTCGACGAGCTGGAGCCCGTGTACCTGCGCATCCTCGCGATGTCGAAGAAGCTCGACGGCGAGACCAGCACCTCGTACGCGGGAAACCTCAACCAGTACGGGAATCTGCTCAACCAGCGCAACGAATACTCCGCCGCGCTGCGCATCTTCGAGCAGGCCTACAAGATCCAGGAGGCCGCGGCCGGCAAGGACGAGCTGCAGCTCACCGGCGCGATGCACATCCTCGCGAGCACGTACTGGCAGACCAATCAGAAGCAGAAGGCGATCGCGATGTACGACCGGATCATCGCGATCATGCAGAAGCAGCCGAACGTCACCGCGCAGATGCTCGCGAGCACGTACTGGGGCATCGCCGCGCAGTACCACTACGGCGGGCGCGACGACCTCGCGAAGCCGCTGACGCAGAAGGCGATCGATCTGTTCACCAAGGAGATCGCGCGGCTCGAGAAGGACAAGCCCGATGATCCGACCTTGCCGTCGATGGTCGGCCAGCTCGGCTACCAGTACCGGCAGATGGGCGACCTCGCGAAGGCCGAGGAGTACCTGAACCGATCCGTCGAGCTCGATGCGAAGCGCTCGCAGTTCTCCGCGTGGGGATCCTCGCTCGCCGAGATCAAGCGCGCGCAGGGCAAGCCGAAGGAGGCGCTCGCGCTGCTCGAGAAGGCGCAGGCCGAGCTGACGAAGATCTCGCCGATGTCTCGGGCCGTCTACAACACGCAGATCGCCGACGTGCTCCGCGAGCTCGGCGACTACCCGCGCGCCGAGAAGCTGATGCTCGACTACCAGGCGAACCTCGCGAAGACCTACGGCACCCGCCACCCGATCTACGGGATGGCGCTGCTGACGCTCGCCTACAACTACATGGCGAGCGGCAAGATCGCGAAGGCCGAGAAGCTCCTCCACGACGCGCTCGAGATCGCGGAGCGCGACCTGGCCCTCGTGCTCAAGACCGGCACCGAGGCCGACCACGCCGTGTACTTCGGGCGCAACAACTACCAGCTCGACACCGCGATCAACTTCCAGCTCGACTACGCGGCGAAGAGCCCGTCCGCCTCGCGCCTCGGTCTCACCACGCTGCTGCGCCGCAAGGGCCGCGTGCTCGACGCCGCCGCCGCGAACCTCGCCACCATCCGCAGCAAGCTGTCGCCCGAGGACAAGAAGCTGCTCGACGATCTCGCCAGCGCGCGCGCGACCCTCGCGAAGTTGACCGTCGCGGGTCCGTCGGCCACCGGAGAGGTCGACTACGCGAAGGAGGTCGCTCGCCTCGAGGATCAGATCGTCAAGCTCGAGCTCGCGGTCGGCAAGAAGAGCGCTGCCTACCGCGCGGCCTCGCAGGTCATCGACCTGCCGTCGGTGCAGAAGCTGATCCCTGCGGACACGAAGCTCGTCGAGATCGTCAACTTCCAGCCCGGTGATCCGAAGGCCGCGTACGCGATCAACCCCGTGCTCAAGCCGCGCAAGTACGCGGCGTACATCCTCGGCGCGAAGGGCGATCCGGTCCTCGTCGATCTCGGCAACGCCGCCGCCATCGACACGTCCATCGAGAACTTCCGCAAGGCCGTCTCCGATCCGAACAACAAGAAGGTCGTCGACCTCGGCCACGACCTGTACACGCTGACGATGGCGAAGATCGTGCCGGCGCTCGGTGCGTCGAAGAACGTCCTGCTCGCGCCCGACGGCGCGCTCAACGTGGTCCCGTTCTCGGCGCTCGTCGATGACAAGCAGCAGTTCCTGATCAAGAGCTACACCTTCACGTACCTGACCTCGGGTCGGGATCTCCTCCGCCTCAGCATCAAGACCAAGGCGCAGGGCGGCGGCGTGATCTTCGCGGACCCGAGCTTCGACGCCACCGGTCCCGCGCCCGCGAAGCCCGCCGATCCGGCGCTGCCCGCCACGCGCGGCCGTCGCTCCTCGGACCTCGCATCGCTGATGTGGCCCGCGCTCCCGGGCACCGCGCAGGAGGCCGACGAGGTCACGAAGCGCATGCCCGGCCTGACCATCTATCGCGCGGCCGACGCCACCGAGGCCGCGGTCAAATCCGTGCATGGCCCGCGCGTGCTCCACCTCGCGACCCACGGCTTCTTCCTGCCCGACGAGCCGCCTCCGCCGCCGAAGGACGATGCGATGCGCTCGGCCGTGCCGGCGGGCGCGCCGATGTCGACCGGCCAGGAGAACCCGCTCCTCCGCTCGGGCCTCGCGTTCGCCGGTGCGAACAAGCTGTCCTCGGGCGACGACGACGGCATCCTGACGGCGATGGAGGCCTCGGGTCTGGACCTCCTCGGCACCAAGCTCGTCGTGCTCTCCGCCTGCGAGACCGGCGTCGGCAAGGTCACCAACGGCGACGGCGTCTACGGCCTGCGCCGCGCCCTCGTGATCGCCGGCGCCGAGAGCCTCGTCATGTCCTTGTGGCAGGTCGACGACGTCGCCACCAAGGATCTGATGGCCGGCTACTACTCGAAGCTCAAGGCCGGTCGTGGCCGCAGCTCCGCGCTTCGCGATATCCAGCTCGAGCTCTCGGCGCGCAAGGAGTACGCGCACCCGTTCTACTGGGCGAGCTTCCTGCCCGCCGGCGACAACGCGCCGCTCTAGACAGAGATCACGTCGACGTGAAGGCCAGCCGCTTCCACCAGCGGTCGCAGGTCCTCCGGGTCCGAGGTCAGGATCCAGTCGCCGTCGTTGGCGAGCAGCACCACCGCAGCGTCGATGACGTCGACGGTTCGTGATGCGGCGAGCAGCCTCCCGGCGCGTCGACCGAGCTCGGCGTCCAGCGGTACGACTTTCAACGACGGTAGGAACTTCGCGAGAATCGCTTGTCGACCCGATCCGCCCCGCCAGACCTGTCCGATGACTCCACCGTGGGTGAATGGAACGCGCCCTTCGGCTTGTTCGCGGAGCAGCATGCGCGTCGCTTCACGATCGCGGCGTTCGATCGCGATGAACGCGCCCGCGTCGAGGATGAGGCTCATCGGCGAGGCCGTCTCTCCGAAGCACGTGATCCTGACCGAGTAGCTTCTGACTTCGTCGAGGAGCGCGCCGGAGGAGCGGGCCGCGCCGGTCGGAAGTGGATCGCACGCGATTGCAACACACGGACCGACTCGGCGATGTCCTCGTCGGTGATCTTGCCAAATTCCCGCTCGTAGTCGTCGATGAACTCACGCATCGCGCGCAACCGCTTGTCCTGCGCGAGCTGGAGCCGCAATCCGTCGCTGACGTACGCCGACAGCGTCGGGGCTTCACCGCGGTTCACGGCTTGCTCGGCCGCCTCCATCAGCTCGGCATCCACCGACACACTCAACCGTCGCTTGCCGACCATACGATGAGCATACGTTCATGCCACGAACGTGGCAAGACCCTAGAACGAGCCGCGCAGGGTCACGCAGCTCGGATCGTTCGCGTGGCCAAGGCAGTACGAGCCGACGCAGCTCGAGAGCGCGCTCTCCTTCGCGTCGCAGTCGACGTCGCACACGTTGTCGGAGGCATCGAGGCACGCTTCGTACGCGCCGCGCTGGCTCGCGCAACCCGAGGAATCCTCGACGTCGTCCAGCGCGCCGCAGAAGCTGCCGCAGTTGCCGGTGATCGACGTGCAGCTGCCGGCCTGACCTTCGGTGCACAGGTCGGCGCAGTCGCGGCCACCGCCGCAGCCCGCGAGAAGAACGCTACCGAGAACGAGCGAGGCGAGGATGTTTGTCATGTCCTCAACGTCGCATCGGCCGGCGCATTCGCCGACATCAGCCCGATATCACTTCGGCTGCGGAACGAGGCGCAGGTACGGCTTGACCGTCTTCCAGCCGTTCGGGAACAGCGCCTTCGCGTCCTCGTCCTTCACCGACGGGACGATGATCACGTCATCGCCCTGCTTCCAGTCCGACGGGGTCGCCACCTTGTGCTTCGCGGTGAGCTGCAGCGAATCGATCACGCGCAGGACCTCGTCGAAGTTGCGGCCGGTCGACGCCGGGTAGGTCAGCGTCAGCTTGATCTTCTTGTCGGGGCCGATGATGAACACCGAGCGCACGGTGAGCGTGTCGTTCGCCTTCGGATGGATCATCCCGTACAGGTCGGCGACCTTCTTGTCGGAGTCGGCGATCAGCGGGAAGTTCAGGGCGGTACCCTGGGTCTCCAGGATGTCGTTCGCCCACTCCTTGTGGGAGCCCAGCGGGTCGACCGAGAGGCCGATGACCTTCGTGTTGCGCTTGTCGAACTCGGGCTTCAGGGCCGCGACGCGGCCGAGCTCGGTCGTGCAGACCGGCGTGAAGTCCTTCGGGTGGCTGAACAGCACGCCCCAGCCGCTCCCGAGGTACTCGTGGAGGTTGATCGACCCTTCCGTGGTCTCGGCGGTGAAATTCGGTGCGTCGTCGCCTAGCTGCAATGCCATGACAGGCCTCCGTGATGCTGAAGTTACATCCGTTCTAGCGGATGCCAGGCATCACGGCAAGTCAGGCGTCGCGGTATTCGTCGCGGGTCATCGCCAGGCCGATGGTGGCGACGGCGAGCAAGCCCGGG
>JBBRED010000081.1:0-25657 GCA_038203335.1 Haliangiales bacterium | reverse complement strand
GGTGGCCGGGCGCCCGGTCGCAAGCGCCCGGTGCGCGCGGAGATCGCGATCAGCGCCGGGAGAACCGTGTATGCCGCGATCCAGCACGGAAGAATCCCCACGCCCGCGATGATGCCGAAGTCGCGAAACCCGCGGAACGAGGTCAACGCGAGCGAGCCGTACGCCACGGCGGCGGTCAGCGCCGCGGCCAGGGTTCCCGACAGCGTCGTGTGCATCGCCGAGGCGAGCGCCGTCACGTCGTCGCTCCCATCGCGCCGCGCCTCCATATAGCGAGCCAGGAGGATGATCCCGAAGTTGATCCCGTTTCCGATCACGATCGAGGACAGAAAGGCGGTCGCGAGGTTGAGGTGGCCCACCGCCACACGCGCGAACGCGAAGGTGACGACGGCGCCGACCAGCAGCGACCACGACAGCGCGGCGACGGCGATGGCGGAGCGGTAGAACCACACGAGTGCGAGCAGCACCAACCCCACCGTCGCTCCGACCGCGAGGAACATTCCATCGAGGATTGCATCGTGCTCGGCCACGGTGAGCACCACATCGCCCGCCATACCGATATCGACGCCGGGAACGTCCGCGCGCACGGCCGCGATCGTGGCAGCCACGGCATCGAGGAGTCGCTCGTCGCGATCGATATCTCCGGAGGGGTACGCCGTGCGCAGCACCATCAACTGCACGCGCCGATCGTCCGAGACCAGCTCCCCCGGATCGTCCTTCGCGTGCTCGGCCTCGCGCAACCGCTGCCGGAGCCTCGTGACATCGGTTCGGCGCGGGGGCGAGGAGTCATCGAGATCGATGTACAGCGGGTTCGCGTGCAAGCGAGCGGCGGCGAGATCCGAGTGGAGCGAATCACGCGCCGCGGCGAGATCTTCGAGTGACGCGGCGAGCCAGCGGTGCTGCCACGCAAAGGCTCGAGCAACGCGGTCGTCGAACGTCACGCTCGAGATCATCCCGACGGGGAGCATCGCGAAGCGATCGCGGAGCGTGCGTGCCGCACGCGCCCGCGCGCTCGGATCGGACGACTCCACTGCCACCATCACCGTTCCGAGCACACGGGCGCGCTGCTCGATCGCTCGCAGGTCACGCACCGACGGCGCGGATGGCGGCAGCAGGTAAGACAGGTCTGCCTCCACCGACAGCTGCGACGCCAGCCACGCACCGAGCACCACGACGACCAACGACGCCGCCACGACCCGATGACGATTCCGGTCGATCCACCGTGCGTAGGCCGTGATCCAAAGGCTCACCCCGCGGCCATCGAGCGCGCGAGCCACGGCGTCTGCGCGTGCGCCGGGATCGCCATCACCCTGCTACCGGCGTGGGCCGACTGGTAGGCCATCTGGATCAGCTCGACCGAACGCATCGCGTCGATGGACTGCCGGCCAACAAACTCGTCGGCGCGAATCGCTTCGATGAACTCGGACTGCAGGGTCGTGAACCAGCGGACATGCGATGCGTCCATCCAATCCGAGGCCGCCGTGCTTCGCTCCACGATGCTCTCGCGCCCCACCGCCATCTGCACGTCGTCGTCTTCGACGGTGATCGCGCCGTGCTCTCCGTGCAGCGTGTACATCACCTTCCGCACGCCCGCATTCCAGCTCAGATTCGCGATGGCGGTGCCGGTGGGGAACGTCGCGGTGCAACTGAAGCCATCCTCGGTGTCCAGGCCCGCCCGGTGCTCGACATGCGCGGTCACGGAGCTCGGGTACGAGCCGAGCCAATCGAACGCGAGATAGAACGAGTGGCTGGCATGGTCCATCGCGATCCCACCGCCGGAGTGCTGCCGTGCTCGGCGCCAATCGGGCTTCCAGTCCGCGACGCCCTTCGCATGAGTGGGCCGGAACGTCTGGAGCGTGACGAGGTGGATCTTGCCCAGGCGGCCCGTATCGAGCAGCGCGCGGACCGCCTTGACGACCGGCGCGTGGCGATAGTTGTGCGACGGGAAGAACACGCGACGAGCGGCGGCGGCATGGGCGAGCAGCGCGGCTGCATCGGCAGCGGTGGTAGCGATCGGCTTCTCGCAGATCACGTGAAGCCCGTGATCGAGCGCCGCATGCGCGATCGCCGCGTGCTCGCTGGGTGGTGTCGCCACGTCGACGAAGTCGAGCGCCCCGTGCTCCGCGGCCAGCAGCGACGAAGCGTCGTCATAGATTCGGGCCTGGGGCACCAGGCGGCGCGCGAGCGCCCGACGCGTGCTGCAAATGTCCGCCACGGCCGTGATCGCGAAGCGATCGGGCGTCCCGAGGTATGCCGGCAAATGTCCGCGTTCGGCGATGAAGCCGAAGCCGACGATCGCGCCGCGGAGTGGAAGATGCATCGAGTCCTCTGCTCCTGAGTGCCCGGGTCCAAGCGGACCCTTCGCAGATTTTTACGAAGGTTCGTGTGTCGGCTGGGTACTCACGATCGGACCGCGAGGACACCGATGAACCCAACGCCGCCGAATCCCGAACCACCCAAGCCGCGTCGCTCGAACGTGTACGGAGTGATCGCCTGCCAGGGAGACTCGTTGACGTACGGGTCCCGCGACCCCGACGGCATGAGCTACCCGCTCTACCTCGGCAGAATGTTGTCGCAGAAGCACGCGCAGACCTGGGTGACGCTCAACTTCGGTGTCCCCGGCGAGTGCTGGGCCGAGGTGTGGCGGCGCAACTACCGCGAGCTGCTCTCCGTGCCCGAGGCCGGCGAGGTGTGCCTGTGGGCCGGCACGAACGATACATGGAAGGATCGGCCGTTCGAGCAATCGATGCTGGCGTGCGAAGCGGTGCTCGATCAATGCCGCGCCCTCGGCCGGTTCGTCTACCTCGCCACGCTCCCGGGCAAGCGAGGATTCGGCGCGCCGCGCGAGCCCTGGGCGATGAACGGGATGATCGAGAAGCTCAACGAGGCGTACCGCAAGATCGCCGAGGAGCGGCGGCTCTCGCTCGTCGATCTCTCGCAGCTTCCCATCGAGCACTTCGTGGACGGCATCCACATCTCGCAGGTCGGCAACAAGTGGGTCGCCGAGAAGTTCTGCGCCGCGATCGAGGCGCGGCGGTGATCCTCGCCGTCGTCGGAACGCGCCCCGAGGTCATCAAGATGGCACCGGTGGTTCACGCCCTGCGGCGACGGGGGCTGCCCGTGGCCGTCGTCGCGACCGGGCAGCACCACGACGTGCGCATGATGGGGACGTTCCTCGACAGCTTCGGCCTGGACGTCGATCACCGGCTGACGCTCGTGCATCGCGACCTGCTCGGCAGCTTCATCGATATCCTCGGCTCGCTCGCGACCGTTCTGCGTTCGGTCAAACCCGGGCTGGTCCTCGCGGTCGGCGACACGACCACGGTGCTGGCCGCCGCCCTCGCCTCGCGTAAGAGCGGCATCGCGTTCGGCCACATCGAGGCCGGGCTGCGCGCGTTTTCTCGCGACCTGCCGGAAGAAGAACATCGGATCTGCGCGGATGCCATCGGCGATCTGCTCTTCGCCCCGACGAGGATCGCCGCCGAGAACCTTGCACGCGAGCATGTCAACGGAAGGATCGTGCTCACCGGCAACTCGATCCTCGATGCGCTGCGCACGCATCCTCCGCTCGCCGTCGCGCTCTCGGAGCGGTCGGGAATCCTCGTGACGCTCCACCGCCAGGAGACGGTGGACGATCCGCGCTGCCTGGGACGCGTTCTCGAAGCGCTGACCAGGCTCGCCGAGCGCGAGCGCGTGGTCTGGCCCATGCATCCGCGCACGCTCTCCAAGATGATCGAGCTCGGCCTCGAGCTGCCGGCGAACGTTCAGTGCACCGAGCCCATTGGCCACGTCGCGTTCCTCGAGGCGCTGTGCAGCGCTCGTCTGGTGATCACCGACTCCGGCGGCGTTCAGGAGGAAGCGGCCATCCTCGGCACGCCCTGCATCTGCGTGCGCGAGTCCACGGAGCGTCCCGAGACGATCGAGGCAGGCGTCGGGCTCCTCGCCGGTACACAGACCGCCGGCATCCTGCGCGCGGTCGCGCTCGTCGAAGCCGAGTGGGAGCGATTCGCGAGGCCCGTTCCCCACCTCTACGGTGATGGCCGCGCGAGTGACAAGATCGCCGCCGCCTGCGCGGAGCTCGTCGCCGGCGAGGTCGGGCTCCAGCGCCGGGCGAGCGGTGGTTAGCATGCGGATCTGCGTCGTCGTCCCGTACGATCTCGCCGAACAGGGAGGCGTGAAGCGCCACGCATTTCAGCTCGCCGCCGCACTGCGCGGCCTCGGCGACGACGTGACGGTGATGGGCGCGTCGAGCACCGCGAGCAGCGAGCCGTGCGTGCAGGTGTTCGGCGGCATCGTCAACATCCGCTCGAATGGCTCCGATAACCGGCTCGCGATCCTCACCCCGCCGTGGAAGATTCGACGCTGGCTCGAGGAGCAAGCATTCGACGTGATCCACGTCCACGAGCCGTTGTGCCCCTTGCTCGCGCCGTGGGCCGCGCTGTTCGCGGGCTCGGCCACGCTGGTCGGCACGTTCCATGCGTTCGCCGAGAAGGAGGAGCGCGGAGCGAGGTTCATGCGGTGGTGGAGTGCGCCGCTGATCTTGCCGCGATTCGCGCGCGCGATCGCCGTCTCCGAGCCGGCCGCGGAGTACGCGCGGTTCGTGTGGAAGCGCGATCTCGCGATCATTCCGAACGGGATCGCGACCGACATCTTCCATCCGACGAACAGCCGGCAGCAAGGCGGCAACCTTCGCCTGCTGTTCGTCGGGCACTGGCGGGACGGACGCAAGGGACTGCCGGTGCTGCTCGAGGCCGTTTCGCACCTTCACGCTCGCGGCGTGAAGGTCTCGCTCGATGTGGTCGGCAGCGGGCCCGAGGGGATCGCTCCCCCGGAGCTGACCGGCGTCACGTTCCACGGGCCCGCCGCCGACGCGTCGACCATCGCCAGGTACCTGAGCGAGTGCGACGTGTTCGTCGCGCCCTCTCTCGGGCAGGAGTCGTTCGGCATCGTGCTGCTCGAGGCGATGGCCTCGGGGCGCGCGATCGCGTGCTCGGATATCGCGGGCTATCGAGAGGTCGTCGGCGCTGACAACGCGCGCATGGTGCCGGCCGGGTCGTCGGGCGCACTCGCAGATGCGATCGCCGAGCTCGCCCAAGATCCCGATGGGCGTCGCGCGATGAGCGCACGCAACGTCCTGCGCGCTGAACAATTCGCCTGGTCGAATCTCGTGCACCGCGTGCGGGCCGAGTATCAGGCGGCGGCGTGATGGTGCGCGACATCTACTTCACGTACGCCCTCGGTGCGCTGTGCGCCGTGACCGCGCTCGCATATGCGGTTCGCCTCGCGACCGGCGCCGCGGTGTCAAACGATCGCGTGGAGCGAATCGGCGGCACGGTCCTCCTCGGCAAGGGCGTGATGAACTGGACGTACTGGGCGGTCGCCCCGGTCGTGCGCGCGCTCGTGGCGCTGCACGTGAGCGCGAACGCGTTGACGTGGAGTGCCCTGGCCCTCGGGTTCGGCGCCGGCGCCGCGCTTGCCTCCGGATGGTTCGGCCTCGCGTGCCTGCTCGCGACCATCTCCACCATCGCCGATATCCTCGACGGTCAGGTCGCCCGCCTCACCAATACGGGCTCGGATCGCGGCGAGCTCCTCGATGCAGCCGTCGACCGATACACGGAGATGGCGTACACGGCCGGCCTCGTCATCTTCTTCCGCGACTCGGTCCCGTTCATCCTCCTCGCGCTCGCCGCTCTCGCGGCCTGCGTGATGATCAGCTACGCGACCGCGAAGGCCGAGGCGCTGCGCATCCCCCCGCCGCGCGGACTGATGCGGCGGCACGAGCGCGCGGCCTACCTGATCACCGGCGCCGGACTGAGCTCGCTCGTCGGCGATCCACTACCGCAGCTACTCGGCCTCGCCGTCGTCGCCCTCGTTGGAAATGCCGCTGCCATCCTGCGGTTCGCGCGGATCAGCCGCGCCTTGCCCTGACCCCATGCCGCAGCCCACCCATCAGGACCGCTCGCTGCGAACCGTGATCCCCGGCCCCGCGAGCGCGGCGCTGTGCGAGCGGGAGTCCGCTCACCTTGCCCCGGGCACGCAGGGGTACGCGCTGATGGCAGGGATCGCCATCGATCATGCCGAGGGCTCGACGATCACCGACGTGGACGGCAATACGTTCATCGACTTCATCGGTGGCATCGGCGTGGGCGCGCTCGGGCACTCGCATCCGACGTGGGTCGAAGCGATCCGCGCGCAGGCGGCTCGCGCCACCGTCGGCTCGCTGACGAGCGACGCGCGTGTCGATCTCGTGGAACAGTTCGCCGAGCACGCGCCCGCGCCGGGGCTGCATCGGCTGCAGCTGTACTCGGGAGGTGCGGAGGCCGTCGAGAGCGCACTGCGTCTCGCCAAGGCGCACACCGGCAAGCACGAGGTCGTGAGCTGCTGGGGCGGCTTTCACGGCAAGACCATGGGCGCGCTGTCCTTGATGGGCTCGACGTTCAAGCACGGGCTCGGTCCGATGGTGCCGGGCTCCCATCTCGTGCCGTACGCCGACTGCTACCGTTGCCCGATCGGTGCGAGCTATCCGTCGTGCGGCCTCGGTTGCGTCGAGCTCGCACGGAAGGCGATCAAGGTCGAGACCACGGGCGCCGTCGCGGCCGTGATCGTGGAGCCGATGCAAGGCACCGCCGGCAACGTGATCCCACCGCCGGAGTTTCTCGCTGCGATGCGGTCGGTCGCCGACGAGGCCGATGCACTCCTCATTGCCGACGAGATGATCACCGGGCTGGGCCGTACCGGAACGTGGTGGGGGGTCGAGCACAGCCGCGTGGTTCCGGACATCGTGACCATCGGAAAGGCGATCGGTGGTGGGTTCCCGCTGTCAGCGATCGCCACCACCGACGAGATCGCCAGCGCGAAGCCGTGGGCGAATGCGTCGGGGAGCTCGTCGAGCTACGGCGGAAACCCGCTCGCGGCGGCCGCGGGTGCGGCCGCGCTGCGGATCATTCGCGACGAAGGCCTGGTCGCGCAGTCTCGGACCGTGGGCGCCGGGATGTTGCGCGAGCTCGAGACCTGGGCGGATCGCTATCCGTTCATCGGCGCGGTGCGCGGCTCGGGCATGTTCCTCGCGATCGAGCTCGTCTCGAATCGCCGGACCCGGGCGCCGCTCGCGCGCGCGATCACCGAACGGATCTTCCACGCATGCGTTGGCCGCGGCCTCCTCGCGATGACCTACGCGGCAAGCATCCGCCTGCAACCGGCATTGACGACCGATGCGGTCACCGCCGCGAACGGCCTCGCGATCCTTCGCGAGGTCTTCGACGTCGTCACCGCTGAGGGCTGGTGGCGAAGCACGTGAGCGGTGGCCGCACGAGCTCGGTGATCGCGCGCTTCATTGCCACGGCGGGCGGCGCCGGGTACATCCCCTTCGCCCCCGGGACCGCCGGCACGCTCGTCGCGGTCCCGATCGCGTGGTGGCTGCGCGCGACGGAAACCAGCACGTACCTCGCGATCGTCGCGATCGTCATCCTCGCCGGCATTCCCGCCGCCACCCGCGCCGACAGGTACTGGAAGACGCACGACAGCGGTCGGATCGTGATCGACGAGGTAGCCGGCTATCTGGTGACCGTCGCGTTCATCGACCGTTCGAGCGCGTGGATGCTCTGGATCGCATTTGCGGTGTTTCGCATCCTGGACAGCGTCAAACCGCCTCCGATCCGTTGGTTCGAGGACAACCTTCCCGGAGGTACCGGGGTGGTGCTCGATGACGTCGTCGCTGGCATGATCGGGGCCGTGATCATGGTCGTGGTCGAAGCCGCCGGTCGGTAGATACGCTCAGATCATCAACCGCTCGACCATCACGACGGCGCACAGTCGGCTACTGCATCGCCGGGCCGCCGCGCCAGGTCTCGCCAAGCAGGTTCAGGAGGCCGAGCCCGTCGACTACGAGGTAGGCGGCCGCGACGGCCGCGACGAGCACGAGCAGCGTGTGGATCACGATCCGTCGCGCGCCGAGCGGACCACGCGTTCGCGCCACCTCGAGCACGCAGCCCGACAGCCAGGCCAGCGCCACGCCGGCGAGGCCGATCCACCGCACCGCGCGCGCGACGAGCGGGTTTCCCGACCACGCCACGATCGCGAGGAGCAGCGCGAGCGGGGCGAGGAACCACGCCTCGGTGGGAGGACGCGAGAGCCGGCGCAGGAGCGCACGCACGCTACCGGTATCGCGCCGCGCGATCGCGAGCGCACCCGCGACGAGGAGGCCGAGGCCGATCGCGAGCCCGATCCGGATCTTCCTTCGATGATGTGCGACCCCGAGTTGCTCGCCGGCTTGCATCGCCCCGCCGCGATCCGTGAGCGCAGGATCCAGCGCGTCGAGCTCCGTATCCGCCGTGGCGAGCTCGCCCGCGCGGATCAGCGCGCGCACGTACTCGAGCCGCACGTGCTGCCCGCGCTCGGTCCGGGCCGCATCCGCTGCCTCGCGGAACCATGCGAGTGCGCTCTCCCGATCACCTTCGGTCTCCCAGCCCATCGCGATCGTCAGCCGCGCCAGGTTCGCGCGCGGGTACCCCGGATTCGCGTGCACGAGCGCGGCGAGCGCGCGAAGACCCGGTCGCGGGTCACCATCGCCGTTGACCTCCGATGCGAGGCGCTCGTGCGTGGCGCGCACGGCATCCCACGCCTCACCGCCCATCTCCTCGATCCGCGCGAGGGCGCCGCGCGCCCGAAGCACGAGTCGATCGTCGGTGCCGAGCGCGACCGCCTGCACGTATGCACGGCGTGCCCGCGGGTAGTCCCGGGCGTTCTCGGCGAGCCGACCTGCCTCGGCCCAGGCATCGTCGGTCCAGCGCGTGATCGGCCGTGTCGCCCCGAGCTGCTCGAACGCGGCGATCGCGGCCGGATCGCTCTTCGCAGCAAGGTTGCCCGCGATCCGGAACGCAGCATCCGCATCCGTCTCGGGATCCGCACGTGCACTCCCGAACGTGGAGAGTAGTACGAGCAAGACGCTCGCGGACCGGATCACGGCTTCGTCTTGCTGAATCCCGTCGGCAGCGGCGTGCCGTCCTGACGAAACGCATCCATCGTCATCTGGTCGCGCCGCACGTGAAGGATCGCCGCCGAATAGGTCTTCTCGCTGTACTGGGTCCAGAAATCGGTGCCGCTGTCGTAGAGCTCGGCGCCCGCGCCGCCGGCAACGACAAACACGGTCGCGTTGGCGCTCGTTGCCTGGACCTGCTTGTTCACCATCGGCTTCGAGACCTCGTAATCGTGGTCGTGTCCGTTGAGGACCAGATCGATGTGATGCTTGTCCACGATCGGTAGCCACGCATCCTGCAGCGTCTGGCTCGGACCGTGGCGGGTCGACGCCGAGAACATCGGCTGGTGGTGCATGAACAGTTTCCAGCGCGCGGACTCGCTCTTCGTCATGTCGGCATCGAGCTTCGTCTTGAACTCGCCCGCCAGCCGCCCGATGTCATCGGGCGTATCGTTGCCGACGGTGACGTGCGCGAAGCCATAGTCGAGGCCGAAGTTCTCCTGGTCGCCGGGCATCGCGATCTGCGAGTAGTAGTTGATCGCGTTGACCTCGTGGTTCCCGTGCGCGGAGACGAACGGCACGCGCGCGAACAGCGGCTCCGCACGTCCGAAGAACTCCTCCCACTCGAGCTGGGTCAGGCCGATCGTGACCGCGTCGCCGGAGAACAGGATCAGATCCGGCGAACGCTTCGTGAGCTCGCCGATCAGCATGTTCCACACGTCGTAGCCGCCGCGCGAGTCGCCGACGAACCCGAACACCACCTCCGCATCGGGATGTGCGACCACGTCCGGCGCGGTGTGGAACGTGTACACGGGCGAGAAGCTCGTGCGCCCGGTCAGATCGGTGCCGCCGACCTGGTAGCTGTACGCGGTGCCCGGCTCGAGGTTGCAGAGATGCGCCTGGTGCATCCGCGGCTGCACGGTTCCGGTCGAGTCGTAGGCGAACTCGATGCCCTCGCGGATCTCGGTCAGTTCGGCCTCGCCGAGATCCGCGCCCTGCGCAAATCGGATCGTCGACGCTCGCGTGACCTCGTCACCGGTCCGCCACTGCGCGACGATCGACGTCTTCGCATCACCGACGATCCCGAGGTGGACGAACTTCGGCGTGGGATCCAGACCGAGGATCGGCTGGCCCCGCTTCGGAGCCTCGGCGCCAACCCGCGTGGTGACGTCGTATCCGCATTCCTCGACGCGGTACGTTCCACCCTCGCCCACGAAGTCACCTCCGAGGTCGACCGGATTGCCTTTGACGCACGCGACGAGCGCGAAGGGGGCAGCGAACAGGGGAAGAAAGCGCATCGATTACTCCATCCGATAGGTGACCTGGGCGATCACCTGGTCGTTCTTGTACTTCGCATCCGCGCCGACGACCGTACGATCCTCGATCTCGTCGAATCGATTGAAGACGAGCTGCGCTTTCAGGTTGTGCATGCGCAGGTAGTAGGTGAGTACGCCGGTGAGCTCGCGTACGGACTGGTTCGGGTCGCCGGGCTGGGAGATCGGGATCACGTCGTTGCGGTCGATCTCTTCGATGCGCGCGCCGAGCTCGAGCCGCGCCTGGCGGTACGGCGGCAGCCTGACCGGGAACAGGTACGCGACCTGCGCTGCCCAGCCGTTCGCCTTGTAGTCCGCGAGCTGCATCGACGGGTCACCACCCTCGAACGCGTGCTTGACGACGAGGTACTCGAACGCGGCCGAGAGGCCCTTGTACACGCCGAAGATGTCGGCGCCGAGGTACGTCAGCTTCTCCGTGGCCGTCGCCGTCGACGACAGCTTGTTGTGCCCGTACGACAGACCGAGGGTGAGCTGCGTGCCGTTGAACACCGACTCGGCGATCGCGTTGTCACGACCAGCTGGTGAGATCTCGAGCCGTGCGGCGTAGAGGTAGCTCTCGTTGATGTTCTCGACCTGGTTCCTGCCCTCGCCGTTGAACACACCGACCAGCAGGCGCGCCGGCGTCTTCGGCGGCGCGATCGTGAGCTTCGCACCGAGATCTCGATCTGGCGCGATGGTCGCGATCTGCGCCTTGTCGACGAACGACAGTCGCGAGTCCGAGAGCATCTGCTGGCGAGAGATCGGCGTGCGCATCTGGCCAACGTCGAGCTGGACCTTGCCCCGCAACGCCGTCGTTCCGTGCCCGCTCTCGCCGAACGTCCGCGCGACCGAACCGTATGCGTCGAGCATCGCGAACTGCGGCTGGAGCTCGGTCTCGACCGACGCAGACAGATCGAGGTTTCCGGCGTGCGTCTGCGCGAGCAGGATGAGGCGTGCGCGCGCGAACTTGAAGCCGTTCTGATCGCCCTGGACCGCCGAGTTCTGGCGCCACCGGAATTGCGGCTGGAGGTATCCACCCACCGACACCGACGACGGCTCGTAGCTCGCGAGCGTCAGCTTCTCCCCCTCGCTCGGCGGCGACGGCGGCGGTGCCGGCGTGGTGACCGGCGTGGGATCCGGAACCGGCGTCGGTGTGGGATCCGGGGCCGGTGTCGGCGTCGGATCGGGCACCGGCTCCGGTGGTACCGGCGGCTGGTCGCCGGCGGGTTGAGCGGACGCAACGCCGCTCGCGAGCAGCAGGATCAACGGTAGGCGACGCAAGGGTCCCTATCGAAGCAGGTCGCCATGACGGAAGCCACCCAGCTCTGTGCCAAATCCGTCACACGCGCACGTGGCAAGGTATCGTGCGGCGATGCGCCGCCGGCTCGTGGTCCTGATGCTCGTCGCGGGTGCGGCGTGCGGCGGCCCGCCGAAGCGGGCGGCGGCCGACGAACCGGAGGCCGATCGCGATCGCGCCGAGTCGCCGTTCGGCGCCGACGCCGACTTCGAGCCAACGGCGTTCGGCGTCGAGGTCACGGGCCAGGGCCGCCCCGTGATCCTGATCCCCGGGCTCGGTTGCCCCGGCGAGGTGTGGCGCGAGGTCGTGGCGCACCTCGGCGACGACTACGAGGCGCACGTGCTCACGCTCTCCGGATTCGCCGGTCGCGATCCGATCGACGAACCGCTCTCCGCCGCCGTGCGGCGCGACCTCACGCGCTACATCCGCGCGAAGCGGCTGAAGGATCCGATCATCATCGGTCACAGCATGGGCGGGTTCATCGCGTACTGGATCGCGTCGTACCACCCGGATCTGGTCGGCCCGGTGATCATCGTCGACGCGAGCCCGGCGCTCTCCGGCGGGCTCCAGGAGGCCAAGGGGCTGCGCACGAAATGGAAGCGCGCGACCGACGCGCAGTACACGGCGCAGATCCGCGCCGCGTTCAACTCGATGACGAAGGTGCCGAAGCGCATGGCACCCGTGATCGACGAGATCGTGCGCTCCGATCGCAAGACCATCGGCGATGCGATCTACGAGATGGTGATGACGGACCTCCGCGATCGCGTCAAGGACATCTCCGCGCCGGTGCTGATCATCGCCGCCGATGGCGGGCTGCAGAAGCGGATCCGCGAGCAGACGGAATCGATCCCGGATCACGAGGTGGTCGTGATCCCGAACGCGCACCACTTCGTGATGTGGGACGAGCCGGCGGCGTTCTTCAAGGTCCTCGATCGGTTCCTCGAAGATCACCCGTAGTCAGCCGAACACCTGCCGCGCGCGCGCCGCGAGCCCCCACGCCACGCTCGTCAGCTCCTCGCCGCCCTCGAGCTTCGCCGCACCGAACCGCGCCGCGAGCCGGTCGCGCACCGCGGGCACGAGCGAGCTACCACCGGTCGCGAACACGCGATCGACGTCCTTGCCCGTCACGCCGGCGCGCTCGAGCACGGTGTCGAGCACCGTGCCGATCGCATCGAGGTCCTCGGAGATCCAGCCATCGAAGGCCGGGCGCGTCACCGGGAGATCGAGCTCGATCTGATCGAGCGCCACGCGATCGGTCGGCGATCCCGAGAGCCGGACCTTCGCGCCCTCCACGGAGCGATGGAGCAGCATGCCGAGATCCTCGTCGACCAGCCGGGTCAGCCGCTCGACCTTCACCTTGTCCTTCGCGCCCTGCATCACGCGCTCGAGCAGGCGCAGCGTCGACTCCTCCTTGAGGAACGACAGGTAGTGCCAGCGCCGCAGGTGACTGTAGAGCCAGGCCGGCACCAGCGCCTCGCCGCCGAACTCGTCGACGACGTACTTCGTCCCGCGCCCGAGCGCGGGCGCGACGATCGCATCGATCACGCGTGCGTCGAACGCATCACCGGAGATGCCGATGCCGCCGTTCGCGAGCACCGTGCCGCCCGCCGTTGGCCCGACGCGGATCACCGAGAAGTCCGTGGTGCCACCGCCGAAGTCCGCCACCACGATCAGCTCGTCGTGGTCGAGCCGATCCGCGTACCGCGCGGCCGCGCCGACCGGCTCCATCTCGAACACGACCTCGGTGAACCCGGCCGTCGCGAGCGCGGTCCGCATCCGTCCGACGGCGCGCTCGTCATCCTCGGGCGTCTCGGCGCCCCAGTAGCGCACCGGCCGCCCGACCACGGCGCGCGAGCCGAGATCCACGGGCGATGCCGCGCGGATCTGGCGGAGGTACGCGGCGATCATGTCCTCGAGTGCCCACCGCCGCCCGAAGATCGTGGTCCTCGAGAACGAGCTCGAGGCGAGGTGGCTCTTGATCGACTGGATCAGCCGCCCTTCGCGATCGGTCTCCAGGTAGCGCGCGATCGCGGGCGCGCCGGCCGACAGCTTCCCGCCCGGCTCGAAGTAGAGGACGGTGCGCCAGTGCGGCGCGCCCTCGAGCGACGCGAGCTGCACGGCGCCCTCCTCGTCCGCGATCGCCACCGCGGTGTTGGTCGTGCCGAAGTCGATTCCGACGTACTGCATGGAGGTCACCGTCGACGATCGAGTCGGGGTTTACTAGCTATCGAGATTTCGCTATCCTGGGGAGGTAGTCGGGAGGTCGGCGCACGCCGCCTCGACTACCTCTGCTTCAGCAGCGTCTTCGCGGGGCCCGTGCCCTGGATGCCCGCGAAGAAGTCGTTGCCCTTGTCATCGACGACGATGAACGCCGGGAAGTCGACGACGTCGATCTTCCACACCGCCTCCATGCCGAGCTCCGCCATCTCGTGGACCTCGACCTTCTTGATGCAGTCCTTCGCGAGCCGCGCCGCGGGACCGCCGATCGAGCCGAGATAGAACCCGCCGTGCTTCTTGCACGCGTCGGTGACCTGCTGACTGCGGTTGCCCTTCGCGAGCATGACCATCGAGCCGCCGTGCTCCTGGAACAGATCGACGTAGCTGTCCATGCGGCCGGCGGTGGTCGGGCCGAAGGATCCAGACGCGTAGCCCACCGGGGTCTTCGCGGGTCCCGCGTAGTACACGGCGTGATCCTTCATGTACTGCGGCAGGCCCTCGCCGCGATCGAGCCGCTCCTTGAGCTTCGCGTGCGCGATATCGCGCGCGACGATCAGCGGCCCCGACAGCGAGAGCCGCGTGCGGATCGGATAGCGCGAGAGCTGCGCGCGGATCTCGTTCATCGGCATCGTCAGATCGATCTTCACGACCTCGCCGGCGAGATCCTCGTGCGTGGTCTCGGGCAGGTACTTCGACGGCTCGATCTCGAGCTGCTCGAGGAAGACGCCGTCCTTCGTGATCTTGCCGAGCGCCTGGCGATCTGCCGAGCACGACACCGCGAGCGCGACCGGGCAGCTGGCACCGTGGCGCGGCAGCCGGATCACGCGGGCGTCGTGGCAGAAGTACTTGCCGCCGAACTGCGCGCCGATGCCGCTCGCGCGCGCGATCTCCACGACCTTCTGCTCCCACTCGACATCGCGGAACGCGCGGCCGAGGTTGTTGCCGGTCGTCGGTAGATCGTCGAGGTAGCGCGCGCTCGCGAGCTTCGCGACCTTCAGCGTCTGCTCGGCGCTGGTACCGCCGATCACGACGGCGAGGTGATACGGCGGGCACGCGGCCGTGCCCAGCGACCGCAACTTCTGATCGAGGAACGCGGCGAGGCTCTTCGGGTTGAGCAGCGCCTTGGTCTCCTGGAACAGCATGCTCTTGTTCGCCGAGCCGCCGCCCTTCGCCATGAACAGGAAGTGATACTCGTCGCCATCGGTGGCGTAGATCTCGATCTGCGCCGGCAGGTTGTTGCCGGTGTTCTTCTCCTCGAACATGTCGAGCGGCGCGACCTGCGAGTACCGGAGGTTCGCCTCGGCGTAGGTATCGAACACGCCGCGCGCGATCGCCTCCTCGTCCCCGCCGCTGGTCAGAACGTGCTGGCCCTTCTTGCCCATCACGATCGCGGTGCCGGTGTCCTGGCAGCCCGGCAGCACGCCGCCCGCCGCGATGTTCGCGTTCTTGAGCAGCTCGAGTGCGACGAACCGATCGTTCGCGCTGGCCTCCGGGTCATCGAGGATCGCGCGGAGCTGCGCGAGGTGCCCCGGGCGCAACAGGTGCGCGACGTCCCGCATCGCCGTCTTGGTCAGCAGGGTCAGCGCCTCGGGCTGCACTTCGAGAAACGTCCTGCCGTTCGCCTGGAACGTGCTGACGAAGTCGCTGGTCAGCTGCTTGTACGGCGTGTGCTCGTGGTGACCTGCTTCGAGGATTTCCTGGAACTCGAACGTCGGGGGCATCGCCGCGCAGTCTACGCGATCTTCGAGCGAGGGCGCGCCTGACGGCTCGAAGCGTACGCCGCGCGGCGGATGGCATGAACGAGCCCCACCGGCTCGATGTCCGCACCCGCGAGAAACGGATCGAACGCGAGCGCGGACTGATCCAGGTAGATCTCGCGCTCGAGCCGCACCACCGCGACCGGGTGCCAGTCGAGCGTCATCGTGCGACGCGCCTCGACCCACCAGCCCGCATCGGCACGACGCACCGCTTCCCGCAGGCGATCGATCCGCGAACCGCCGATCCGCGCGGTGCCGATCGGCCGCAGGCGCAGCTCGATGCGCCCGACCGGCGGCGCCGCGAACGGCGACACCGCCCAGTACTCCTGGAGGTAGTTGCTCGCATCGGTCGTGAACGGCGACAGCGCCATCATGAGCGGGCTGCGGATCGTGGCGAACAGAAGATCCTGATCGCCCGACTGCGCGTCCTCGGTGATCGCCCGGCCGAGACCGGGACGGATGCGCATGCCGATGCCGAGCACCTCGAACCATTCGCGTTCGCGCTTCGACATGGCACCCGATACGCGTACGAGCACGCGACCATCGAGCCGCGCGCCGAGTGCATCGAAGTGGCCTCCGACGATCGGTTCGATCCGACCGCTGAACGTGTGCCCCGACGGGTGGAACATCCGGGCCTGGCGCAGGTGGGCGATCGTCGAGATCACCGGCGCCCAGATCCGCCCGATCGCGTCCCCGATCGTCTCGCGAAGTCCGCCGTGCGCTGCCGCTCGCTCGGGCGCGTCCGCACGCGAGACGGTCTGCTCGTCGCTACGATGCTCCATGCCCAGCGCATCGTGCAAGGGATGCGCCGCGATCAGAGCGGTCCGAGCGCGCTGACGTCCTGCTCGCTCGCCGTGCGCAGCCACACGAGATATTCGGCGACGGCATCGCGGTCGACGATGGACATCTCACGCGCGAACGCCGGCATCTGGCTCTTGTCCTTGCCCATGTGGATCGACGACTTCGGGTTGCCGATGAAGCTCGTGTAGTAGTCGCGGCTGCCGAGCCCGTTGAGGTTCGGTCCCGCGGTCGACGCCTCGCCCTCGGCGCGCGTGTGGCAATCGGTGCACGCGCCTTCGAACACCTTCGCGCCGCGTTCGACCTTCGCGGGATCCGCATCGCTCGCTCCGGTCTCGGAGTAGAGCATCTCGACGAGATCGACGAGATCGGCGGCCGGCAGCTCGACCGGCTTCATCGCCGCCTCGCTCGCCGCGAGCTTCGTGTGCGCGTAGAACGCATCGCCGCTCGGCGTCTTCAGGAACTGCGTCAGCCACGCGCGATCGCCGTGACCGGCCGCGATCACGGGCCCCTTGCGCTCCGTGCTGTCGGCGCCGTGGCAGCCCGCGCAGCGCTGCGCGAACATCGAGCGCGCCCTCCACATCGGCGCGGTCTTGAACACGTCGAGCGGGCCGGTGACCGGCACGCCATTCGTGATCGCGAGCTGGCGCGCGCGCGCCGAGAGTGCGGCGGCCTTGCGCTGCCGGCCATCGAGGTTGGCGTCGTTATCGTCGCTCGCGTACGAGGCCAGCGTCAGCGCGAACACCACCGAGAACAGCATCGCGAACACGCCGAGCGCCATCTTGCGCTGCGCCGGCGAGCGCTCGGTGCGCTTGTCGATGAACGGCAGCGCGACGAGGAAGCCGCCGAACACCGCGGGCGCGGCCATCGCCACGAGCTGCTCCGCACTGCCCGCGATCACGCGCAGCTCGAACAGCCAGCGGAACGGCCACAGCGGACGCGCATCGAACGCCGACGTGGGATCCGCGGGGGCCGCGAGATCCACGCCGTGCTGGCTGATCACGTAGATGAACAGCATCGTGAACGTCACCGCGATCGCGAGCGCGTTGCGCACGCTCTGCACCGGCCAGTACGGCGTCGGTGGCATCGCCTTGCGCAGCGGCGTGGGACCGAGCCGCCGCGCGATCGAGACGTGGAAGTACGTCACGAGCACGACCAGCGCCGGCAACACGATGATGTGCACCGCGTAGGCGCGGGTCAGGGTCAGGTTGCCGTAGTCGTTGCCGCCGATCGCGATACCCTTGATCAGGCCGCCGACGATCGGCGTCCCCGCGGCGATGCCGAGCTCGACCTGCGCGGCGTAGAAGCCGGCCTGATCCCAGCGCAGCCAGTAGCCGGTGATCGCCCATGCGAGCACGAGCGCGAGCAGCGCGAGGCCGAGCCACCACACCAGCTCGCGCGGCTTCTTGTACGCGCCGGCGACCGCGGTCTGCACGAGATGCAGACCGGCGATGATGACGATCGCGGAGCCGCCGTGGTGATGCAGGCCGCGCACGAGCCAGCCGCCCGGCATCTGATCCTGGATGTACGCGACCGAGCCCCACGCGTCGGTCGTCGACGGGCTGTACACCGTGGCCAGCGCGATGCCGGTCACGCCCTCGACGACGAGCAGGAACAGCAGCACCACACCGAACACGTAGGCGAACGACGCCCCGGCGGAGAGCAGACGAGGTTTCGTGGAGAGTGCAGCGCGTTCGCGCAACGCGTCCCAGAGCTTCACACCGGCTCCCGCGACGAGCCGCCCGCGCGATACCGGACCCACGTCAACTGGAGCCGGCCGTCCTTCACCGTCACCGGCAGCGGATCGAGCCCGCGCTCGACGGGGCCGCTCCTGCGTTCACCCGTCGGTGCGAACGTGCTGTCGTGGCACGGGCACAGAAAGTTCTTCGCCGCGGGATCCCAGCCGATCGCGCAGCCGAGGTGCGGACACACCGCGGACAGCGCCTCGATCTTGTCACCGGTGCGCGTCAGGTACGCCGCGCCGAGCACGACGTTGCGCGCGGCGGTCCAGGCGTCCTTGACGATCGGCGCGATCACCTCGACCTTGCGTGGCTCCGCGCCGAGGCGCAGCCGATCGACGAGCCCGAGATCGAGCGGCTCGCTCGGTCCCGTCACCGTCGTGGCGGTCGTGGGTGCAGCGATCAACCGAAGGGTCGGGATCACCAGCGCGAGGCCCGCTCCCGCGCCCAGCGCGCAGGTCGAGACCTTGAGAAACGTACGCCGATCGGGGTCATCCGCGGCCATGGCTCATCACGGTAACAGAGGTACGAGCCCGGTCGCGCGTTTCAGCCGATCTCAACCCATCGTGCGTTCTTCGCGCTCCTGATCCTCTTTGCACTTGATGCAGAGCGAGGTCTCCGGCCGCGCCTCGAGGCGCTTCTTGCCGATCGGCTCCTCGCAGATCTCGCAGACACCAAACGTGCCCTCCTCGATCTTCTTGAGAGCGAGGTCGAGCTTGGTCAGGAGGAACTTCTCGCGTCCGCGGAGGCGGAACTCGAATGACTGGATGTACTCGCTGGAGGCGAGATCCATCTCGTCGGGAAGGTCATTGGCGTCGAGGACCATGCCCTCGGAGAGCATCTGGCGAGCTCGCTCGAGAACGCCTTTGCGCTTCTCATCGAGCAGCTCTTGAAACCTCTTCAGTTCCTTCTTGTTGAGTGCTTTGGACGATGCGGCGGCGGCTGTGGACACGATTTCCCTCCCACTGGAACGCAAAGGGCGTTGGACGAAGCGCGGTAGGATAATGATAGGAGTGCCCGGTGACAACCTCTCCGGACGCATACGTCTTACACATGCGGATGCCTTGACACCCTGTAGGCGGTCCTCGAAACTGTGTCGGTATGGCCGGCTCCGATAAGCGCAAGCAGTCCCTGTATTTTCCCGAAGACATGCTGAAGGAAATCCAAGACGAAGCGACCCGGCAGGACCGGTCACTTTCGTGGATCGTCCAGAAGGCATGGAAGATCGCTCGTAAAGAGATCATGAAGTATCCGTCGGTGAACGAGTTCCCCGGCGAGGAAGACGAGAAGGAAATCGCGTAACAGCGGTGGCCGCTGCCGTGTTGCGACCGGCGTGGGGATACGCCATCGCACCAAGTGACGGTAGCCCGCTGTTCTACGAGAGCTGGGGTGAGCGAGGCGCCACGACGCCGGTGCTCCTCTGTGATGGGATCGGGTGCGACGGCTACGTGTGGCGATACCTGAGAGCAGATCTCGGGAACCGCTTCGCGTTGCACCCTCATTATCGCGGACACGGGCGAACCTCACCCCCACGAGATCCCGCCCGGGTGACGATCTCCGATCTCGCCGATGACGTTGCGTGCGTCCTGGACGATGCGCTGGTCGATCGGGCGGTGCTCGTCGGCCACTCGATGGGCGTGCAGGTCGCGCTCGAGACCTATCGCCGGCACGCGTCGCGGGTGGCCGGGCTCGTCCTCGTCTGCGGCGCGTCCTCGCACCCGCTGCGGACGTTCAAGGGGTCGGCGGCGCTCGAGGAGATGTTGCCGACGATCCAGAAGTGGATCGGCCGCGTCCCGGGCGTGCTCAACCGCGTCGCGCGGACCCTGCTCCCGACCCGGCTCGCCTACGAGGTCACCAGCCGGCTCGAGATCCGGCGCGAGCTCGTCGAGCCGCAGGACTTCATGCCCTATCTGGAGGGGCTGTCGCGGATCGACCTGCGCCTGTTCATCACCATGCTGGCGTCCGCCGGCCAGCACAGCGCCGATGACTTGCTCCCGGAGATCGCGGTGCCGAGCCTGGTGGTCGCGGGTGGCCGGGACGGCTTCACGCCCGCGGAGCGCAGCCGGGCGATGGCCGAGGCGATCCCCGGTGCCGAGCTGCTCGAGATCCCCAACGCGTCCCACACCGCCCCCATCGAGCGTCCGCACCTCGTGGACTTCACGATCCGGGACTTCCTCGCGCGGCGCGTGGACAGCCTCGATCCTGGCGTACTCCCGGGGGCAAATGACCTCGCGCCGCGGGAGTGAGACGCTTTTGCATCGTCGCTGGGGTCAGTTGAACCCCGCTCGTCCGGATTCTGAGTCAGGTTCGGGTTAAGGGTGGGTTATGACGTGTTTTTCGTAATCCTTCGCGCGGAAATTCATCGCTTTTCCATAGTTGATCGTGCAAGGTCGCGGTCCATCGCAGAGGCAACTTTTAGGGGGGAAATCTAGAGTTCCCGCTGCGAGATCAGGACAAAAAATCCATGGAAACCGACAAGTCAATGACACGCCCTGTCCTCCGTCGGCCCGATGACGACAACGACGGACTGGTGGCCCTGCCGCCGATCCCGCTGGTGCGCCAGCGCCTCCGCTCGACCGTCAAGGACTTCGCCGTCTCGCAGCCCGGCCGCCGTGCCGCCGCCCTCGCCGCCGTGTGGATCGCCGCCACCGGCTGTGAAGCCGACCTGCACCACTATGATCCGGAGGAAGCGCTCCGCACCTACCGCCTGATCGAGTCGGAGCTCCGCGCGGAGCTCCGCATCTCGCTCGGTCGCGCGATCACCAACGAGCCGCACGCGGCCACGCGCAACACGATGATCAGCATGCTCGAGCACCTCGAGGAGCTCGAGGCCGCTGCCGTCGCGCCCCGCCCGGCTCGTCGTCGTCGTCGTCGCTAGTCGCTCGCTCTACGTACGGACATTCAAATCGCAACATGAAGGGCTCGGCCATGGCGCCGGGCCTTCTGTGGTTTCGGGCCGTTAGCTGCAGACGCCGAGGTGGCAGTCGCCGCTGGCGCAGTCCGATGCGTAGTCGCAGGACTTGCCCGTCGCGCAGTCGCCGCACGGTCCGCCGCAGTCGACATCGCTCTCGAACCCGGAGAGCTGGCCATCCGCGCAGCTCGGCGCGGTGCACGTCCCACTGAGGCAGGTTCCGGACTGGCAGTCCGCCGGGATCGAGCAGCTCTGGGCCGCGCCGCACGGGATGCAGCTCCCGCCGCAGTCGAGGCCGGTCTCGGTGCCGTCGTGGATCCGATCGAAGCAGCGATCGGCGATCACTGGTAGCGCCGACCCGGCGGGCGACAGGTGAATCCGAAACCCGAACGACAAACCGTCGTCGAGATCGGACGACAGGAGCGCGACCATCAGACCCTTGTCCCTGAAGAACTCCGGCTCGGGCAGGACGCCGTCGTGGTTGTTGTCGACCGCGTACCAGAACACGCGATGGTCCTGCGGCTGCGCGGCGAACATCGCGAGGATCCCGGTGTACGCGGCGCTGCGAACCACGTCCTGCGTCATCTTCGCCCGCACCAGTCCGTCGAAGCCGCCATGTCCGTCCGGCGTGAGATCGAGCTGCATGCCGGTGACCTCGAGCACGGTGGGATCCACGTCGACGAGCGCCGGGAGCCGCACCGTCGCGGTACCCGCGTGGTGCGTGTCGCGCGTGCGGTTCGAGGTGAACACGCCGGCGTCGAGCGTGCCGCCCATCGGCACCGCCGTGTCGCCGTCGGCGCCGTAGTACCAGACGCCGACGCGATCATCGGTCAACGGATCGTCCGCCTGGATCTCGATGTACGAGGCGAGCGCGCCGGACGCGATCATGTCCTGGCCGTGCTTCGTGATGTCGCCTTGCGATCCGAGCGTGGCGAGCACCATGCCGAGCTGGTTGTCGATCGCCTTGTCGCCGTCGAGATCATCGCCGAGGTCGCGCGCGGTGACGTTGTTCACCGGGAGATCGAAGCGATCCACCGTGTAGCGCGCGACCTCGCCGGTGTACGGGCCGACGATATCCCCGTCGTCGCCATCGGTTCCACAGGCAGCGAGCAAGACGGCGGTCAGCGCGGCGAGACGGAGCATGACTCACCATCTCGTCGACGCCGTGATCTCGCAACGCGACATCCGTGGAAACAGGCGGCAACCGTGCCCGCGGTCACGGGCTACTCGCAGACCCCCTGCGGCGTGCAGACCGACGAGGCGCAGTCGCCCGCCTCGATGCAGAGCTTCCCTCTCGCACAGCGCGCGTCGCACGTGCCGCCGCAATCGATGTCGGATTCGAAGCCGTCGACCAGGCCATCGCTGCAGGTCGGTGCCGTGCAGGTCTCGCCGGCGCACGTCGTGGAGTCGCAGTCGGCGCCCTGTCCGCAGCGCTTGCCGGCCGAGCACGGAGCGCAGCTTCCGCCGCAGTCGAGGTCCGTCTCGCCGTGGTCGAGGACGCGGTCGTGGCAGGTGTCCACGACCGGCACCGGCGCGCAGCCCGGCGCGAGATCGCAGTCGCGGAGATGCACGCGGAACGCGAACGAGACCGCGTCTCCTCCGGCGAGAACCAGATCCGGTGCGAGCAGCGACTTGATGAGGCTGTTGTTCGTGATCTCGCTCCGCGTGATCACGCCGTCGTGATCGGCGTCGATGATGTAGCGGAGGCTGCGATGGCCCGGGTGGTTGGTCGCGAACATCTCGGACATCCCGAGGTAGGTGGCCTCGAAGGCATCGTCCGGCGAGACGCCGCCCCGGACGGTGCCGGTGTAGCCGCCGGCGAGATCTGGCTCGAGATCGATCTCGAGCCCGGACATCGTGATCTCCGTCGGTGCCGCGTCGATGAAGATCGGCAGTCGCACGAACGCTTCGCCGAGGTGCGTCGACGTGGCCTGATGATTCGAGGTCGCGACCCCGTAGTGAAACCGCGCACCGACGGGCGTGGCCGCGTCGCCGTCCCGCCCGAGGTACGAGATCGCCACCGTCTCGTCGTTGACGAGGTCATCGGCCTGGATCTCGAGGAGCGACTGCACGACCCCGGATCCGATCACGTCGCGTGCGGTGACCAGATCGTCGAAGCCGGCGAGCGTGGCGCACACGCTGCCGAGCTGGTTGTAGCGGTCGACGTCATTCACGCGGATGCCGTAGTCCCCCGCCTCGGCCGTGGTTCGTGGCAGGCGGATATCGTCGATCTGATAGCGGTGGACGTCGCCGGTGTACGGCCCCGTCACATCACCGTCGGGCGTGGCGCACGCCGACATCCCTAGCAACCCGACGACGATCCATCGTGACATCCATCGAAGGTTGCGCTTCCGCCGCTCCGCGCCAATCGTTCGAGCGCGGCAACGCGCGGCACGTGCGGCGTGGATCACGCGCGGCGTCCGAGCGTCCGGCCGGATTGCGGACGAGCGGCCGCCACGCGGACAGCCGCGGCGCTAACTCACGGCAATCGCGAGCGCGCGCTCTGGCGTGCTCGTTGCTGCTCGCCGCCGCGCAATGTCCAACTCAACCGCACACCGACCACCCGCAGTGCCGGCACAACCGGCAGCTGCTCTGCACGACCAACACGTTGCCGCACTCGGGGCAATGCACGGAGGTGTTCGGTCGCGCACTCCGTACACCCGTGACGAGCACCTGGCCCTCTCGGCTGCCGTCCCGGTACACGGTGATTCCCTTGCAACCCAGCTCGTACGCGAGCTGGTACGCAGCTTTCACGTCGAGAGCGGTGGCGGTGCGCACGAGGTTGATCGTCTTGCTGACGGCGGCGTGGACGCGCCGCTGAAACGCGGCCTGCATGCGGACGTGCGTTCCGATGTCGATCTCGTGAGCGGTCGGGAACCAGCGCTGGATCTCGGCGGGCACGCTCGCGTTGCCGCGCACGCCACCGGTGGCGGCCACGTCGGCGAACAGCGCCTCGCTCGCGATGCCGCGCTCGGCGGCGACCTGCTGGAACGCCGGGTTGATCTCGACAAGCTCGGCACCGTCGAGGACGTTACGGCGATATGCGAGCGCGTAGAGTGGTTCGATCCCGCTGGCGCAGCCGGCGATGATGCTGATCGTTCCGGTCGGCGCGATGGTCGTCGTCGTCGCATTGCGCAGGGGACGCTCCCCGGCCTGATCCCATCGCGAGCCGCTCCACGCGGGGAACGTGCCGCGCCGCTCGGCGAGGACACGCGAGGCAGCGAGGGACTCGGCTTCGAGGAACGTCGCCATCCGGTCGGCGAGCGCGAGCGCCTCGGGCGAGTCGTAGGCGATGTGGAGCGCGGCGAGCGCATCGGCCCAGCCCATGATGCCGAGGCCGATCTTGCGGGTCGCCTTGGTCGCCCGCTCGATGGCGGGCAGTGGGTACCGGTTCGCGTCGATCACGTCGTCGAGGAACCGAACCGCATCGATGATCACCGTCCGCAGTCGGTCCCACGCGAAGTCGCCGTCGGTGACGAACCGGCCGACGTCGATGCTGCCGAGCGTGCACGACTCGAACGGGAGCAGCGGCTGCTCGCCGCAGGGATTTGTCGCCTCGATCGGACCGAGGGCTGGAGTCGGCTGGAGATCGTTGATGCGATCGATGAACACCATCCCCGGATCGCCGACGGCCCAGGCCGCGTTCGCGATCGCATCGAGGACACGGCGCGCATCGAGCTGCCCGGTGACGATGCCTGTCCGTGGATTAACGAGATCGTACGTCGTCCCGTGCTTCACCGCGGTCATGAACGCGTCGGTGATCGCGACCGAGAGGTTGAAGTTGCTCATCCGGGTCGGATCGAGCTTGGTCGCGATGAACTCGAGGACATCGGGATGATCGACGCGCAGCATGCCCATGTTGGCACCGCGCCGCGTACCGCCCTGCTTGATGGCCTCGGTCGCCACGTCGAACACCTGCATCAGCGACACCGGGCCCGAGGCGGTGCCGCCGGTGGAGGCCACGAGATCGCCGGCCGGACGCAGCCGGGAGAACGAGAAGCCGGTGCCGCCGCCTGTCTTCTGGATCTCCGCGGCCCAGCCGACGGCTTCGAACACGCCCGTCGTCGAGTCCGAGACGGGGACGACGAAGCACGCCGCCAGCTGGCCGAGTGGGCGCCCGGCATTCATGAGGGTCGGCGAGTTGGGCAGGAACTCGAGCGCCGACATCATCCGCTCGAACCGGGCGGTCGCATCGGCGACCTCGTCGGCGCTCGCGCCGAGGGAGGTTTCGATGCCGGCGATATGCACGGCGACCCGGCGGAACAGCTGATCCGGAGTCTCCACCGCGACGCCGTTCTCGCGGATCAGGTACCGCGCGCGCAGCACCGCGAGAGCGTTGTCGGTGAGCGTCGCCAGCACGCCCGCACCGTACGATCCGCGGCGGCAACGCGCAACCGACGCCGTCCGCGCCTGGCGTGGCTGTTGCTGTTGATCCTGCTCGTCCTGCTCGCGCTGTCGATCGGCGAGGCGTCCGCCGATGCGCCGAGAGCGCCGACCGCCACGACTGGGCAGATGGACGACAACCGCAGCGAGCCGGACGACGAGCTCGGGCCGCGAGCCGACGAACAGGATGTCGAGGATCTCGAGGACCGCGCGGACGCGACGGACCTCTCCGCACTCGACGTCGAGGACCTGGAGCTCGACGGCGGCGACA
>JBBRED010000080.1:0-25916 GCA_038203335.1 Haliangiales bacterium | reverse complement strand
ACCGGCGCGCGCTACGCGATGTGCCTCGCTCCGTGGAACTCCGATGTCGAAGGCTGCGGCTCCGACACGTGGATGGGGATGTGGATGGATCTGTCGTCGTGTCAGGCCGGCGAGTCGATCGCCGCGGCGCCGATCTCGATGGTCTCGGCGAAGCAGGCCGAGAAGATCAAGTCGATCGATCCAGAGCGGTTGATCGACGAGGCGACGCAGCAGGAGCTGGCGAAGCAGGAGCCGCCGCCGCCGCAACCGCCGCAGCTCCAGCCGAAGCAGCCGGCGCCACCGCCACCGCCGCCGCCGCAACGCCCCGCGCAGGTCGTGGAGACCGCGAAGCCGAATACCGAGAAGGAGCCGGTCAACGCGCGCTTCCTCTCGGAGAACAACGTCGAGGTCGAGAAGCAGAAGGTCGCGCGCGGCTCGGTGGACGAGGCGATGGTCGCGAAGTCCAAGCCCGCGGAGCTGACGCCGAAGAAGGATGCGAAGGAAGCCTCGGTCAAGGAGCTGAGCGAGAAGGACAAGGGTCGCAACGAGAAGGCGCCCGAGGTCCCCGGCATGCTCGCGATGCGGCCGCCCGGAACGCAGCAGCCGTCGGAGGCGCCGCAGGAGGCGAAGACGAAGGGCGCGCTGTCGAGCGACAAGGGCCCGCTGGTCGCCGACGGCTTCGTGCCGCGCCACGGCGACGGATCGATCGAGCAGTCGAAGCGCGATCCGGGCGAGCAAGCGCCGGGCAAGAGCGGGGCAGGTGGTGGCGCGCCGCAGGTTCCGAACCTCCAGCCCAAGCCCGAGACGCTCGAGCGGATCGCCGGCGGCGGTTCGGTCGATCATCTCGATGACGTGGAGAATGGCGACGAGACGGCGCTGTCGTCGAAGCGCTGGGTCTACGCGAGCTTCTTCAACCGGCTGAAGCGCCAGGTCGCGCAGAACTGGGAGCCGGCCGGCGTGTGGCGCCGCGCGGATCCGCAGGGCACGGTGTATGGCTTCAAGACCCGCATCACCGAGGTGCGCGTCAGCCTCGGGGCGAACGGTCAGCTCGCAAAGATCGTGGTGACCCAGCCCTCGGGCGTCAACGAGCTCGACGACGAGGCGGTCCGCGCGTTCCACGCATCCGCGCCGTTCCCGAACCCGCCCGATGGCCTGGTCCAGAAGGACGGATTGATCACGTTCGCGTTCTCGTTCTATTTCGAGATCGGCGCACCGCGGTCGTCGTGGCGCGTGATCCGCTCGATGTAATCTCGATGCGGTGCTGAGCTCGCGCCTGTTCGCAGCGGTCGTCTCGATCGCGCTCCTCGGCGCGACCCTCGAGCCGCTGATCCGCGAGCCCTGGGAGGATGGCTTCCCGCTGTCGCCATACCCGATGTTCGCGTTCAAGCGACCGACGAAGCTCTCGATGGAGTACGCGTTCGGCGTCACCGCCACCGGCGAGCGGAAGGCGCTGACACCGCGGATCGTGGGCTCGGCCGAGGTGCTCCAGGCGCTGACGGTGCTGCAGCGCGCGAAGAGCCGCGGCGAGCTCCCGCGCTTGTGCCAGACCATCGCGGACCGGGTCGCTGACCTCGAGCGCTACACCGATGTCACCGAGATCCGGATCGTCACAGGCACGCACGATGCGGTCGACTTCCTCATGCGCGACGTGCGCGGACCCGAGGCCCTGCTGACGAGCTGCAAGGTGGCGCGATGAAGCGCCTGTCCGCCTGGTGGTTCGCGCCGGCGCCGGCGGAGCGGCTCGCGGCCGTGCGGATCCTGATCGGTGCGTTCGCGGTGGTGTGGGTCGGTGGTCGGCTCATGGAGTCGTATGCGGTCGCGAAGCTCGGTGCGGCGCACTGGAAGCCGACCGGCGTGACGCGGCTCCTCGATGCGCCCCTGCCGCCGTCGGTGACGCTCGCGATCGGCGTCATCACCTGCGGGCTGCTCGTCGCGTTCACGCTCGGCGCGTTCTACCGGATCACCGCACCACTCGCGGCCCTCGGACTGCTGTGGGCGCTGACCTATCGCAACTCGTTCGGGATGATCTTCCACACCGAGAACCTGCTCGTGATGCACGTGCTCGCGCTCGCATGCGCACCCGCGGCGGATGCGTGGTCGATCGATCGCCGAATCCACCGCTCCGCCCCACCGGTGCCGGCGGCCGGCTACGGTTGGATCCTCAAGCTGCTCGTCGCGATCACCGCCGCGACCTACATGATGGCCGGCATCGCGAAGCTGCGGATCGCGGGCGTCGCGTGGCTCGATGGCGAGCAGCTGCGCAATCAGATCGCGGTCGATAACCTGCGCAAGGCGCTGCTCGGCGACTCGATCGCGCCGCTCGCCACCCCGTTCCTCGATCACCCCTCCGGCTTCACCATCTTCAGCGTGATGACGATCGTGCTGGAGCTCGGCGCGCCACTCGCGCTGCTCCATCCGCGCGCGGCGAGGGTGTGGGCCCTCGCCGCGTGGGGCTTCCACGTCGGCGTGGTGTTCCTCATGAACATCTGGTTCCCGTACCCGCTGCTCGGGCTCGCGTACCTGCCGCTCCTCCACGGCGAGCGCCCGTTCGCGTGGCTGCTCCGATGGTGGCGCCGGCGCCGGGGATCCGCCGGGAATGTGGCGCCCGCTACGCCCGGTTGAGAGGCGGACCTATTCCGCTTGCGTCCAAAACTACGGCTGTAGTAATGCTACCACTGGTGTCGTAACCATGGCTCGTGCCTCCTCTTCATCCTCCGACCTGACGAACGCCGAGCTGCGCGTGCTCAAGGCGTTGTGGGAAGTGGAGCGTGGGTCGGTCGCCGAGGTGCGGACCGAGCTCGGCAAGCGCGGGCAGGACCTCGCGTACACCACGGTGATGACCTTGCTCGGCCGGCTCGCCACGAAGGGCGCCGTGCTGGTCGACAAGGAGCGCGAGCCGTTCGTCTACCGCCCGGCTCACCGGAAGGAGTCGGTGCTCCGCGATCGGCTGCGCGAGTTCGTGCGCGAGGTGTTCGACGGCAAGGCCGACTCGCTGGTTCTGAACCTGGTCGAGGACGAATCGCTCTCTCGCGACGAGCTGCGCGCGATCGAGCGAACGATCGCGGACGCCGAGAAGGCGCTGCCGAAGGGCAAGCCGTGAGCGGCGTGCTCGCGACGGGGGCGGCGGCGAAGCTCGCCGTGTCCATGCTCGCCATGCTCGCCGTGCAGGGCACGATCCTCGCGCTCATCGCGTTCGCCGTGCTGCGGACCGCGCGCATGCGGCCGGCGTTCGGCGCTGCGGTGTGGCTCGTCGTGCTCGCGAAGTTCGCGCTTCCGTGGGGACCGGCGATGCCGTGGTCGCTCTCCGATCTGATCGCCTATCTGCGCCACGACCAAGTCGTCACGGTGCTGACCGCGGCCCCGATCGGCGCCGGGCCGGAGCCGGTGGTGTCGCTGTGGCCGTCGATCGGCTGGATCGTGCTCGCCAGCGTGTGGGCGCTCGGAACCATGATCATCCTCGCACGCGCGCTGCTCGGCTACCGCGCGAGCCTCGCCGCTGCGCGCGCCGCGCGACCGGCACCGGATGACGCGCGCGCGCTCGTCGCCACGCTCGCCGCGTCGCTCCGGGTGCGGGCTCCGCGCGTCCACGTCGGTGATGACGCCGTCGGTCCGTATGTGGTGGGCCTGCTGCGTCCGATCATCGTCGTGCCACCGGCGCTGCTCGAGGAGCCCGCGCTGCTCCGCGCCGCGCTGCTTCACGAGCTCGCGCACGTGCGCCGGAAGGATGCGATCGGCCGGTTCATCCAGGTGTGGGCGACCGCCGTGTTCTTCTGGTGGCCGGTGATCCGGCTGATCGGACGCCGCCTCGATCTCTCGCGCGAAGCGGCGTGCGATGCCTGGGCACTCGAGGCAAGCGAGCTGCCTCGCCCTGCGTACGCGCGGCTGCTCGTGAGGATGGCCGCGCTGCGCACCGTCGCGGCCACTGCCCTCGCCGCACCGCGCGCGCTCGATGCGCGCGTCGCCGCCGTGCTCGGCCCGCCGTCGCGTGCGCGGATCGGCATGGTCGGCAAGGTCGCGATCGCCTGCTGGGGCGTGCTCGCGCTCGGCGGCGCTCGCACCGCGGCCGCCCGCGGCGACAAGAACGTCTGCATGTTCACGCCGCAGCTCGCCGAGGTGCTCCGGCAGGCGCACCCCGAGGCCGATCTCGATGGCGACGGAACGCTGTCCAAGGTCGAGGCCTGCGAGTTTCAGGCAGAGTTTCGCCGTCGCGGCGAGACCGGCACGAAACAGGTCTCTCTGCTCGATGACGAAACGGCTGCCGAGCTCGATCGGATGCTCGAGGAGCCACTGTGTTGCAATTGCGGGCCCGGTGATGGCCTACTTCCGCAGCCCGGAGCGCCCGCTCCGGGTCCTAGCTGCCAAGGAGCTGAATAGATGAAGAAGCTGGTACTCCTCACAATCGCGCTGACGATCGCCGCCTGCTCGCAGGACACGAAGGGCCTCGAGAAGAAGGTCGACGACATCGGCAAGGACGTCCGCGAAATCAAGGCGTTGATCGCCAAGGGTGGAGGCGGTGCTGGTCAACAGCGCGCTCCGCAGCAGGCCCGCGAGGAAGCGGCGCCCGACGCCGTGTTCGCCGTCGACATCGGCGCGAACATGAAGAAGGGAATGGTCGAGGGCCCGACGACCGCGATGGTGACAATCGTCGAGGCCTGGGACTTTGCTTGACCCTACTGCCAGAGGGTCAGTTCGACCCTCCAGCAGCTCGTGAAGGACTACAACGGAAAGGTGCGTGTGGTGTTCAAGAATCTCGTCGTCCATCCTCAAGTCGTGACGCGTGCCCACCTCGCGGGCTGCGCGGCTGCGAATCAGGGGAAGTTCGTCGAGTTCTATCAGGCGTTCTGGGACAAGTCGTACAAGCCATATCAGGAGTCGCGTGACGCGACGAAGATGTCCGAGGAGGCGATCATGAGTTGGGCGCCGACGATCGGCCTCGACGTCGCGAAGCTCAAGGCCGATATGGACGGTGCCGACTGCAAGGCCCTGCTCGACGCTGATGCGGCCGAGCTTCGCAAGTACCGCGTCGGCTCCACGCCGAGCTTCTTCATCAACGGCAACTACGTCGCGGGCGCGATGGATGTTGATGGGTTCAAGCGACTCATCGACGGCAAGTTGAAGATCGCCGAGGCCTCCGGGGTCTCGGCCGCCGAGTACTACGACAAAGAAGTGATCGGGAAGGGCGAGAAGCAATTCCGCGCGGCGGGCGCTCCAAAGCCCAATTAGCCGCGCACGCGCGACCATCCCGGTCGAGCGGCAAGATCGATAGGGAGTCAGTACGTGAACAAGCTTGTCTTCAGTGCCATGGTCGTTTCGCTGGTCGCCTGCTCGCAGGACACGAAGAACCTCGAGCGAAAGATCGACGACCAGGCCAAGGACCTCCGCGAGATCAAGGCGCTCCTGGCCAAGGGTGGAGGTGGTCCGGGTGCGGCCGCCGCGAATCCCGCGAACGCGCGCCAGGCGCGGCCCGAGCCGGATCGCGCCAAGACGTATGCGGTGCCCGTCGAGGGTGATCCGTTCGATGGTCCGGCCGATGCGAAGGTCACGGTGGTGAAGGCGTACGACTACGCATGCCCGTATTGCGAGAAGGTTCGCGACACGATGGACGCGCTCCACCAGAAGTACGGAAACGACATTCGCGTCGTCTACAAGCAGATGGTGGTTCACCCGCGAAACGCGATGGCCGGTGCCCTCGCGTATTGCTCGGCGAGCAAGCAGGGCAAGGCGAAGGACATGGATCGCCTGCTCTGGGACAAGGGCTTCAAGAACCGCCAGCTCGACAACTCCGACGTCGCGGCGCAGGCGGAGGCCGGGGGCCCGGGCGGCGCGGGCGGCAAGTGCTGGGATGCGCCGGCGGGCTGCCCGATCGTCGTGGGCTTCGCGCAGGAGCTCGGCCTCGATGTCGACAAGTTCAAGGCCGACATGAAGGGCGAGTGCCAGCAGCTCGTTCAGAAGGACATGAAGGATCTGCAGCAGCTCGGCGTGGGCGCCACCCCGGCGTTCTTCATCAACGGTCGCTTCATCTCGGGCGCCGTTCCGCTCGAGAACTTCGCGTCGGTCGTGGACGAGGAGCTGAAGAAGGCCAACGAGCGCGTCCAGCAGGGCACGCCATCGGGCGAGTACTACAACCAGTGGGTGATCGCGAAGGGTCAGAAGACCCTCCAGTAGTTCCGGCTCGGTTCGTGGTTCCGAGGTAGCTTGCGGGGGTGGCGGCTCCGATCCCCGAGGCAAACTGGGTCAACATCCAGTGGCTTGCCCGTCTGCGATGGGCGCAGATCGCGGGGCAGGCGGCAACCGTGCTCGTCGGGCAGTTCCTGCTCGACGGTGCACTGCCGATCGCCGCACTGCTCACCGTGATCTCGGTCGGCCTGGTCTCGAACCTCGGCCTCGAGCTCTACTTCTTCGGCGATCGCCGCCGCGAGACGCCCGCGCGGGCCGTGCACGAGTGGCAGATCGCGATCGTGATGATGCTCGACATCGGGATCCTCACCGGTCTGCTCTACCTGACGGGCGGACCGCACAATCCGTTCGGCTTCCTTTACCTGGTCCAGATCGCGCTCGCGACCGTGCTGCTGCGCGCGCTGTGGACGTGGATGCTCGTCGCGCTGTCGTTCGTGGGCTTCGGCGTGTTGCTGCTCGCCGCGCAACGCTCGGTCACGATCCCCGAGGAGAGCCGCGCGATCGGCATGTGGGTCGCGCTCGGCGTGGCGTCGGCGTTCGTCGTGTACTTCCTTCGCCGCATCACCGGCGCACTCGCCGAGCGCGAGCGCGAGCTGACCGAGGCGCGTGGTCTCGCGGCGCGGCAGGAACGCCTCGCATCCCTCGCGACGATGGCGGCCGGCGCGGCGCACGAGCTGTCCACGCCGCTCGGCACGGTGGCGCTCGCCGCGAAGGAGCTCGAGCGCGCGCTGACGAAGCTCGATCATCAAGGCGACCTCGCCGCCGACGCGCGGCTGATCCGCGAGCAGGTTGGCCGCTGCCGCGTCATCCTCGATCAGATGCAGCAGGGCGCCGGCACCGTCGGCGAGACCGTCGCGCCGGTCACCGTCGCCGCACTCCTCGACGAGAGCGTGGTCGGCGTGCGTCCCGCGCCGAACGTGCATCTCGATCTCCCCACCGATCTCGCCCGGTCGGCGCTGCGCATCCCGCCGCGCGCCGTCAGTCAGGCCCTGCGCTCGCTGATCACGAACGCGCAAGATGCCTCGCCGCCGAACACGACCGTGGTCGTGATGGTGCGCAAGGACGGCACCTCGCTCTCGATCGACATCCGCGATCGAGGCGGCGGGATCCCGGCCGAGGTCCTCGCCCGGATCGGCGAGCCGTTCTTCACGACCAAGGCGCCGGGCCGCGGTATGGGACTCGGGCTATTTCTCGCGCGCGCCGTGATCGAGGGCGTCGGCGGAACCCTGCAGATCGACTCGGTTGCCGGGGAGGGGACCGAGGTTCACGTGCGCTTCCCCACGGATGTCTCACCTGCGGTCGCCCCCGGAATCGCCCGAACGGGAGAATCTCCAGGCCGTCAGGTGGTATCCAAGCCTGCATGACCACCGCGGAGTCCCCGGCCGGCGACAAGACCTCGATCCTGATCGTCGATGACGACGAGGTCTATCGCAACCGGCTGGCCCGCGCGTTCGTCGACCGCGGGTACGACGTGCGCACGGCGCAGGACTACGACAGCGCGGTCGCCTCGGCGACTCAGGATTCTCCCGAGCTCGCGGTCGTCGATCTCAAGATGCCCGGCAAGAGCGGCCTCGAGCTGATCAAGGCGCTCGTCGAGATCGATCCGTCGACGAAGTCGATCGTGCTCACCGGCTACGGCAGCATCGCGACCGCGATCGACGCGGTCCGCCTCGGCGCCACCTACTACTTATCGAAGCCCGCGGACGCCGACGACATCGTCCAGACCTTCGCCCGCGCCGAGGCCCCGCCACTCGATCCGCCGGCCTCCGAGTCCGGCGAGTACAAGGCTCCGTCCCTGGCGCGCGCGGAGTGGGAGCACATCAACCGCGTGCTCTCCGACGCAGGCGGGAACATCTCCGAGGCCGCGCGCCGCCTCGGCATCCACCGACGCAGCCTCCAGCGCAAGCTGCAGAAGTACCCGCCCCGCGAGTAGTTGCCGGCCGCAGCTACGCGTGATGTGATCGCCTCGATGTACCCGCCGTCCCCGCGCGCGTGGGTGTTTCTTGCCCACTGCCTCGGCGCCGCGATGATCGGAGCGCTCGAGGGAGCGAGGCTCGGTGGCGGGCTGGGGCTCGTGCTCGTGCCGGTGTTCGCGCTCACCGGAGGCATCATCGCGTTGGCCATCGTGGCGAACGAGCGGCTCGCGGCGAATCGCTCGTGGTGGGTCGCGGCGTTGATCCGCGGTGCGCCGAGCCTGTTCGTGCTGGTGCCGGTGGCCTCCACGCTGTTCGACGGCGCGTACGCGCAGACCCTGCCGTTCGCGAAGGTGCTGCCGTTCGTGATCCCTCTGGTCGGCTGGTTCGGCATCTCGGCCATGCTCGCCGGCGCCCACGCCCTGCTCCGGCAGGCGGACCGCTCGACGCGAGCGATCGCGATCCTCGCGTGCGCCGGCGCGATCGGCGGCATCGTGTGGGTCGAGCGTCACGTGCTCGCCACAGGCTATCCCGGCGCACACATCGGCGCGACGGTCGCGATCATCGTGGTTGCCGGCGCGTTGATCCGATCGCTCGGCACGCCGAGGATCTCGCCGTACGTCGCAGCCGCGGTCGCCGCGCTCGCCTTTGGCACCGGCGCGGCGGCGCTGCTCGACGGGCTGCGCGACACGAACCAGCGCCGCGTGCTCGCCACGTATGGCGACCAGGGACGCGATCTCGTGAACCTGTATCGTCGGCTCGTCGATCGCGACCACGATGGCAGCTCGCCGATCCTCGGCGGCGGGGACTGCGACGATCACGATGACACGCGGCACCCGGGAGCCCCCGACAAGCCGGGCGACGGCATCGATCAGGACTGCGACGGCGCGGATGCGCTGCCGCCACCGCCGCCGCCGGAGCCACCGAAGCCGGTCGACCTCGCGTCGTGGCGAGCGAGCGCGCCGGTGCAGAGCGTGCTCGCGCGCACCAGGGGCATGAACATCTTGCTCATCACCGTCGATGCGCTGCGGTTCGACATGCTCGGACCGGAGGTTGCTGACCGCGGCGAGTTCCCCGAGCTCGTGAAGCTGCTCGACGAGTCGGCGTGGTTCACCCACGCGATCGCGCCGGCGTCGGGCACCGATGTCTCGCTCGGCACGCTGCTGACCGGTCGCTTCGATCCGTACCAGACGATCGACATCACGCTCCCCGAGGCGCTGCAGGCGCTCGGCCGCCGCACGTACAGCGCGCTGCCGGTGGAGGTCACGCGCTACGTCGGCGAGGTGTTGCCGGCGCGCGGTGTGGATCGCGCGAAGCCGGTGCACACCGACTGGGACCACGATGACGTCGGCGATCACGTCAGCGCGCCGGCGACCACGCTCGAGGGCCTTCGTGCCCTCGACGATGCCGCCGGTCGGTCCTCGTTCGTATGGTTGCACTACTTCGATGTCCACGAGCACCACCAGATCGACGTGCCCAAGGCGCTGCTCACGGCCGTACACGCCGAAGCCTCCAAGAAGCGCCACGGCTATCGCGCGCTGCTGTTCGCGATCGATCAAGAGATCGGGCGCGTGCGCGAGGAGCTCGTGAAGCGCAACCTCGCCGATACGACCATCATCGTGTTCGCGAGCGATCACGGCGAATCGCTCGGCGAGGATCCGCGGCTCCTCGAGACGCACGGAAGGGTCGCGTACCACGCGCTCGTGCGGATTCCGTTCGCGATCCACGTCCCGGGCGTGCCCGGCGGCCGGCGCACCGATCCGGTCTCGATCCTCGACGTCGCCCCCACCTTGATGTCGCTGCTCGATGCGCCGAAAGCGATCCCGCACGCGGATGGTGTGGACCTCGTGCCCGCGATCCTCGATGCGCCGATCGCGCTGCGCTCGACGACGCGCGCGCTGGTCAGCCACGAGGAGTTGCAGTGGAGCGTGGTCGAGTGGCCGTATCAGCTGCTCGTGCGGCCGGCGGAGGATCTCGCCGAGCTCTACGATCTCGACAAGGATCCCGCCGAGCACGAGGACCTCGCGGCGAAGCTGCCCGAGGTGGTCACCCGGCTGCGGGCGCGGTACGCGGAGGTTCCGGTGGTGCACGTCGACCGAACTCCCGAAGGGCGACGCCTGCGAGAACAGCAAGCCCGACCGCCCCACAAGCGTGCGCAACCATGAGCACGACGGGCGACGTCAGCGCCGAGAAGATCGGTACGACGGGCGCGACCTCCGCGCCGAACGCCGCCGACCACGCGCCGGCCGCGGTCAGCGTGGCAACCATCGCCGCGAGCGGTAGCCCGAGCTGACCGGCGAGCACGCGCCACAGGGTGGTGCGCCGCATGCCGACGTAGGTCGCCGCGATCGCGAGCAGCAGGCACGGCGCCCACACCATCCACATGTCGCGGCCCTCGGGCTTGTAGATCATCGGCGTCGAGAGCGTGGGCACGCCGCGGATCGCGAGGAACGCGCCGCACGCCGCCACGAACCACCACGGGGCGAGCCACCAGTGCCGCACGCCCCAGGTGATGGCGGCGAGCCCGAGCAGGAGAATGAAGATCGCCACCATCGCGCGACCGATCGAGATCGCCGGGACCGACTGATCCTCACCAAGGTTCGTCGCCATCATCGCCTCGAACGGCCGGCCGTGCGACGCGGGATCGAGGGTGACGCCGACCGAGTCCGCGATCGCGCGTGACACGTCGACGATATGAACCAGTCCGCTCTTCTGCGCCTTCATGCCGGCGCCGCTGATGCAGCCCTCGACGTGCCGCACGTTGCGCTCCTCGCCGCCGTGGCCGCCGCCCTCGATGTGACCGTGGTCGGACAGCAGGAACCAGCGCGCGCTCGGGTCGGCCTGCACGAGCTTGTCGACGAAGCCATCGGAGTCGCGCGCTGCGAGCGCGTAGTCCACGCCGAGCCCGCCCTTGTGGCCGGCGACGTCGACGCGAAGGATGTGCACGAATACCAGCGGCGACGGGCTGCGCACCGCCTCGAGCGCGAGCGTCAGCCACTGCACGTCGTACGCCTCCTCGTTCGCGTCCTTCATCGGCTTGCCGGGCTCCGCCGCGGGCTCGGTGCGCGAGAAGCCGAGTCCGCGGACGATGTAGCCGTGGTTCTCGGCGATCGCGACCGAGCCCGGCACCTTCGACGGGATGCCGGTGATCGGCGGCTCGAGAGATCGGTTCGCGACGATGCCGGTCTGCTGCTGCGTCAGGCCGGTCCACAGTGCGACCTCGACGGGCAACGACACCGTGGGAAAGCCGACGTCGATGGTGAGGCGTGCGCCCGCGTTACACATCGCGTTCCAGTTCGGCAGCGTCTTCGCGAACGAGGTCGCGAGGCCATCGATCAGGATCACGCGCGTGTGCGGGACCTTCGTCAGTCCGGGGCCGGTCCCGGAGGGCAGGGGCGCGGCCACCGACGGCGTGGCGTCGTACGTGGTCATCGCGCGGATCAACGTGCGGCGCACGCCGGGAAGCATCCCGGCGAGAATGCACAGAACCACGCCGGCGATGATGGCTGCGAGCTTCGGGCGCATGGTCAATCGGCGGGAGCGTCGTCGGGCCCGGCGTCGGGCAGCGGGGGCAGCGAGCCGAGCGGCAGTTGCCACGGTTGTTCGGCGAGCCGCTCGATCGGCAGGATGCGCAGCAGCGACGGCAGGACGATGCCCTCGTTGACGAGCGGCATGTGCGCGTACTGTGCGCGCACGTACACGAGCTTTGCCGTCCTCGCGTCGGCGGGCCACAGGTCGTAGCTCGGCGGGAACCGGTCGAGGATCTTCGCCTCGGGCAGCTTGGCGGCGACCGATTCGGTGGCGAGCACGGTGTCCTCGCCGACCATGATCAGACGGTGGCGCGTGGACGCCTTGAACCAGTTGATGATGAGATCCTCGTCGCCGTACATCGCATCGACCATCACGAGCTGATCGAGCAGCGGCTCGTCGGTCCACTCCTGCAGCGTGCGGAACGCGCCGCTGTGGCCGATCGCGACCGTCACCGTGGCGCCGCGCGCGACGCCGGTGTTGTCCTCCACGATCCGCAGGAGCTCGCTCAGATCCGGGTAGTTGATCGGCACGCGCTGCGCGACCGGCGCCTCCGGGACGATGAACACCGCGTTGAGCGCCGACATCGCGAACTGCTCGGGGAGCTGGTGCGCCGTCCACGCGGTGTCGGCGTTATCGAAGTACCCATGGATGTAGATCACGGTGCCGCCGGTGTCGGCGTGATAGCCGCGCGGGATCCACACGTGGATCGGTCCGCGCGGGCCATCGATGCGCACGTGGCGCCCGGCGTTGACCGCGGTGGGAATCGGTCCCATCGCATCGATCGGCGCGGCCGCCGGATCGCCGGCGAGCGCAGCCCCGAGCCACACCAGCCCGCAGACCGCGGTCAGGCCGAGGCCCGCGCCGAGGGCGATGCGCGCGCGTTGCACGGCTGCGATCATAGCAAGTCCGTGGGGATCGCGCGGTGTACCATCGAGACATGAGGCCGCTCCTTCTCGCCGCGAGCCTGGCCGCGTGCAGCGATACCACGCCCCCGACGCAGAGCCCGGTCGACGCCGCGACCGACGTCGGTGGCGACGTGGCGATCGACGGCGCCACGCCGCTGTGCGCGCGGGGCGGCATGCTGTTCTGCGAGGATTTCGAGGCGCTACCGCTCGGCACCGCGACCAGCGCGGCGTGGACCACCGAGTCCGCCGCGGGCGCGCTGACCATCGACACGGCGCATGCCATCGGTCAGCACGCGGTCAAGATCGCGACCACCGGCAATGGCCGCGGGCGACTTCGCGTGGCGAACCTCGCGCCTCCCGGCAACAGCCTGTTCGGGGTGGCGCATGCCTGGGTCACCGGATTTCCAACCGCGCCCGACTACGCGCACTTCACGATGGTCGAGCTGGCGGGCACCGGCACCACCACGCTGCTTCGTCCGATCGGCGGACAATACGCACCGGGCAGTCCCGCCGGAAGCTTCTGGGGCATCGGCAGCGATGGTGGACCAACCGGCGATTGGACGAACTGGAAGCGCACCGCGACCACCGCGGGCGGTCGCTGGGAGTGCATGGAGTTCCAGCTCGACGCATCGACGTCGACGATCCGCGTGTGGATCGACGGCGTCGACCATCCCGAGCTGACCGTGTCGCGCACCATGCACGGCGGGACCGCCGTGGACCTCGTGTTCCCCGCGATCAACCAGGCGTGGTTCGGGTGGTGGCTCTACCAGGCGAACCCGACGCCGGCGGCGTTCGAGGTGTGGCTCGACGACCTCGCGCTCTCGACGACGCGTCTCGGTTGCAGCTAGGCGCCGCCGCGAAGGACCTTGAGCGAGCTGCGCACGCGGGCGCGCTCCGCTGGGACCAGCGCGGCCCGAAGCAGCGGCGAACCGGGGCAGCGCGAGAGACCGACCTCGCAGGTGGCGACCGCGGCGTCGGGCATGCCGAGCGCCTCGAGGATCATCACCTTCTCGTAGTAGAGGTCCTCGAGCAGCCAGTGATCCTCGATCGCGACCGCGTGGAACGCGGCCTCGATCGCACGCAGCGCATCGCGATACCGGCCGAGATCGCCGAGTACCGCGCCTCGCCAGTACTGGCACTCGGCCCGACCGGGGGCGCGCATATACGCCATCTCGGCGGCGGCGAACGCGGAGATGTCATCGCCGGTGGCCGAGGCGACCTGGCACTTGAGGAGCCAGCCATCGACCGAGTCAGGGCGCAGGATGAGCGCCTGATTGACCGACTGGTTCGCTTCGATCAGGTGCTCGTCGTCGCCGGCACCGAGGAATTCGCGCGCCTGATCGATCAGGCGGTCGAACTCGGTGTCGTACGAAGCACGCACTCCGTCCACGCTAACACGGCGATCTACGTGGTGCCCGTGGAACTACGTTCGTGGAGCTCGATCACGTTCCGGTCCGGATCGCGGACGAAGAACCCGCGCATGTGCCGCGCGAACTGGATGGGGCCCCCCGACAGGGAGATTCCCGCGGCCTCGATCGTAGCCCGTGCGGCGTCGAGATCCGGCACCAGCAGCGCGATGTGCGTGATGCCGGGGTGCTTCTCCGGCACGTCCATCAGGATGTTCGGCTCCGTCGCGCTCGGTGCGTTGAGCACGAGGTTGATCTCGACGCCCGAGGGATGCTCGAGGATCGCCACCGGTTCGGGGCCGATCGGCCCGGCGGTCTTCGTGAACCCGAGCACGGCGTAGAACGCGACCGAACGCTCGAGGTCGTGGACGCGGATGCCGATGTGCGCGATGCCGGTGATCACGCTAGCCCAGGAACGCGGGGAGGATGGGCGAGCGGCGCTGACCGAGCAGGCCCTCGATCATGCTCTGGATCGTGGTGCGGATCTGCTCGGCGAGCTTGTTGACCAGCAGGCGATCCTCCGCGGCCGCGGGTCCGTGCGCGTTGCCGAGATCGATCGGCGGGCCGAACTGCACGTACCACTTGCTCGGCAGCGGGAGCAGGCCGGCGGGCCCGAGCCACGGGAACGTGGGCGTCACCGGGATCCACGGGATGCCGATGTTCTTCGCGAACCACGTCACCTTGCCGAGCATCGGCGACGCTTCCTCGGCGCCGACCACGGCGACGGGAATGATCGGCGCGCCGGTGCGCAGCGCGAGCTTGACGAAGCCGCCGCGTCCGAACCGCTGCAGGCGATAGCGGTCCTTCCACAGCTTGCCCATGCCCTTCTCGCCCTCGGGGAACACGGCGACCAGCTCGTCCTTCATGAGCAGACGTTCGGCGTTCTCCGGATCGGCGCGCACGCCGCCGATGCGGTTCATGATCGGGCCGAGGAAGGGCAGGTGGAACACCGTGTCCTCCACGAGCGGACGCACGTCGCGCCGCGCGGGGTGATCGCGGCGGACCGCGTGCATCACCATCGCGCTGTCGTACGGCAGCGAACCGGCGTGGTTCGCGACGAGCAGCGCGCGGCCGCGCTCCGGGATGTTCTCGAGGCCGGTGGCCTGCACGCGGAACCACTTCGAATAGAGGAACTCGAACAACCACTCCCAGCGCGCCGTGGCCCGCGGATCCCGACCGAAATCGTCGACGACATCCGAGCGGCCCCACATCGCGAGCGCGCGCCAGCGGCGCCACACCGCCTCGAGCGGGAGGCGGCGGCGCAGATCGATTGGAAACACCGGCGTGCGCTGCTGCTCCATCCGGCGCTCGAGCTCGCGAAGCTCGGCGGACTCGGCCTCGGCGCGCGACGGCACGTAGCTGCCGCCGAGCTCGGCGGGGATGGTCGCTTCCTCGCCGAGGTAGACGTCGTCACCGAGGAAGCCGTAGTCGTGCGCTCCGAGCGTGGCGGGAGCATCGGGGACGCGCGGGTCAGCCTCGCCGTACCAGTCGTCGTCGTCGCGCTCCTTGTCGTCGTCGTTGTCGTCGGTCATGCCTGGGCCCGGGCCACGTCCGTGGCTCCATCCTCGGGTGCGACGCCGAGGAAGTCGAGGATCGTGCGCTTGATCGAGAGCCGCGGCGCGAACGTCAGCGAGGGCTCGCGGCGAGCCTTCGCACCGTCGGCGACGCAGAGGTAGAGCAGGAAATCGAGGAAGCTCGGAGGCGAGCCCACCAGCTGCGTCGCCCACAACACCTTCGTGAGCTGGCGCGCGACGATCTGCGGTATTGGTACCGGTACGTGGTCGAGCAGCGCGAGCATTGTGGTGTACGGCAATACGCCCTTGCCGACGATGTTGAAGGCACCGACCGCGCGAGACTCGACGGCGCGTGCGAGCGCGAACGCCGCGTCCTGCTCGTGGACGAACTGCATCAGCGGATCGTGGCCCATCATCACGGGCGCGACCGGTCGCGAGAAGAACCGCGTGTACATGTTCGAGATCGTCGGGCCGAGGATCGGCGCGAAGCGGAGGATACAGACCTCGACCGCGGGATGCTCGCGCGCGAACCGCTGGACCTGGCGCTCGGCGCGGACCTTGTCGTTGACGAAGCGTGAGTCGCGGTGGCCGCGCAGCTCCGCGTCCTCGACGAGGAAGTTCGGGTTCTTCGGATGCGCGCCGTAGACCAGCGTCGTCGAGATCATGACGAGCCGGCGCGGCGCCACACCCGCGCACGCGTTGAGCACGTGCATGGTGCCGACGTCCTCGAGCTCGTGCGCCCACTCGGCGGCGTGCGTGGGATGCGAGAGGAACGCGCCGTGAACGAACGTGTCCACGTGGTACCGCTGGAGCAGGGTCGCGAGCTCGGCGTCGACGGTGGGCTGGGTCAGATCGATCTTCACGAACTCGACCTTGCCGCCCGGAGCGAGCGCGGGCGGGCGGATATCGAGCGCGAGGACCTTCGCGTAGCGCGGGTCTTCTTCGAGCCGGCGAAGCAGCTCGCCCCCGAGGTACGTGCAGGCCCCGGTCAGCGCGACAACGCGGCCGGTGCTGGGGGCTGCAGGCGACATGAACGGCTTATAGCGCAAAAGGCCGGTGGATCAGAGGCGCGTGGTACCCCGTGAAGCGCGATGGGTGAACCGGTGATCGCGGTGCTGCCGTCAGAGGTGATCGACCAGATCGCCGCGGGTGAGGTCATCGAGAGGCCGGCTTCGGTGGTCAAGGAGCTGGTCGACAACGCGATCGACGCGGGAGCGCGCACGATCACCGTCGAGACCTCGGCCGGTGGTCGGGCCATGGTCCGGGTCACCGACGACGGGTGCGGGATGTCGGCCGCCAGCGCGCTGCTCGCGCTCGAGCGCCACGCGACCTCGAAGATCCGCTCGGTCGATGACCTGTGGGGGCTCGCCAGCCTCGGGTTCCGCGGCGAGGCGCTGCCCTCGATCGCGAGCGTGTCCCGGCTGACGATCACCACGCGGCGCCAAGGAGATCTCGCCGCGACCCGGATCGTGCTCGAAGCCTCCAAGGTGGTCTCGGTCGCCGAGGCCGGCGCACCGGTCGGCACCACCCTCGAGGTCGCGGACCTCCTGCACAACCTGCCGGCCCGGCTGAAGTTCCTCAAGGGCGAGGCCACCGAGGCGTCGCACGTCACCGACCTGATCGCGAAGGTCGCGATGGCGCACCCCGAGCTGCACCTGCGGCTCAAGCACAACGGGCGCACCGCGCTCGAGACGCCGCCCGATCGCGATGGCTTCGCGCGCGCGCAGGCGCTGCTCGGCGGACGGATCGCGGCGCGGCTCGTGGCCTCGGCGGGCGAGGAGAACGGCATCCGCGTGGCGGCGTACCTCGGCGCGCCCGAGCTGGCGCAGGCCACGGCGCGCGGCGTGCAGCTGTTCGTCGGCAAGCGGCCGATCCGCGATCGCGGTTTGCTCCACGCCGTGACCATGGGGTACGGCGAGCTGATCCCGCGCGGCCGATATCCGATCGCGATCGTCCACGTCGACGTGCCGGCCGGTGCAGTCGACGTCAACGTGCATCCGCAGAAGCTCGAGGTGCGGTTCACCGATGCGGGCGAGGTCGCCGCCGCCGTGCGCCACGTGATCCAGGCCGGCATCGCGGCGGCGCCGTGGCGCGCCGAGCTCGGCGGCATCGGACCGATGCACGTCAGCGCGATCACCAGCATCGCGGCGCCCCGCCTCCCGCTCGACGGCACACCCGCCACGGCGATGGCGGAGCGGTACGCGCAGCAGCTCCGCGATTCGCAGGGCTCGCTCGGCCTCGACACCGCCGCGTCACCGCGCGAGTGGGTCGCGCAGATCCGGCGCAGCACGGTGGCGTCGCGCGTCGCCGAGGCGCGGGAAGCGCGCGCGCAATCCGTCGAGATGCCCTCGCCGGTCGCGGATGGCTCGGGCCCGGTGCCCGCCGCCGGCTTCTTTCGCTCGCTGCGCTATCTAGGGCAGCTCGACCTGACCTACCTCGTCTGCGATGGCGACGGCGAGCTGGTCCTCGTCGATCAGCACTCGGCCCACGAGCGCGTCGAGCTCGAGCGGCTCCGCGCGCACGGCACGACCGCGGACGTCGCCGTGCAGCGACTCCTGTTCCCGGTGACCATCGATGCGACCGCCGCGGAGCTCGAGCTCGTGAGCAAGGCCTCCGAGCTGCTCGCGCGCGTCGGCTTCGAGGTCGAGCCGTTCGGCGCCGCCACGCTCGCGATCAAGACGGTTCCCGCGGGCATCCGGCACACCGATCCCACGCAGCTCTTGCGCACGCTACTCGCCGAGTGGGCAGCGGAAGGCGCACCGAGCGACGAGGAGCGCGCCGATCGATTGCTCGCCGAGATCGCGTGTCACTCGGTGGTGCGCGCCGGCGATCGGCTGTCGTCGAGCGAGGCGGAGGCGCTGCTCGCGAACCTCGATGGCGTGGAGCAGGCGGCCGTCGGTCCGCACGGGCGACCGATCCTGCTGCGCCTGCCGCTCGCCGAGATCGCGCGCCGCTTCGGCCGCTAACGTGGCGCGCGGGCCGCTGCTCTCCGAGCCGTCCACGGCGGAGTACACTCGCGTCGTGCCCCCGCGCCTGGTCGTGATCGTCGGGCCGACCGGCGCCGGCAAGACCCGACTGTCGCTCGAGCTCGCGGCGAAGGTCGGCGGCGAGGTCATCTCGGCCGATAGCCAGCAGGTCTACATCGGCATGGACATTGGCACCGGCAAGGCGACCGCGGCCGAGCGCGCGCGCGTGCCGCACCACGGGCTCGACGTGCTGCACCCCGATCAGGAGATGACCGCTGCGCGCTTCATCGAGCTCGCGGATCAGGCGATCGCGGATGTCACGGCACGGGGCAAGGCCGTGATCGTCTGCGGTGGCACCGGCCTCTACGTACGCGCGCTGCTGCTCGGCCTGTTCGAGGGACCACCGGCGTCGCCGGAGATGCGCGCCGAGCTGACCGCGATCGCGGAGCGCGATGGAGGCGACGCGCTGCACGCCGAGCTCGTCCGCGTGGATCCGAAAGCCGGCGCGAAGATCGATCCGAACGACACCAAGCGCGTGATCCGCGCGCTCGAGGTGTTCCGCCTGACCGGTGAGCCGATGTCGGCGCACCAGGCGCGCCACGATCACAAGGCGATGCCCCCGCGCTACCCGGTGCGCATGGTCGGCCTCGCCCCGGAGCGCGATGCCCTGTACGCCGCCATCGATGCGCGGGTGGACGCGATGCTCGCGGCCGGGCTGGAGGCCGAGGTCCTGGCGCTCCGGGAGCAGGGCTACCGGCCACCCCTGCGGTCGCAGCAGGCGATCGGCTACGCCGAGCTGCACGGCCTCCACGATGGGCTGCTCGAACGGACCCGCGCGATCGAGCTGATCAAAAGGAATTCGCGGCATTACGCGCGTCGGCAGCTGTCCTGGTACCGCGGTGGCTCGACCGGAACCGCCGAGGTGTCCTGGGCGCCGCACCCCGACGCCGTTGACCTCGAAGACCTAACGAAGTACCTAGCAGGGCTCTAGTCGCCACCATGTCGACCGATCCCGCCCAGCTCCACGACCGGATGATTCTCGAGTTCGAGCGTCCGATCATCGACCTCGAACGAAAGATCAGCGAGCTCCGGGGGTTGTCCACCGATGCCGTGGACTTCTCGAGCGAGATCCGCCGCCTCGAAGTGAAGGCGAAGAAGCTCCAGAAGGAGGTCTTCGCGGAGCTCACGGCGCAGCAGAAGGTCCAGCTCGCGCGCCATCCGGGACGCCCGTTCATGATGGACTACATCGGCCTGCTCTGCGACGACTTCGTCGAGCTGCACGGCGACCGCAGCTTCCGCGATGATCCGGCGATCGTCGGCGGCCTCGCGCAGTTCGACGAGTGGGAGGTCCTCGTGCTCGGCCATCAGAAGGGCCGCACCACGAAGGACAACATGCACCGCAACTTCGGGATGGCTCGTCCCGAGGGCTACCGCAAGGCCACGCGCCTGATGCGGCTCGCGTCGCGCTTCCAGCGTCCGCTGCTCTGCTTCATCGATACCCCGGGCGCGTATCCCGGCCTCGGCGCCGAGGAGCGCGGGCAGGCCGAGGCGATCGCGAAGGCGTTGCAGGTGATGGCGACGCTCGAGTGCCCCACGATCTCGATCGTGATCGGCGAGGGCGGCTCCGGCGGCGCGCTCGCGCTCGGCGTCACCGATCGCATCCTGATGCTCGAGTACGCGACGTACTCCGTGATCACGCCCTAGGGCTGCGCCGCGATCCTGTGGCGTGACCCTTCGAAGATCGCCGAGGCGGCGAAGCAGCTCAAGGTCACCGCGCCCGACCTGATGTCGCTCGGCATCTGCGACGAGATCATCCCCGAGGCCGATGGCGGCGCCCACCGCAACGCTGCGGTCACCGCGTCGCGCCTGCGCGCCTCGATCAAGCGCCACCTGCGCGAGCTCGCCGAGATGTCGGTCACCGAGCGCGTCGAGCGGCGGTACCAGAAGTTCCGCACGATGGGCGCCTTCGTCGAGTCGCCGGGCTAGGCATGTACTACGAGCTCGCGCTCACCTCGGTCATCGTCGCGGGGGCCTACTGGGGATGGTACTTCGTCACGAAGCAGCCGCACGGCACGATCACGTTCGGCCTGATGCAGCTCGGCGCCGCGGCGCTCTCGGGCCTCGGCCTCTACGCGCAACGCCAGGACGAGGGCGCGCGCTGGATGGGCGTCGCCGGTGCGATCGGCATCGGGGCCGGCACGTGCTTGCTCGTGATCGGCCCGCTCCTGCGTGGCCTCGGTCGATGGTTCGCGGCGTCGGAGCACCTCGCCCTCGCGCGCCGCGTGCTCGATCTCGCGGAGCTGCTCGCGCCCGGATCCGGAATCGCCGACGAGAAGGCGCTGATCGGCGCGATGCAGGAGATCCGCGACGGTCACATCGAGCAGACCGTCGATGCGCTGACCGCCGCGAAAGATCGCGCGCCCCCCGATGCGCGCATCGCGATCGACGAGCGCATCGCGATGCTCTACCTCGCCGCGTATCGCTGGAGCGACGCGATCGCGCACGCCGAGGCGAACCTGTTCGGTGCGCTGACCACGCCGGAGCCAGATCCGGATGCGAGCGGCGAGCGCCCGGTGCTGCCGCTGCGCCGCGCGCTCGGCGTGGCACCGCCGGTGTGGGTCGAGCTCCTCGGCGCGTACGGTCGCACCGGCGATCTCGATCGCGCCGCGCAGATGCTCGCGCGCCTCGAGGACGTGTGCGATGGCCGCGAGGAGGCGGCCGTATGGATCCACCGCGCGCGCATGATGTTCCTCGCACTCGCCGGTCGGCCGGCCGCCGTGCAGGCGCTCGTGCAGCCGCGCCAGGCGCGGCACATGAACGCCGCAGCGCGCACCTACTGGCTCGGCCTCGCGCACGAGCACAAGGGCGATCGCGCGGCCGCGACCGCCGCGTACGAGAAGGCGCGCAAGCGCTCGCGCGGCCGCCAGGGTGACCTCATCGATCAGGCGCTCGCGAACCTCGCGAAGGCCGACGGCGTTCCCGTCACGCTCTCCGACGAAGCGAACGCGGTCGTCGCGCGCATCGAGGCCGCGCCGCTACCGGCGCAGATCCGCGTGCCCGCGCAGCCGCGCTCGTACGCCACGTGGGGCCTCACCGGAGCGATGCTCGGGGTCGCGCTCGTGATCACGATCGCGGTCGGCGCGACGAACGACGTCGGTGTGCTGACGCGCTCCGGTGCGATGGTCCGCGGCCTCGTCGACGGCGGCGAGTGGTGGCGCATCTTCTCGTGCGTGTTCGTCCACGTCGGTGGCCTGCACCTCCTGGTCAACGTCATCGGCATGGCGTTCGTCGGCAAGCTCACCGAGGAAGTGTTCGGTACCGCGCGCACGCTCGCGCTGTTCGGTAGGACAGGGTTCGCCGGTGCGGTCGCCAGCTATCTCGCCTCTCCCGCCGGCATCTCGGCCGGCGCTTCGGGCGCGCTGTTCGGCCTTCTCGGCGCGGTGTTCGTCGAGCTGACCTGGCACCGCAAGCGCTACCGCACCGCGTGGAAGCGCGGCATGGGCATGGCGCTCGCCGTGGTGATCGTCGCGCAGGTCGGCTACGGCTTCATGTACCCGGTGATCGATCAGTGGGCGCATGGCGCCGGCCTCGTCGCCGGTGCGGTGCTCGGCGCGATCCTCTCGCCCCACGCGCCGTGGGCGAAGGCCGGTCTCCAGCTCGGCCGCGCGATCGCCGTGCTCGCGCTCGCGTTCTTCGTGCTCGCCGGCGTTCGCGTCGCGCGTACGTCGATCTACGACAGCTTCTCGCGCCTCCCGCGCTACCCGCAGAACATCGGCGTCTCGATCACCGCCCCGGCCGCGTGGCTGCGCAGCGAGGGCGAGCTCGCCGAGCCTGACGGCCTGGTCATCGTGACCGTGAAGCGCGTGCCGCTCACCGACGGCACGTCGCAGATGGCGATGTGGGTCGGCGCCGAGGCTCCGGCGATCGCGAAGGCGCGCTACGGCTCGGTGGAGCCGGCGATCGAGCCCACCGTTGCGCTGCCGAAGAAGTGGGAGGGCGTGGAGCTGGTCAGCTCGTTCGAGGATCCGATGGGCTATCGCCAGCGCTACCGGATGATCGTGTGCAGCCGCGTGTTCGGCAACGAGCTCGTGCTCGTCATGGTCGCAACGCCGGAGACCGTGGCCCAGAAGGCCTCGGCATTCCTCGCGTTCCTGGTGTCCTCGATCAAGACGTAAACTGGGGCCGATCCCAGGAGTCTTGTAGGCTCGTGGTATGCGGCTCGTCGGCGTTCTTGTCCTCGCGTGCGTGGGCTCCGCGCATGCGGATCCTCTTGGCGAGTGCACGGCCGAGCTCGATGCTCGCGGCGTGGGATGGGCCAAGGCCTCGCGCCCCGGCATCGCGCATCCGGTGCAGATCACCGGAGCGATCGGCGGCATCGCACTGACCTCCGCGGATCAGCCGCTGATCATCGATTGCTCGCTCGCGGTCTCGCTCGACGAGGCCGGTCACTATCTGCGCGGCCTCGGCATCGATCATGCGACGTTCTCGTCGGCGTACTCGCGCCGGAACGTGCGCGGCACGAATCACCCGAGCAAGCACAGCTACGGTCTCGCCATCGATGTCCACACGTTCAGCGGCCCGGACCTCGGCTCGCTGCGCGTGGATCGCGACTACGAGCAGGGCCTCGGTGACGACGTCGACTGCGTCGGTGCTCCGCTCACGCAGGGCGGCGCGGTGCTCAAGGTGCTGCAGTGTCAGCTGGTGCGGTCGGGACTGTTTCATCTGGTGCTGTCGCCGGACTACGACGACGCGCATCACGATCACTTTCATCTCGAGGCGAAGCCGTGGCCGGATCGTTCGGCGCTCCGGGCGCCGACGCAGGCGATCCACTGAACCGCACGGCGACGTAGAGCACCACGAGCGACCACGCGAGCCAGATCGCGGCCCACGTCCAGACCGCCCAGTCCGCGGTGGTGCCGAACGTCGAGACCGCCATGTTCGACGCATCGGAGGACGCCGTCGTCGAGCCGCCCACGATCTGCGAGGGCCGCAGCAGCACGCGGATATCGAGCAGCGCGTTGATGCACGCCTGCGCCGCGACGAAGTGCACGAGCGGCCGCCGCCAGCGCGCGGGCACGATCGCCGCGACGACGAGGAACACCGCCCCCATCACGCCGATCGACCACGGTCCAAACGCATCCTCGTCGATCGCGATCACCGTGAACGACGTGACCACGAGCAACACGCCGAGCACGCCGAGCACGATCCGCGCGCGGCGCGCCGTGGGCGTGATCCACAGGATCACCGCGCCCCACAGCGGCGTGCCCATGTAGCCGGCGGCCGCGATGAACGGAATGCTCCACGCGGCCATCGGCGCCTTCGAGTACGCGAGGCCGCTGGTGTCGCGATAGATCAGCACGTAGTCGAAGCCGCAGCCGGTCGCGATCATGACGAGCCCGTGCGAGAGCTCGTGGAGCCACGTCGCGAGCAGCTTGAACGGGTACAGCACGATCCCGCCGTAGGGCAGGTTCCACAGCAGCAGCGACGCGAGCAGTGCGATCGCGAGCCCGCGCAGCTCTTGCCGGGGCGGCCGGGTCACTCGTCCTTCGGCTTCGCCGGCTCGGCGGGATCGGCCGGCTTCGCGTCGGCGGGCGGCGTCTTGTCGTCGGGGCGCTTCTCGGCGGGCTCGAAGATGCCCTCGAACAGATGCGTGGTGCGCGTGCGCAGCGAGCTCCCGAGCTTGATGATGTCCTCGGGGCTGAGCAGGTGGCGCAGGGCATCGGTCGGCTTGCGCGCGAGCGACCACACGTCGCCGAATCCGACCGGCGCCACGCCGCCGCAGACCGCGCCGATCAGGGCGCCGCACACCGCGCCGCTGACGAGGCCCGCGAGCGGGAGCGGAATGAAGCCCCACGAGGTCGCGGGCAGATGACCGAGCGGAATCGCCGCGATGATCACGAGGCCCGCGCTCGCGACCGCGTGCGCGCGTGCCGCCACGAACACCGCACGGCGCCGGCCGCCCTCGGCGCTCGCGTACGCCGCGAGCCGGCCGATACCGCCCGCGGTGAACACCGCTGCGATCCCGGCGAACACGGTGGTTAGCCGCATGATCCTCATGAAGCCGGCCTCGGGGTCACCGAAGCCGGATCGCGCGAGCAGCCACACGGTCGCCGCGAGCGCGGGGATCTCGATCGCCGCTCCCGTCAGCAGGCCCTTGAAGAAGCCCCACGGGGCAGGTGCGGCGGGCAGTCGTTCGGCCTTCGGCAGCGCCACGGGCGCAACAGAGCCCTTGGACTCCCCGATCTCCGGGGGAGGTCGCGCACTTACGGGCGGTGGAGTGGGATCGGCCATGCCGCGCGAAGCGCCCGGAATGATTCACCGGCTAGGAAGGCTCCGCGCCTGTCGAGCGTAGCATGGGAGACGTACGACCTCCGGGGTGGCCACGGGCCCCTGATATACAATCCCAAAGGGACCTATGCCCGATCCTGCCAAACCAGATGAACGAAAGCCGCGGGCCTATGCCGCCGCGCACTTCGCGCTCGAGCTCGATGGCAAGAAGAACGTCGGTATGTTCCGGGGCATCGAGGGCGGTGGCGTCAAAGCCGACGTGATGACGTACCAGAACGGTGCGAACTACGAGCGCTGGCGTCAGCTGGGCAAGCAGAAGTACGAGGACATCAAGCTGCAGGTCGGCATGTCGATGTCGGCCCCGTTCTACGCGTGGATCGAGAAGTTCTTCACCGGGATCCCCGAGCGCAAGAACGGCGCGATCGTCGCCGCGGACTTCTATTACAAGGAGCGCGCGCGCCGCACGTTCACGGATGCGTTGATCAAGGAGCTCACGTTCCCCAAGATGCAGGCGGACGACAAGAACGCCGCGTACATGAGCATCGCGCTCGCCGTCGAGGACATCGTGTTCTCGGTGGGAGACGGCCAGACGCTCGGGCAGCAGCCGGGCATGGAGGAGCAGAAGTCCTGGAAGTCGAACAACTTCAAGTTCCACCTCGACGGGCTGGAGGACGCCTGCAAGCGCGTCACGAAGGTGGACGCGTTCACCATCAAGCAGAACATCCTCGAGCACAACATCGGCGGCCGGCAGCATCCGATCAAGGTGCCGAGCGGCGTCGAGTTCCCGAACCTCGTCTTCTACGTGCCCGAGGCCGACGCGGGGCCGATCCTCGACCACTTCAACGACTACGCGATGAACACGGAGCGCACGCAAGACAACGGCGTGGGCCAGACGGGTTCGCTCGTCACGTTCGACAACGGCAAGACGGAGACGTTCACCCTGGAGTTCTACGGCGCCGAGATCTTCAGCGCTGCGCCGGAGAAGTCGGACGCGACCAGCGAAGAGGTCAAGCTGGTGAAGTTCGAGATGTACACCGAGCGCATGACCTTCAAGTACGGCAAGGGTTAGTCGCGTCGCGCTTCGGAGCGCAGCGACTGCCAGCGCTCGATGGCCTCGGCCTTCGCGGCGCCAAGGAGCTCGGCCACGGCCTCGAGCTCGTCCGGATCGGTGGCGAACGCCTCGTTGGGAGTGAGCACGAAGGCCAGGACGTCCAGTGCGCTCTTGGGGTCCGGGGTG
>JBBRED010000079.1:0-26868 GCA_038203335.1 Haliangiales bacterium | reverse complement strand
CGATGACGACCGCCGCGCGCTCGGGCGCTGGGCCGCCGGCTGCGCGATGCGCGTGCTGCCGCTGTTCGAGGCAACGTCGGATGACGTGCGCCCGCGCGAGGCGATCGAGGGCATCCGCCTCTATGCGCGCACCGGGAAGCGCACCGCGATGCTGCGCTCGGTGGCGTGGGCGGCGCTCGCGGCGGCGCGCGAGGTCGGTGATCCCGTCGCCGAGGCTGCAGCCCGTGCGGCCGGTCTCGCCGCGGCCACCGCGTACATCCACGCGCTTGCCGACGTGAATCAGGCGAAGCACATCCTCGCGCCACCCGCCTACGCGGCCCACGCGCGCGAGCTCGCGGCGTCTGATGCGATCGTCGCCAACAGGGAGATCCGGTGGGCGATCAGGCACGCGCCTCCGGGAGTTCGACGCCTTCTCTGCCAGATGCCTGCGCGCGGCGCAGGACGCGGTCGGTTCGCGGCGTTGCTCTATCAGCTCGACGTCGGCCTTCGCCGCTAGCCGAGCGACGGGATCAGCGCGGCGAGCCGGCTGCGCCACGCGGGCGCGATTCTACCCTCGGTTCGATTTCGCGATCCGTAGGCGCCAGGCGGGTTTGGGCGGTCCCCGAAGAATAGTTCCCACTCCTGTGCGCTGCTTCGTCTGGTGGGCATACACCATGATCAAGCTCGCCCCCGCCATCGCCCTCGCCCTCGCATCCCTCACCGCCGTTGCTGAAGCCGGTCCGGAGGTACGCGATCACCGCACCGAGCCGGCGCCCGCTACCGGCGGCGGCCAGGCCTCGGTGCACTACCGCAAGCGCCCGGGCCCGCGGTTCATGCTGCCGCTCAAGATCGATATCGGCGCCGCCGGTACGAACACGGTGCACGGCTACGCGCGCGGCATGCAGGCGGCGGTCGGCGTTCACTGGGCGTCGCTCAGCCCGAGCCCCACGCGCCTGGACGTCGGCCTCGGCGTGTTCGGCGCCCTGATGGCGACTCCGATCGACCAGAACGCGATGGACGTCGGTACCGGCATCGCCTACGGCGGCGCGTACGTCGAGGCGGGCTACGCGCTCGCCTCCGGCACCTGGTGGCGCACCTGGGCCACGGCCCGCGGCGAGTACGTCGGCAGCGCGGCGTTCGACAACACCCACGCTGGCTTCGGCGGCACGGGGCGCCTCAGCGCGGAGCTGTTCACCAGCGGCGTCGGCGTCGAGCCGCGCGGCCTGTTCGTCGGCTCGTACGCGCTCGGCATCTACGTCGAGGCCGGTGGCCGCGACATGGCCGAAGGTATGAACGTGTTCCACGCGGGCGCCGGCATCACGATCCGAACCCCGCTCGTGTTCTCGCCCTGAGTCCGGTTCTCGTCGCCCGAGTGCCTGTGTTGGCCGCGGGGCGTGCATGATGAGCACGGGTGCGGCGCAAGGGACCTTCGACACTTCCAGCTCCTTCCACCTTGCCGGGGCGGAGTGGCCGCGAGTTTTCGGGGACCGAGCGCTTCGAGTTGATCCGCGAGCTCGGCATGGGCGGCATGGGCGTGGTCTACGAGGCGCTCGACAAGGAGAGCAATGACCGCGTTGCGCTCAAGACGCTGCGCAACGTGGATGGCAACGCGATCCTGTTGTTCAAGCAGGAGTTTCGCGCGCTGAGTGGGCTCCATCACCCGAACTTGATCCAGCTCGGCGAGCTGTTCGAGTCGCGCGGGGATTGGTTCTTCACGATGGAGCTGATCACCGGCGCGGATCTCATGACGTGGCTCCGCAGCCAGGGACACCATTTGCGCGAGGCGCTCGCGCAGCTGGTCACCGGGCTCGGTGCGCTCCACGACGCGGGCCACGTGCATCGCGACATCAAGCCGTCGAACGTCATGGTCAGCGACGGCCGGGTGATCCTGCTCGATTTCGGGCTGACCACGCGGCACGACCACGATCCGCTGTCGTGGAGCGACAACGAGATGGTGGGCACGCCGGCGTACATGGCGCCGGAGCAGGCGACGTCGAAGCCGATCGGACCCGAGGCGGACTTCTATGCGGTCGGCGTCATTCTGTACGAGGCACTGACGGGCAAGCTCCCGATCGAAGGGCACGCGCTCGAGGTGATGATGGAGAAGCAGCGGCTCGTGCCGCGTCCTCCATCGGCGATCATCACGGACGTTCCGCCGGACCTCGACGCGCTGTGCTGCGATCTCCTCCAGGTGGATCCGGCGGCACGCCCGACGCGCGGCGAGATCATGCGCCGGCTCGCGGTGCCGACGCGGCCGGACTCGCCCGTGCTCGCGCGCGATCTGCTGCTCACCACGATGCCTCGGCAGATGTTCGTCGGGCGCGAGGCCGAGCTCGGGGTGCTGCGCAGCGCGCTCGCCGAATGCGACACCGGCACGTCGGTGACGATGCTGATCGAGGCGGAGTCCGGCATGGGCAAGAGCGCCCTCGCCGAGCACTTTGTCGCCGGGCTGGACCGTCGCGACGTCGTGGTGCTCCGCGGGCGCTGCTACGAGCGCGAATCGGTGCCGTACAAGGGGGTCGACGGGGTGATCGATTCGATCAGCCGGTTCATGACGCGCCTGCCCGACAAGGACGCGGCCGCGCTGTTGCCGTTCCACGTCGGCTTGCTCGCCGAGGTGTTTCCGGTGCTGCGCGGTGTGAAGGTGATCGTCGAGCAGCCTCCGGTCCCTCATGTTCCGGATCCGCAGGAGCAGCGGCGTCGCGTGTTCGCCGCGATGCGCGAGCTGCTCGCTCGCATCGGCGCGCGCTATCCGCTGGTCATCCTCATCGACGATCTGCACTGGGCCGACGAGGACAGCCTCGCGCTTCTCGATACGGTGCTGCGCCCGCCCGAGTCGCCGTGCGTGTTCCTGGTCACCACGGCGTGGCCGCGCGTCGGCGAGGCGCCGATCCAGTTCGGCGGCGATCTCAGGAGGCTCGTGCTCGCGCCTCTCGGCGAGCAGGAGACCGCGCAGCTGACGACGGCCCTGTTCACGGCAGCGCGCGTGCCGAACGCGGATGCCACCACGACGGCGACGATCGTTCGCGAGTCTGCGGGCCACCCGATGTTCGTCGCCGAGCTCGTTCGCCACACGGTGCTCCGCGGCGCCGGCGAGGCCCCGAGCGACGAGGTGCGTCTCGACGACGTTCTCGCCGAGCGCATCGATGCCCTCGACGCCGCCGAGCGCGAGCTGCTCGAGCTGGTCGCCGCCGCCGGCCAACCGCTGCCGCTGGAGGTCGCCAGTCGCGCACTGGGGGTCACGCCATCGAAGCTGCTGCCGCTGATCGGCTATCTCCAATCGTCCACGCTGCTGCGTGCGACGGGGCGCACGCGGCGCGATTCGGTGGAGCCGTTTCACGACCGCACGCGACGCGCCGTGGTCGCGCGATCCACGGAGCGCAAGCCCGAGATCCACCGGCGGCTCGCCGTGGCGCTCGAGGCGACCGATGCCGAGACGCAGCCGATGCTCGTCGGCGTGCACTGGGAGCAGGCCGGCGAACCGGCGCGCGCGGTCGCGCTGTACGCACGCGCCGGCGATCGCGCCACCGAGACGTTCGCATTCGAGCACGCCGCGAAGCTGTACGAGCGCTGTCTCGCGCTGGCGCCCGAGATGTCGCCGCTGCTGCGCGCCAAGCTCGGCGACGCGTATGCGAACGCCGGACGCGGTCGTGAGGCCGCCGACGTGTACCTCGGCCTCGCGAGCGAATCGAAGGTCGCCGCCGATGCGCTCGAGCTCGAGCAGAAGGCCGCGCACCAGCTCCTCCGCGGTGGCCACATCGACGATGGAATGGTGGTCCTCGAGCGACTACTCGCCTCGGTGGATATCTCGCTCCCGAAGACGCCGCGCCGCGCGCTCTCCACGCTGCTCTGGCGCCGCGCGCGCGTGCGGCTGCGTGGCACGAAGTGGAAGCCGCGTGATCCGAGCCAGATGCCGCGCGAGGAGCTCGCGCGCATGGACATCGTGTGGTCCGCGGCGTGCGGTCTCTCCATGACGGACTGGATCCGCGGCGCCTCGTTCCAGGCGCTGAATCTCTTGCTCTCGCTCAATGCCGGCGAGACGCTGCGTGCGCGTCGCGCGTTGCTCCTCGAGGCGTGCCACGTCGCCGCGAGCGGCGGTGCGAGCGCGCGCGCAGAGGGTCTGGTGGCCGCGGCCACGAACAACCAGGAGATGGAGGATCCGTATCTCCGCGGCTGGGTCGAGCTCGCGCGCGCGTACATCGCGTACTTCCGCGGCAACTGGCGCGCGGCGTTCGAAGGCGCCGAGCAGGCGGATGCGCTGTTCAGCGCGAACTGCGCGAACGTGGTGTGGGAGCGCGACACGGTGCACGCGCTCAGCCACTGGGCCCAGGTCTATCTCGGCTCGTTGAAGACGCTCAACCAGATGCTGCCGGCGCGCCTTCACGAGGCGCAGATGCAGGGCAACCTGTACGCGGTGTGGGCGCTCCCCGCCACGATCTCCGTGATCCACTGGATCGCGCGCGATGACGTCGCGGGAGGTCGCGCGGCCGTCGAGAACATCGCCAAGCGGTGGTCGCTGCGCGGCTATCAGATCCAGCACTGGAACGAGATGGCCTCGAACGCGCTGCTCGATATCTACGCGGGCGACGTACTCGCCGCGCGCAAGCGCCTCGAGGAGGGCTGGGGCCCGATGTCGAAGTCGCTGCTGACGAAGATCCAGGTGGTGCGCTTCGAGGTCAACGAGCTGCAGGCGCGCACCGCGCTCGCCGCGGCGCGCACGACCACCGGCAGCGAGCGCGAGCGACTCCTGAAGATCGCCGAGGCCCACACCGACAAGCTCGGTCGCGAGGGCCTCGCCTGGACCGATGCGATCGCCACGCTCCGTCGCGCCGGCGTGTGCGATGTGCGCCAGGACACCGACGGCGCGGTCCGCGAGCTGCGCGCGGCGATCATCGCCTCCGATGCGGCGGCTCTCGGGATGCACGCCGCGGCGGCGCGCGTGCGGCTCGGCACGATGCTCGGCGGCGACGAGGGCACCGTGCTGCGCGACGTCGGCCTTGCGGCGCTTCGCACCGAAGAGGTCAAGAACCCCGAGTCGTTCGTCGCGCTGTACGCCCCCTAGCCGCCGCGCAGGCCGCGCGCGAGCTGGCTCACCGGATACACGATCGAGCGCACGCCGTTCCGGAACCCGGTGGGCACCACGCCGCGTGCGTGCCGAAACATCGAGATGTGGTGCTTCGGATCATCGGGGAGCCGCTCGGTGAGGCGCAGCTCGACGAGCCGGCTCCGCACCGCACCGTCGGGCCCCGGTCCCTCGCGCGCCTCGAGGATGAACTTCGCGCGACCCGCGGCGATGTCGGCATCGAGGCGCTCGGTGCGCAGCCCGGTCTTCGGGATGTTCGCGGCGGGATCCGGAATCGCACGCAGCCACACCACGCCGAGGCCAGTGATCCGCCACGGTGCGACCGACGCGTACTGGTTCGCCATGTAGTCGGCGACGTTCGTGGTCTTCGTCGCCTCGCCGGCCTTCACGAACGACTCGAACGTACCGAGAGCGAGATCCTGATCGATGCCGAACTTGATCGACAGGCCGATGATGCTCGGATCAGGCGCGTTCTCGGCGGCGGTGGAGCTCGCGAAGCGCACGTGCGCCGTCCCCGCGAGACGGAGGCCAACGACGTCATCGAGCGCGGTGACCTCGGCGACGCACACCGAGCCGCGCGGATGGAACGCGCGCGCGCCGCGGATCAGGCTCCGGACGAAGATGAATAGCGAGACGAACAGGAGGGCGACCAGCGCACCCACGAGGAACATCAGCCGGAGACCGAGCGCGCGCATCAGGGCTGCCGCGCGATGAAGCGCAGGGCGGCGATGCCCGGCAGGAAGAAGTACGCGCCACCGACGAGCTTCGTGAACTCCGGCATGGCGCGGTACTTTCGCCGCACGGGCGTGGCCGGGCACGTGAACTCGTCGTTCTGGTTCTCGTGGCCTTCGGGGCGTCGCGAGGCGGCGATCGGATCACCGTCCTTGTAGAGCGAGTCGAAGTTCGCCGACTGGATCCACGCACGCTGCGGGAACTCGAACTGACGGCTGATGCTGCTCACGAGGCAGATGAAGTGGAGGCCGCGCGGCTCGTCGTCGGCAGGCGCCGCGAGGATCGAGCGCGGGTCGAGCTCCTTGGTGACGCGCGGACCGAACGGCCGTCCGCGCCGGATCATCTGGTGCTTGCGCACCATCATCAGCGACGCCTCGGGGCCGCGATCGTCGACGGCGAGCACGTCGCGCGGGTTGGCCCGCCGGATGTGCGCGCCCTGCGGGCAGTGAAGGCCGGCGCGATCCTTCCGGTACATGAAGGCGTTGTCGGAACCGTGCTCGGGAGCGTCGGCCTTCGGCGCACGGATCAGCGGCGCGCCACTCGGCCAGCGCCCGACCATCTTCGCGCCGAGTGCGATCGCGCGCTCCGCGGAGTCACCTCCCGGCTCGCGGGAGTTCGTCTCCAGGTAGTCCCAGAACTCGTGCACCTTCTGGATGATCTCGCGAAACACGAGGTACGTGCCGTTGCGCCCGAGATCGCGGTGGACGCCGTCGGGGGCCAGCGGGAGACGGCTCGCCCCGAGCTCCTCGGGATCCACGCTCGGGCGCTCGGTGAACGCGCCGTAGTCGTTGCGATACCCGAGGATGAACTCTCCCGGCGCGAGCGGCGTGGTCCACGACTCCTGGTGCTTCTTCTTCGGACGCTCGCGCGGCACGCCGGTGAACGTCGGCATCGATACGCCATCGCGCCAGCCGAAGTGCTCCTTCTGATCCGCGTTCGCCGAGGTGTCCTTCTCGTGGAGGATCGTGAAGCCGGCGGCGAGCCCCTTCCGCTCGTCGCGGAGTACGTCCGTCAGGATCGTGTCGTTGAGCGCGTAGACCATGAGCAGCACGTGGACAGGCTCCGTGCGCTTGCCCCAGCTCCACGCGCACTCGTCGCTCTTACCGCGGTCACCGAGGACCTCCGCGCGGACGTCGTGATCCATGCCCTCGATGAACTCGCGCGAGAACGTGACGCGCGCGCTCTCCGGAACACCGAGCTTCATCAGGCCCGGCGCGGTGAATGCGACCTGGAGCGCGAAGGCCTCGGGCGAGTCGCGCGCGAGGTTCACGCGATCGCAGAGTCCCCGCAGGTAGGCGCGGGCTTCGTCTTCTTCGCGGACCTCGAGCACGAGGAACTGGGCGGCCATGAAGGTGCCGTAGCCGCGGAGCAGCAGGCCCTGGATGTCGTCGGTCTCGAGAAGTTCGTCACTCACAGGAGGTGCAGCCATTCGCGGGCCTCGTGCTCGTCGAAGTCCGCGAACAGGCCGTTGCGGATCTTCCGGTTGACGTTGATGTTGTCGATGCTGATGTCGCGATAGGGGCCGTACCAGAACATGGTCGGTAGCTGGTTCTCCGCGAGCGACCACAGATAGGCGTTCGGATCCTCGAGAGCGCCGCGGCGAATGATCCACTCCGTTGGCGGATAGCCATGGCCGAACCCGAACGACAGGTTGATGCGCATCGCGCCGGCCGGCGTTTCGATGAAGTCGCGCACGTACGCATCGCCCGCGTTCGTGAAGTTCGAGATGAACATCAGGCGGCGACCGCCGTTCGCGGCGATCCAGCGCGCGGTCGCGACGGTGGGAATGCTGATGCCCGTGCCGATGTACGGGATCCCGGGAACGCCGTCGAACACGCGACCGATGACCCACAGCGAGAGCCGGAGGAACATCGGGCGCAGCGTGCCCTCCTCCTTGATCGGGCCGGCGAGCGTGAACTCGTTGATGACGGGGCGGCCCTGCGTCGACGCCAGGAGCAACGCTCGCTCGTCGGTGGGTCGTTGGGACACGTACGTCTGCTCGGCCTCCGCATCGCGGATGTTCGCGACGAGGATCAGGATGAACACCAGGAACGCCGCGACCGCGATCCAGCCGCACGTGATGATCAGGCCGAGCAGGTGGCTGGGCACGAATAGCCGGGCCAACGTGCCGAGGAGCAGGGCCGCGACCGCGCCCTCGATGATCAAGGCGCGCCGGTTGAACCACAGCCAGCCGCCGAGCGATGGCTGGTAGCGCTCCTGTGCCCACGCCAGGTCAGGACGCGCGCGCACGTGGTCCTGGATCTCCTTGCGGATCTGCATCGCACTGCCGTGCCACTCGCCGTGCTTCTGCCGCTCGTCGATGTACGCCTCGATCACGTCGCGGAGCTGGCCGTGACGACGCACGTCCTCGGGGGTGAGGTGCTGCATCCCCGAGTAGAACGTGTCGCCGTGGCGGTTCTCGAGGAGATAGTCCTCGAGGTCGCCATCGGAGGCGCCGCTATCGAAGCCTTCGCAGTGCGCGAGCACGGCACGAATGCCGTCGCCCATGAGGCGAACGAGCTCGCTGATGTGGAGCCGCGTGTGGCCGCAGAAGCTCGTCGCGAACAGCAGCGTCGCCGGGAGCTGCTCGTCCCGGTACATCTGCGCGGGGATCACGGTGATGGTCGCGAAGTGCGTTGTCGTCGACTTCGCAAACGGCATGCGCGACGGATCCGCGTCGAGCTGGACAAGCAGCTCCGCGACCGCGTCCACGCTGTCCACCTTGAGCGGTGCGAGCAGCGTGAATCCAGCATTGACCTTGTGCATCCCCACCCCTGCGCTCGGAAACGATAACGCGAACGGCGCGATTTCCGAAGATCGCGAACCACGTTACGGTTCCCGCGTGGACTTCGTGCACGCCAACGGCCTCCGGTTCGCCTATCTCTCCGAGGGCAGTGGACCGCTCGTGCTGCTGCTGCACGGGTTTCCGGATACGGCCCACACCTGGGACCGCGTCATGCGCGAGATCGCGGCCGCAGGCTTTCGCGTGGTGGCGCCGTTCATGCGCGGCTATCACCCCACCGAGATCCCGAAGCACGGCCCGTTCGACGGCGAGACGCTCGGCCGTGATGCGCTCGCGCTGATCGAGGCGCTCGGCGAGACGCAGGCGATCGTCGTCGGGCACGATTGGGGCGCGCTCGCGGCCTACGCCGCTGCATCGCTCGGGCCGGAGCGTGTGCGGCTCCTGGTCACGATCGGCGTTCCGCATCCCCGCTCGGTCACGCTGCCGTCGCTGAACATGCTGTGGTCGGTGCGCCACTTCCTCACCCTGCGCGGGAAGCACGCCGCGGAGAAGGTTCGCGCGAACAGCCACGCGTACATCGATGAGCTCGTGCGCCGATGGTCTCCCGCGTGGGGCACCATGCCCGCGAGCGAGACCGCGCGGGTCAAGGAGGCGTTCGCGGAGCCAGGCTGCGTCGAAGCGGCGTGCGGCTACTACGGCGCCCTGACGACCAAGCTGCCGGCGTCGCTGAAGAAGCCGATCCAGGTACCGTCGGTCACGTTCGCCGGCCTGCACGACACCATCTCGCCGCGCGAATTCGAGAAGGCTCGCCGCTGCTTCGCCGCGTCCTACGACGTGGTCACGGTGCCGGGCGGCCACTTCATGCATCGCGAGCACCCGGCCGCGTTCATCGCGGAGCTGACGCGGGTCCTGCGGTCGGCTCCGTAGACACGCTGCTCGTGTCTCCGCCTCCACAGCGCGTGCAACTCCGCGCCGCGACTGCCATCCCGGCAGGATCGCGGCTTGCTACCTCGTAGCTCGTGCACTCCACGCTTCGCCTTCTGACCCGTCCTCCCATGCTCGGCGTTCTTCTCCTCGCCGGCCTCGCCGCCGGCTCGATCGTCGTCTGGCACGCCTGGGCCACCCAGTCGGAGCCCGTCGCGGCCCCGGAGCTCGGCCTGACCGCGACCGCGCAGGCGCCGCGCGAATCGATCACGGCGACGTCGGTCGAGTACGTGGTGCCCGCGCCGCCCACGATCGTGCTTCGGTTGGTGGCGGCCGCGGACTGGGACTACCGGGTGTTCGCATCCGACGCGACGTTCCCGCTGGTCTCCGACGACGGCAAGACGATCGTCGAGCTGTTCCATGACGAGGAGGACTTCACCGGTGCGCCGATCACCACGCTCGTCGCATGGTCGAACGGCGCGCGCACGGCCACGTTCTCGGTGGGCGGCCAGGCGGATGCGAACCGGCCCGACGGCGAGAAGCTCCTGCGCCGCGCGAACGCGTGGCTCGCGAAGACCACCTGGCGGCCTCTCCTCGGCACTGCAGCGATCGGCACCTCCGATGACGAAGAGACCACGACGATCATCACCCCATCGGGCGCGACGATCGAGCTGGCCGTGTCGACCGGCACGCTCACCCGGGTCCGCGGTGCCAAGCGCCGGGCGATCCGCGCGACGTTCCCGGGTCCGGGCTCGTCGATGGAGAGCCACGGCGCCTGCGGCAACCTCCGCGGCATCGCGCGCGCGTTCGGCAACGAGCACGTCGTGGTGCTCGTGCCCTCGGTGAACCTCGGCGGCGATAGCTGCTTCGGCATGCCCTCGGCCGAGCTCGCGATCGCGGTCTCGCTCGATCAGAACAGGTGAGCGACCAGGACGATCGTCACGAACCGCGCGATCCGACCGGCGACGTCGATCGCGACGAACGTGCGGAACTTGATGCCGATCACGCCGGCGAGCATCGCGATCAGCACCTGCGGCGGAATCCCGACCGTCGCACCGAGCGCGATCAGCAGCAGCTCGCTCTTCTGCCAGCGCGCACCGAGCGCGCGCGCCTTCGCGATCCGCGCCTCGAGCTTCGGGCGCTTCTTCGCGCCGGCCTTGCTGAGCCCGCGCGCGGACTGGAACACGAGCGCGTGCGTGACGGACTGGCCGAGCGCGACGATCACGGCGAGCACGACCAGCTTCGGCCACTCGTACGTCGAGCCGGCGCCGAGCGCGATCAGCGCGGCCTCGCTGTTCGCGAGCGGGAACACCCCCGACAGGATCGCGAACAGGAACATCGCGACGTAGATGCCGCCGAAGCTGTCGAGCGAGTCGAGCATCGACTGCACGCCTCGCTGTAGCACACGCCAGATCGCCCCAGCTGTGCCAGTGCCACCTGCTGGCACGTGCCCCCTCCGGGACGCGTAACCTGGCGTCCGGACTCGGGTTGTTCGTGGCCCGAGCGCTGCAGCCGGTTCCGCCATGTTCACCATGGCACTCACCGACGACGTGTCTGCGCTCGCTGTCCTCGCCCGCCGCCTCTGCGGTAACACCTCCGATGCCGACGACCTGGTGCAGGACACGCTCGAGCGTGCGCTCCGTGCCCGCGGCAAGTACATCGAGCAGGGCAATCGCCGTGGCTGGCTCGCGGTGATCCTGCGCAACCGGTTCCGCGATCGGTACCGCGCGTCGCGGCGCCAGGCGCAGCCGAGTGACGAGATCGACGACATCGCGACGCCCGAGCAGCCGGAGGCGGCGCCATGGGAGGCCATCACGCCGGAGCAGGTCGATGCGGCGCTCGTCGAGCTCGATCCGCGCTACCGCCGGGTCTACGAGCTGTACACGCGCGGCCGGGCGTACTCCGAGATCGCCGAGGAGCTCGGCATCTCGATCAACACCGTCGGGACGCGCCTCTTGCGCGCACGGGCAAAGCTGAAGGCGATCCTCAACGCCACCTCCCGGCTCTGCTAGCATCCGCGGAGGGATGGCGACGGACGATACGCTGCCGGCAGAGACGCTGCAGGTCTCGTCAGACGCGCCGCCGGCGTCGTGGGAGCAGTACGAGATCGGCGAGCGCCTCGGCGAGGGCGGCATGGGCGTGGTCTACAAGGCGCGCGACCGTCGCCTCGATCGCCCGGTCGCGATCAAGCTGATCCGCGGCGGCAACCCGGCGCTGACCATGCGGCTCGTTCGCGAGGCCCGCGCGCAGGCGCGGATCGATCACCCCGGCGTGTGCCGCGTCTACGAGGTCGGCGAGATCGGCGGCCGGGCGTACATCGCGCTGCAGTTCGTCGCCGGCGAGACCCTCGGCACTGCGGCGGCGCAGATGTCGCTCGACGAGAAGCTCGCCGTGGTGCGCGACGTCGCGCTCGCGATCAACGAGGCCCACCGCCTCGGCATCGTTCACCGCGATCTCAAGCCGAGCAACGTCCTCGTCGAGCGTGCCGAGGATGGCAAGCCGCAGCCTGTGGTCATGGACTTCGGGCTCGCACGCGAGACCACACTCGAGGTCGGGCTCACCGAATCCGGCGCGCTGCTCGGAACGCCCGCGTACATGTCGCCCGAGCAGGCACGCGGCGACGTGCGGGCGGTGGATCGCCGCAGCGATGTCTACAGCCTCGGCGCCACGCTCTACGAGCTGATCACGGGGCGCGTGCCGTTCGCCGCCGAGTCGCTCGCGATCGCGCTCGACATGGTGCTCAACCACGACCCCGTGCCGCCGCGGCGCATCGTGCCGGCGCTGCCGGTGGACGTGGAGACCATCGCGCTCAAGTGCATGGCAAAGGATCCCGCGCAGCGCTACGCCTCGGCGCGCGCGCTCGCCGACGATCTCAACCTCTATCTCGACGGTCAGCCGATCGTCGGTCGCCGCCCGACCTTGCGGCAGCGCCTGCGGGCGAGCATGCGCAAGCACCGCGGCCTCTACACGCTCGGAGCCGCGTCCTCGGCAGCGCTGCTGATCGTGGGGGCGCTCGGCGTGCGCTCGTACCTGGGCTCTCGAGCGGAGCGCGCGCGCAGCGTGGAGCGCACGCAGCTCGCCGAGCGCCTCGGTCGGGACGCGAAGGACATCGAGCTGCTCCTGCACACCACCTATCAGCTCCCGCTGCACGACGCGCGTCGCGAGCGCGACCTGGTCCGCGCACGGATGAAGGCGATCGCCGCCGTGCCGCATGACCTCGGTGAGCTCGGCGACGCCGTGGTGCACGACGCGCTCGGCCGCGGCCACCTCGCGCTGCACGAGTGGTCCGCCGCGCTCGACGAGCTCGAGCGGGCGGAGCAGGGCGGCCTCGATACGCCCGAGCTCCACGCCGCGCGCGGCCGAGCCCTCGGCGAGCTCTATCACCGCGCGCTCGAGGAGGCGCGGCGCTCGGGCGACAAGGTGTGGCTCGCGGCGCGCGAGCGCGAGCTCGAGCAGCAGTACCTCGCGCCGGCGCTCGTCGAGCTCGAGCGGGCCCGCGGTGCGGTGGACGGAAGCGCGCTGCTCGACGTGCTCGTCGCGCTGTATCGGCACGACTACGCGACCGCGAAGACCCGCGCGCTCGCGATCGCCGAGTCGACCCCGTGGGTGTTCGAGGCGCGCAAGCTCGCCGCCGATGCGACCTACGCGGCCGCCGTCGTCGACGTGGATCGCGGCAACTACGATGCAGCCCGCCCGCAGCTCGAAGCGGCGAGCGCGCTGTACGCGCAGGCCACCGAGGTCGCGCGCTCGGATGCGTCGGTGTACGAGGCGGCGGCGCAGGCGCTGCTCGAGCGTGCCGACATCGACCAGCGCCAGAGCAACAAGCCCAGCAAGGAGCCCCATGACGGCGCGCTCGCGATGATCGAGCGTGCGATCACGGCCGCCCCGGATGATGCTTCCGCGTACACATCGAAGGCGCGGATCCTGATGCTGCGATCCCAGGCGATGATCGACGGTGCGCCCGACCGTCGCCCACTTCTCGAGACAGCCGCCGCCGCCGCCGAGCGCGCGATCGCTCTCGATCCTCGCGACGCTGGCGCGTGGGACGCGCTTGGCAATGCGCACATCGCCCGCGGTCTCTACGAGCAGTATCACGGGGGAACGGGTGAGCCATGGTGGCGCAAGTCGCTGGAGGAGTTCGCCCAGGCGCTGGCGATCCGACCCAACGATCCATGGCCGAACAACGACCTCGGTGTTGCGCATCGCTGGCTCGGAACGGCGATCGCTGCGACGGGTGGTGATCCGATGCCAGAGTTCCGCGCCGCGCTCGCGGGCTATCAGGCCGCGACCGTCGTGGATGCCGCGTACGTGTTCGCGTGGGCGAACCAGGCCGATCTCTCGAGCGCGATCGCCGAGTACCAAGTGGACCACGGCGAGGATCCGCGCGCGGCGGTCGCCGATAGCGAGCGCGCAGGTGAGCACGGGCTCGCGATCGATCCGAGCTTCGACACGTTTCTCCACGTGATGGCCGGCGCCGAGAGCTCGTTGGCGACGTATCTCGCCGACACGGGCGGTGACCCGGCGGCGGCCCTCGAGCTGGTCCGCGGCTACCTCGACCGAGCCGACAAGCTGCATCCCGGTACGGTGACCACCTTGTTCTATCGCGCCCACGCAGCCCGCATCGAGGCGCACTGGCTCCAGACCCGGAACAAGAGCACGGGCGAACCGCTTGTCGCCGCCCGCGCCGCGCTCACCGAGGCGCTTCGCATGATGCCCGAAGCGGGCAGCGTGTGGGTCGAGCGGGCAGAGCTCGAACTCGTCGCCGGCGACCTCACCGCCGCGCGTGCTGCGATCGACAAGGCGCTCTCGCTCGGCGCGGGGGACGCAGCCGCGCAGGCCGCTGCGGCGGCCGTGCAGCTCGCAGTCGCAGAGCGCGATCACGATCGCGCTGCCGTCGCACGTGGGCTCGAGTACGCCGATCGCGCGATCGCGATCGATCACAGCTCGGCACGCGCGGTGCGGGTGCGCGCCGCGCTCGCCGCGCTACGGTGACGGCTTCTTCTCGTCGGCGATCAGGACCAGTCCGTTCACGCCGAGCCCGCTGATCGAAAGCGGAGCCACCCCGCCGGGGCAGTCTGGGAGGGCGACGTTATTGCACTTGCCATCCCAGTCCGCGCCGGTCTGCGGCGGGAAGAACACACCGGGACGTCGCCGCTTGGCCATGTTGACGCACACCGCGCGGATGCCCTGCGAGGTCGTTCCCCACGCGGCTTCGAAGTTCGCAGTCGAGAGCGAGTCGTTCTGGATCGGCGTCGGAGTCACGTTGTCCTTGATGAGGATCTGCGTGCCGGAGCGCGTGTAGAACGACTTATCTCCACAGTACGACGCACGCTTCATGTGCATCGCCGCCTCGAAGCGGTTCGTCTGCGTCGAGGAACCGCGATAGGGATATCCCCACCAGGCCACGGTCGCCATCGCGCCATGAAAACACGACATCGTGGTGTAGGAGTTGTTGACGACCATCGTCGCGGTCAACGGGTTGACGCCGATACCCTGCTGAAACACGACCGGGTCGGTTTCGTGCTGCAGCGGCTGCAGGTGCTGGTTCGGATTGGCCGGATCGGCCGTGAGCGCCCGGTAGCAGTAGGGCTGGGTATTGGGAGACGAGAAGTTCTTCTGCGGATTCCACCGCATGAAGAACGTATGGACGTTCACGTGCGCGCTACCGGCAGGGTTGATCTCGGTGCGCGGACTCCAGAAGCTCAGCGTGTAGGGCAGGCCGTCGATGAGGATCACGAGATAGACGTCGAGGATCTCGTCCCCGACAAAGGACCTGATTCCGTTGGGGAACCCTGCGAATCCAGAGAGTGAGATCTCCGGCTCCGTGGGATGGTTCGCAACTTCGTTGATGGATACGACGCCGCGGCCAACACCGGCGTAGTACGCGTCGATCTGGCCGTCCGTCGACTTCAAGACGTACTGCTGCGTTGCCGGATCGACCTGGCGCCCCTGGATGGTCACGCCGCCGCCGGCCAGATTCACGAAGCGGAGGATCTCGAAGTCGTTCGGTCCGATACCGGCGCCACCGAGCTCTTCGGTGGTGACGCCACCGCCGTTCGTGTGCGTGCAGCCGGTTTCGAGCGGACACAGGATCGCAACGGCCTGGGCGGTCGTTGCGGTCGTGAGCCCATCATCGACCGCGTCATCCGTGCATCCGACCGCCGCGAACGCGATCACCACCAACCCTAGATATGTGCGCATGAAGTGTCCTGACCCTATCCCGGATCGACGGTCCGGTCGGGATATCCTACGAAGGTGGAGCTCGGAACCTTGCCACCCAGCACCCTGGGATCGACGCGCCCCGTCGAGGCGCGACCGGGCCTGGTGCTGGTCTATGCGGGGAACGACGCGACGGCCCGGTTCTTCCCATTAATCGACAACGCTCTCGAATTTGGCCGTGGCACCGACGGTGTCGGCAAGCTGGACGATGGCCGGATCTCGCGCCGTCACACCGCCGTGACCTTCGACGGCCGGCATTTTGCCGCAACAGATCTGGGTAGTCAGAACGGAACGTTCCTCGATGGGGCACACGTGGCTCCTCATGCCCCGACCCGGTTCGACCGGGTCCTGCGGCTCGGTGACTCGATCCTCGTGCCCTGCGCCGACGTGACGCCGTTCGAGGAGCGCGGCGTGCGAACGATCGATGGCTTCGTGCGCGGTCCCGCGATGCAGGCGCTGCTCGACGAGGTCGCGCGCGCGGCGCAGATCGGCTCCGTGCTGCACGTGCGCGGCGAGAGCGGCACGGGCAAGGAAGGCGTGGCCGCGGCGTTTCATCGCGCCGGTCCGCGCGCGACGGGCCCGCTGATCGCCGTCAACTGCGCCGCGATCCCGCAGCCGATCGCCGAGCGCCTGCTGTTCGGCGCGAAGCGCGGCACGTACTCCGGCGCGGATCAGGATGCGACCGGTTATCTCGTCGACGCCGATGGCGGCACGCTATTCCTCGACGAGATCGGCGAGCTCGACGCGCAGGTCCAGGCGAAGCTGCTCCGCGTGATCGAGGCGCGCGAGGTGCTGCCGCTCGGAACCACGAAGCCGCGAAAGATCGAGCTCGGGTTCTGCTCCGCCACGAACAAGGACCTGCGCGCGCTCGTCGCCGCTGGTGCGCTGCGCGAGGATCTGTTCTTCCGCATCGGCACGCCGGCGGTCACGCTGCCGCCGCTGCGCAGCCGGCCCGAGGAGATCGCGGCGCTGATCGTCGCCGAGCTCTCGCGACTCGCGCTGTCCGCGCACGTCTCGCTCGTCGAGCAGTGCCTGCTGCGGCCGTGGCCGGGCAACGTGCGCGAGCTGCTCGCCGAGCTCCGGGTCGCCGCGCAGGGCGCGTATCCCGAGACCCGCGTCCTCGGGCGCCACCTCGCGGCATCGGCGGGGAGCGTGTTCTCCGCCGCGGGTGCACCGCCCGCCGACGAGCCGGTGCGCAAGGTGATGCCGCAGACCGTCGACGACGAGTGGCGCGAGCGCATCGAAACGGCGTTGCGCGCCAACGACGGCAAGGTTGCCGCCGCGGCGCGCTCTCTCGGTCTGCACCGAACGCAGCTGCGCCGGCTCATCGAGCGGCACGGCATCGCGGTCAAGCCCGACGACGAGTGACTACATCCCCGCGCCGAGCAGCATGCCGTTGACGGTCGGGAACCAGCGGGCGATCTGCGCGGCGTTCGTCACGAACGCGGTGTGCTGGCACTGCCACGGGGAGACGCCGGTGGTGCACGTCGCGTTGACGTTCGAGAACAGCGCCATGCCGGACTTCGCCGGGAAGTGACCGAGCGCGTTGAACGGCTCGCGCGCGGAGGCGAAGTCGTTCGGCGACCGCGCATCTTCGTCGATTGCGCGGGTGAACATCAACGGTGCGTTGTTGTGCGAGGCCGCATCGGTCAACACCTCGGGGAACCAGTGCGACGTGTGGTAGCTCATCGCGGCGCCCGACAGGCTGACGAAGGCGCGCGGGCCATGCTGCACGAGTGACAGGTCGAACAGATCGTCATCGGCCGCGGCGAGCGTGCTCATCACACCGCCGAAGGAGTGCCCGACAACCGCGACGCGCGCGGCGTCGACCAGCTTCGAGGTCATGTCGGGACGGGTGAAGTTGTCGAGCGTGTTCATCGCGAACACGAGGTCGTCGATCTCGCGGAGCAGGTAGTCGATGTACTGCCCGGTGTAGTTGTCGTGGTTCATGGTGGCGCCCTGGTTGTTCACCGAGTTGACCGCCCACTCGTTCGCCGCCCAGCCGGAGCTCGACCAGCCCTCGAGGCCGCGCGCCGCGACCGGCAAGGTCGAGGCCGACGTCTGGTCGAAGACGCCGCGGCGATACGGCATGAACACCACGTAGCCCGCGTCGACGAACTTCTTGATCGGACACGAGTAGCTGGTGAGGCTCTGATCGTCCTCGATGGGAATGAAGTTGTCGATTCCACCCTCGCTGCCGTGGAGGAAGATGACCGCGGGCTGCTTGCCGGTCGTGGGCAACACGCGCTTCGAGATCATCCAACCAGAGAGGCTGCAGCGACCGGTGTTCCAGTCGCAGCGAAAGGCGTTGAAGTTGAAGTTCGAGGGCGCATGAAAGTATTCGACCTTCTGGACCTCGTAGGTTGGCAGGCCATTCGAGCCGTGCCCGGCGAACGAGCAGGTCTCCATGTCGGCGTGGGCCTGCGACTCCACAGCAAGGAGACCGATGGCAGCGAGGGTGAGAATCGCGAGCGTCGATTTGATCGTCATGCCGCAGCAACGATGCCGCGGCGCGATCTTCCCGTCAGGCGCCGCAGTTGACCGGGATGTACGACGCGATCGTGCAGATATTGATGCGGAACGAGAACGTTCCGGTGAATTGCGTGCCGCACCAGGTGTGCACGGGGTCGTGATAGTTCGTCCCTGGTTCGAGGCCGATGATGATCGGGACCTGGTTGAACTGGTCGATCTTGGCCACGTCGCAGTCGGTATCGCCGACGTTGATCCAGTTGACCTCGAAGCCGGTGCCGGCGTGCACGTTGATCGACGGCGGCGTGGCGATCAGCGTGCAGTCGTTGTGGCAGTTGATTCGCAGGTCGAGGACGCCGGGGAACGCGTCGAGGGTGGAGGCGTCGACGAGCTTCGCGTCGGGCATCGCATCCGGATCGGGGAGCGAGCTCGCATCGATGATGCCGCTGTCGTCATCGGCGCCGCCGCGGGCGTCGTCGGGAGCGCGGTCGCGCTTGGTGCCGCACGCGGCGACCAGTGCAATGAGGGCGAGGGTGCGCACCACGGAGATCCGGACGGAGCTGGACGGCAACCGTCGCATCATTTGGTCTCGATCGGCGCCAGAGTGGCTTGGATCACGAGCAGCTTGCTCCGGTGGTAATCATTCGTCCGTTCGATTCCCGTGTAGCCGGGCTTCGCGATGAAGATCGTATGCGGCCCGTCGAGGGTGCCGGACCAGGGTGTGGTCCCGATCGGGCCCTTCGCCGGATCGTCGACATAGACCGTGGCGCCGGCCGGATTGCTGATCAGCAGCACGAAGCCGCGCGGCTTGGGGTCGTCGAGGTGGATCCCGGATGGGGTGCGCGCGCCTCCGCCCTCGATGCGCGCGATCTCCGCGCGGATCGCATCGACCGCCGCTGCAACGCCGGGCGCGATCGGGTCACTGGCGAGATACTGCGTGTACAGCTCGGTAGCGCGCCGGTACGCGGCGACATCGCCGTCGCGCTTGCCCTTCATGTAGAAGCACGCGCCGACGTTGTAGAGCAGCTGCGGGACCTTCAGATCCGTGTGCGCCCGCTCGTAGCTCTGCGCGGCCTCGTCGTACTTCTCGGCGGCGAAGCCGAGCTCGCCGTCGTCGAACGCACCCAGGGCCGGTCGCAGCGAGAACACCTCGAGCGTCGAGACCGGTGCCTCGACCACCGGCGGCGGCGCCGTCGCAACGGCGGGGGCCTGGACGGCCGCGGGCTTGGGTTCGTCGTCGGGGCTGCGGGTGATCGCGAACACGCCTCCCGCGATCGCGACGGCCACGATCGCGAGGCCGAGCGCGACCGGCCAGCGCCGGCGCGACGGGGAGACCAGGAGCTGCACGAGGAGATCGCGCATCGAGGGATACCGCTCCTCGCGATCGCGACGGAGCCCGCGCAGAACCGCATCGCGTACGCGATCAGGAATCTCCGACGGCGGCGGAGGCGCGAGCCTGCCGGCGACCACGTTCTCGGCGAGCTCCGCGTGGGTGGTCCCGGCGAACGGTTGCTGGTCATACAGCGCCTCGTAGAGCGCGACGCAGAACGCGAATTGATCGGCGCGCGCATCCACGGCCTCGCCGCGGTGTTGCTCGGGAGCCATGTAGCGCGGCGTGCCCAGCACCGCGCCGGTGTGCGTGAGCTTGGCGCTCAGCTCGGAGTCGTCGCGCCGCGCCGATGGCTCGGGCACCTCGCCCGTCGCGGCGACGAGGCCGAAGTCGGTGACCCGCAACCGGCCATCCGTGCCGACGAGAACGTTGTCCGGCTTGAAGTCGCGATGCACGAGACCCGCGTCGTGCGCGGCCTGCAGCCCGCGGCCCGCGCGCGCGTAGAGTTCGAGCACGCCGCGCCAGTCCCGCCTCGCCTGGCTGCGCTTGAGCGTCTCGCCGGCGATGTACTCCATCGCGAGATACACCTGATCGTGATGCTCGCCGACCTCGTGCACGACGATGACGTTCTCGTGCGCGAGCTTCGCCGTGCCCTGAGCCTCGCGCAGCAAGCGCCGCTTCGCCGAGGCATCGTTCGCGCCTCGCAGCACCTTGATCGCGACGCGCCGGCCGAGCAGCGGATCCGTCGCGAGCAGCACCACGCCCATGCCGCCCTCGCCGAGCTTCGACTCGATCTCGAAGCGCCCGACCGCGCTCGGAATGTCCGTCGGGCGCGCGACGGACCGCGGCGCGTCGCTCGTCTGAGCGGGCAGCGTCTCGTCCTCGGGATTCATCGCAGTTCCAGGGTACCTCGACGCGGAGATGAGAAGCCCGTGAGATCCGCGCATCATGTTTGCGTGCTTCATCCAGAGAATCGACGCGTCCACGCGGCGTTCTTGCTGTAGCGTCGGAGCCGCGCCAGTCGTACCCGTGAGCAAGTGGATCCCCATCGGCGCCGCGCTCGTCGCCCTGTCATGCGGCTGCGGGGGGCCGACCGTCCACTCCGCGGGCTTGACCGGTGGCACGTTCGTCGAGCTCCAACTCGACACCGCTGACGGGCTGTCGGGCCTCGCGAGCGGCCCGGGTGGCGCGTTGTGGACCGTCGCCGAGCGCGCCGACATCGTGTACCGCATCGTCGTCTCCGAGACGAACGCCGTCACCCTCGAAGGGTTCCCCGTCGTGGGCGTACCCGACCGGATCGACCTCGAGGGTATCGCCGTGCTCGACGGAGACCGCTTCGCGTTCGGGACCGAGGGCAAGGTCCCCGGCATCGCGACCGTGTTGCTCGCGCACCGCGAAGGCAACCACATCCAGGTCGATTCGACGATCGTGCTACCGGAGCAAACCCTCGGCCTCTCGATTCCCAGGAACGAGGGCGCCGAAGGCATCTGCAACATCGGCGATTCGGTGATCGTTGCCCTCGAGGCCAGCGGCACCAGCGACGGAAAGCGCTGGGCGCCGATCGTGTTCATCGACCGCGGCAAGATCACGCACGTGAGTCGCCTGATGCTGACGTCCCAGACCGGCAAGCTCTCGGCCCTCGAGTGCGCAAAGGACGGAACGACGATCCGGGGCTGGGCGATCGAGCGGAACTTCGGCGTGACGAGGATCCTCCGCTTCGATCTTCGCCCCGCCGATCGCACCATCCATCCCGAGGTCATGTTCGACCTCACGGCGGCCCTCCACGGCCGGCTCAATCTCGAGGGCCTTGCGAGGCTGCCCGACGGCCGCTTCGTCGCGGTCGTCGACAATCAGTGGAAGGGCATCGTGGGGCCGAACCTGTTGCTGGTGTTCTCCCGCTAACTAACTAGCTCGGCTTCTTGGCGGTGATCTCGCCGAACAGCCGCTTGAGCGTGGCGCCGAGGGCGGAGACCTCGTCGGCCATCGCCGTGCCGGCCTTGTGCGCACCCGACTCGAACGACTTTTCGAGCTCGACGATCCGCGGCTGCAGCTTGTCCCACTGCTCGCGCGCTTCCATCCCGGCGAGGTGCAGCTCGAGCTTGATCTGATCTCGGACTTGGCGAACGTCGTCCCACGTGGAGGTCTCGGTCTTGGCGGATTCGGTCATGCCTCAGTGTTGGGGCGCTCGCGATGAAGGCGACTCCAGATGAGGTGATGCGCCCGTTAGATCGATCGGCGGGACCCAGACGGGCGCGCGTTCGTGCCCGCTGCGGGCCGCAGGCGAGCCGCACCGGACCGGTCGGATCCGGCATCATAGGGGGATGAGCCTTCCGCCCGGCCCGCGGTCCCCTGCGCTGGTCCAGATCGCGCGGTGGATCGTGCAGCCGCTGAAGTTGCTCGATGACTGCCACCGGCGGTTCGGCGACGTGTTCACGTGGCGCGCGCCGAACATCGGCTCGTTCGTCGTCGTCGCCGATCCGGCGCTGATCAAGCAGGTGCTCACCGCGGATCCGGAGACGCTGTACGCCGGCAAGGGCAACGCGACGCTCCTCGAGCCGATGCTCGGCAAGCACTCGATGCTCACGCTCGACGGCGCCGAGCATCTCCGCCAGCGCCGCCTGCTGCTGCCGGCGTTTCACGGCGAGCGGATGCGCGCCTACGCGACGGCGATGCGCGACATCAGCAACGCCTCGATCGACTCGTGGCCCACCGATCGCCCGTTTCCGCTGCACGAACAGATGCAGGCGATCACGCTCGACGTGATCCTCCGGACGGTGTTCGGCGTCGCGCACAGCGACCGGCTCCGCAAGCAGCTCGTGGATCTGCTCGCCGTGGCTGCGAATCCCTGGCTGCTGTTCCCCGGGATGATCGGCCTCGACCCGTTCAAGGTGAAGTGGCTACCGATCACGAAGATGAAGCTCGCCGTCGACGAGACGATCTACGCGATGATCCGCGAGCACCGCCGGCGCGCGACCGGCGGCGACGACGTGCTCTCGATGATGATCGAAGCGCGCGATGACCAGGGCACCGGAATGACCGACGTGGAGATCCGCGACGAGCTGGTCACGTTGCTGCTCGCCGGCCACGAGACGACCGCCACGTCGCTCGCGTGGGCGTTCGATCTGCTGCTCGCGAACCCCGAGACGCTCGAGCGGCTGCAGGCCGAGGTCGCCGCCGGTCGCGAGGAATATCTCGACGCCGTGATCCGCGAGACGCTCCGGGTGCGCCCGATCGTGCCGCTCGTCGGGCGCGTGGTCATGACGCCGTACCAGCTCGGGCGCTGGACCTTGCCCGTCGGCACGCGCGTCGCACCGTCGGTGTACCTCGCGGGCCATCGCGCCGCGGACTACCCGGATCCGCAGCGCTTCGATCCATCGCGCTGGCTCGGCGTGAAGCCCGATCCGTACACGTGGTTGCCGTTCGGCGGCGGCATCCGGCGCTGCATCGGCATGGCGTTCGCGCAGTTCGAGATGCGGATCGTCCTCGAGACGGTGGTCACGCGCACGCAACTCCGCGCGACCGGCAAGCCCTCGCGCGTTGGCCGCCGCGGCATCACGCTCGCCCCGGTCGGCGGCACCGTCGTGCGAATGCACGAGCGCCCGCGCCGCGCCGCTGCGTAGCGCTACTTCGTGAGCACGAGGTACGCGAGCACGCCGATCGCGCCGAGGAGGATCGCGATCAGTACGAACACGAGCGCGTTCGACTTGCCGGGAGGCGCCACCGAGCCGGTGGTCATGCTCTGCGCGGCGAAGCCACCGAACGAGTTGCCGGGCAGGCCTTCGGAGGCCGAGCCGCGCATCTGACCGGGAGGACGGCTGCCGCCCGGACCGGTCGGCGGCTTGGAGCCGAGCTGCGGACGGCTCGGCGGCTTGCTCGGCGCCTTGTTCGCACCGGAGAGCGCGCTCGCAGGCTGCGTGCTGGTGCGCTGGATCGACGGCAGGGACGGAACGCTCGGCTTCGAGCCCGCGCCCGAGAGGTTCGGCTGGCTCGCGCGCGAGCGGACCTTGCCCTTGGCGGAGTCCGGCTCGGAGCCACGACCGAGGTCGCGCATCGCACCGTTGATCTTGTCGGGCTCGGCGAGCTTCTTCTGGTTCGAGAGGAACGCGAAGTACGAGTCCGGCATGTCGTCAAAGTCCATGACGAGATCGCACTCGTCACAGCGACAGGTCGGCGGCTCGTGCGGCGGCGGACCCATGTCCGTCGCTTCGACGAGCAGAACCTTCTCTTCGTCGCACTCCGGGCAGAAGTACGGAACGTAGAAGCTCTTGACGACACCGCTACCGGTGAAGTTGTTGACGAGGTTGATCTGCGCGACGATCGCCGGCGAGCACTCGACGAGCACGGAACGCGTACCGTTGTTCTCCAGCTTCGAGAGCCAGTTCACCCAGTCGCGCACGCCGCACGAGTTGATTCGCTCGATCTCCCCGAGATCGATCACCGCGGTACCTGCCGGAATCTTGTCGACAAGATCCGTCAGCTCGTTGTCTTCGTCGATGACGCCGCCGAGCTTGACGTAGCTCACGTCACCCCGGTGTTGCACCGACGCCTGAAACTTTTGGCTCATCGCACCTCCGCCACGTAACGGCGGTATGGTCTATTACAACGCACCCGCATAAGCTGCCCTGGAAAGTGTAGCCTGCCGCTCGTCGGTGGATCCAGCAGGCGCGCGATGGATTTGCCATTCACCTGTGTAGGCAGGTGTCAGCCCGCTACCCGACGGTCAGGGCGTCGCGAAGTTGCTGATAGTCGTCGGACAGATAGAACCGCACGAGGTCCGGGCCGCCGAGGACCGATCCCAGGGCGACGGTAGCGTCGTGGCTAGGTAGGCGCTCCCCGGAGAGGCGGGCAACCGCCCAGATCGCGGCCGCAAAGTCGTCGCACGCGAGGAGACCCGCGCGCTTTGCGCAGGCGAGCATGCCGTCCATCCAGGCGCCGGCATCGACATCGCGGATGCCGGCGTGGGACTCGAGGACCTTCTGCGCGTCGCCGTTCGCGGAGTTCACGAGCTCGGCGGCGGGGCCGGTCAGCTCGGCATCGGAGGCGAGCAGCGCGCGGAGCAGGGCGCCGAGCTCGCGGCGATGGCGCGCGCCGAGCTGGAGGAGCGCCGCGTAGCCGCCGCGGATCGCCTCGAAGGCGTAGCCGAACATGAAGCGGAGCGCGAGGTCGCTCTCGGAGAGGAGCGAGCGATCGATCACGACCACGCGGCGTGGATACGCGGTGACCGCGAACAGTCCGGGGACCTTCTCGCCGACGAACACCTCGGCGTCGACCTCGTAGAGGAAACCGAGCTCGGCGGCGAGCTGGACGAGGCGCGGCTCCGTGCCCTGCGCGGGCAGGAGGTTCTCGCCGAGGCTCGGCTGCGCGACGAGGCTCGACAGCTGCTCGGCGAACACGGCGAACACCTCGCCGAGCGGCTCGCGGGCCGCGGCGGTGATCAACAGGCGCTCGCGCTGTTCATCGGAGATCGGCCGGCGCATCGCCTCGGCCACGCGGGTCGCGCGCAGGCGCTGGGCGGCGGTGCGATCGGCCTCCTCGGCGAACCCGAGCAGGTCGAGGGCGGTGAGCACGCGGTTCGCGCGCTCGACATCGCCCGTGCGGTTATAGAAGGAGGCGAGCAGCCGGTACGCCGGAGCGTGGTGGATGTCGCGCTCGAGCACCTTGCGGAGCTCGCCGATCGCGCGCTTCGGATCATCGACCGCGTAGATCTCGGCGAGCGCCACACGATCGCTCGGGCTATCCGGCTCGACGTTGAGGATGCCTCGGTACGCCTCGATCGCGGCGGGGCGGTCACCGGAGGCGAGCAGGATGCGGGCGAGGCCGCGCTGCAGCGGTACGGCCGCGCGCGGACCGCCGTGCGCCATCGCGGCGTGAGCGGCCTCGATGAGGAGCGTCTCGGCCTGGCGCTGATCGCCACCGTCGGCGGCGCGGCGCGCGAGCACGAGCGCGGGCGGCGCGTAGCCGGGGTCGTACTCGCTCGCGCGGCGGTACTGCGGCGCGGCGGCGCGCGGATCGCCGGAGGAGTCGAGGATGCGGCCCTTGTAGTAGTAGTAGCGCGCCAGCGCAGCGGCCGAGAGGCCTTGACCCGGTGCGGTGGCCAGCTCGATCACCCGATCGATCGCCTGGCGCGCTTCGGTGTACTTCGCGATCAGGAAGTACTGCTGGGCGAGCATGTAGTACGCGTCCTGGTGACCCGGATCGGTCTTGATCACCTCGCGCAGCACGCCGATCGCGCGATGCGCGTCCATCTCTCCGTCGGCGTGGATCGTGGCCTGGCGCATGCGCGCGGCGAGACGATCCACGGGGAGCGTGGAGTTCGTGTTCGTGAACTTCTGGATCGCGGTGATCGCCTCTGACCAGTGGCGCACGTCGGCGTGGAAATCGACGTGCGCAGACAGGACGGTGAAGTCCGAGGGCGCGAGGTCCACGGCCTGGCGGTACAGCTCGGCGGCCTGATCGAGATCGCCATCGCGCTCGATGATCGCGGCGCGCCCGATGTGCACGCGGGCGAGCAGCGCCCCGGCGTCCTCGCGGCGGCGGTACAGCTTGTCGAGCTCGCGGTACGTGAGCTCGAACTCCCACGCTTCCGGGCGCTCGCGCGCGAGCAGGCCGAGATCGTCGAGCGCCTCGGCGTTCGTGGGCTTGAGCTCGAGTGCGACGATGAAGCTCTCGGCGGCGGCGCGCGGATCGCCGGTCATCTTCGCGACCACGCCGCGGCGTCGATAGAAGTCGGAGCGCGTGCTCGGATCTCCGTCGCGCATCGCCTTCTGCGCGAGCGCGGTGGCGAGCGGCTGCGCCTTGTCCCACTCGCCGGCGTCGAAGAAGTGCTCGAACAGCGCCTGGTTCGCGGGCAGGCAGTCCGGATCCACCGAGAGCGCGCTCTCGTAGTAGTGCATCGCCTTCTCGCCGTCGCCGAGCTGCTTGTCGAGGATGCGGCCGATCTGCGCGAACACCCCGGCGCGCTCCTTGTCGTCCTGCCACAGCTTGACCTCGAGCTCGAGCGTCTCGATGACGCGCGGCCACTCCTCGCGGCGGCGATAGAGGTCTCGAAGTCCGTGCACGGCGGGGAGGCAGGCCGACGAGGTCTTGATCGCGGCGTCGTAGTAGCGAATCGCGTCCTGTTCGCGACCGAACTTCGCCTCCATCACGGAGCCGCAGCGGAAGTAGAGCAGGGCCTTCGTGTTGCGGTCGTTCGTGACCTTGATCAGCTTGCGCGTGACCTCGATGAACTCGGCCCACTGCTCGGTGGACTCGTAGATGCGGCCGAGCGCGTCGAGCGCGTCGCGGTTCTCGGGCTGGAGCTCGAGGATCTTGAGGTAGTGCTCGGTCGCGCTGTCGACGTCGCGCGCGCCCTCCTCGGAGACCCGCGCGATGCGCTTCAGCAGCTCGACG
>JBBRED010000078.1:0-26907 GCA_038203335.1 Haliangiales bacterium | reverse complement strand
CGATCGCGCTCGTTGCCACCAGCTCGCTCACGAGCGCCATCGCGAACTCGAAGAGTGGCCCGCCGTCGACCGGCGGAGACGCGACCGGAGCTGCATCGTCGTCACCGCTCACGCTGCCATCACCACGGACCTCGATGCAGGCGAGTCGATCCGCGTCGCGATGTCGGCGGTCGACGTAGTCGTACGCGAACCACTCATGGCCAGGAAGCCCCAGGCTCGCGGCGACTACCAGTGAGCCGAGATCGCGCCGGACGTCGCTGACCCATCGCGCGATCTCGGCACCGGCTTTCGCAGTCACCAGACCGCGGTCGATGAACGCGTCGCGATCAAATCGCCCGGGCTTCGACGATTCGAAGCTGACTTCGAGGCCAGCGACCCGTTCGGTTCGGTCGTAGACCGTGACCGCGCAGCCGTGATCCTCGGCGTATTCGTAACGGACGAGAAGACTGGCGTTCGCTGCGACGACTCGCGCGAGGTTGTCGACGAGCCCTGGCTGCGAGCCTACTGGAAACACGAACGGCACCCAGCCGGCAGCCTCGTCGAACACGTACCCAGGCACCTTGGACGCGAGGAGCAGCTGAACGGCATCGTCGCGGTGCATCGTGCGGAGGTGACAGCTGTCGCTGAACTCGCTCATGGGCGACGTGTACCATCCGCGGCAGCGAACCTTCGCGGGATCGGCTCGACTTCATGGCAGTGCGCGCGTGCGTGCGGGTCCGAGCCGCTCACGAAGAAGACCGACGTCCAGCTCCTCCAGGAGGTCATCGACGAGATCGACTGGGACTCGCGCCTCGCCGACGCGAAGATCGGCGTCTCCGTACATGACGGGGTGGTGACGCTGGCGGGCACCGTCGCCTCGTGGGGCAACAAGCTCGCCGCCGCGGAGGCCGCGCATCGCGTGGCGGGCGTCCTCGACGTCGCGAACGAGGTCGGAGTCGCCCTCCCGGGCATCTCGCACACCGACGCGGCGCTCGCCGCCGCGATCCGTCACGCTCTGCACTAAAACATCAACGTCCCCGACGACAAGATCACCTCCACGGTGAGCGACGGTTTCGTCGTGCTCGAGGGCAACGTCGAGAACTTCGCGGAGAAGGATGACGCCGCGCACGCCGTGCGCGATCTCGCCGGCGTCATCGCGGTCGACGATCGCTCGAGCTCGAGCTCCACCTCGGAGGTATGGAGGCGCGCGAGCGGTGGCGGGTGTTGAAGCCCCGCCTCGAACGGCTCGAGAAGATGATCGCGAAGGCGACCGCCGATGCCGGCCACGCGATCGCGAAGGAGATCTCAGCCCGTGCGGATCGACGAGCTCGGTGATCGAGCGCCCGATCAGCTCGTCGCGGGAATAGCCGAGCAGCCTGCAGGCCGCCGGATTGACGTCGGTATGACGCCCGTCCGCGGCCGCGACGAAGATGGCGTCGGGCGATACCTCGAACAGGATACGGGCGTCGGGCGGCGGGGCCGTTCCGGCGGCATGTCGCGAACATGGTGGAGATGGTCGCCCCGGTCTGCAAGTCCCGATCGTACCCATGCACGACGCGCGCGGGTGTGCAGGCGGCGCGCACGCCGAGCACGTGGCGCGTGCCTTGCTCCACCTTCGGTGATGAACCCAGCCACAGCGCGACGAACAATGGTGGAGCGGCACTTGCGCGCGCGCGGGCTGCGCGATGCTCGCGTGCTCGATGCCATGGGCACGGTCCCCCGCGAAGCGTTCCTGCCGCCCGACCTGATGGACTCCGCGTACGACGATCGTCCGCTGCCGATCGAGGGTGGGCAGACCATCTCGCAGCCGTACATCGTCGCGGTGATGGCGGAGGCGCTCGCGCTCCAGCCGCACGAGCGCGTCCTCGAGATCGGGACCGGATCGGGGTACGCGGCGGCGGTCCTCGCGCAGGTCGCGCACCACGTGGACTCCGTCGAACGAATCGAGGAGCTCGCGACCATCGCGACGGAGCGGCTCGCGGCCCTCGGGTACGCGAGCGTCGACGTCCACCTCGGCGACGGCACGCTCGGCTGGGCCGACCACGCACCCTACGATGCGATCGTGGTCGCGGCCGGCGGTCCCGAGCTTCCGCCGGCGCTGCTCGATCAGCTCGTCGTCGGTGGCCGGCTCGTCATGCCGGTAGGCACGGGTCGAGCACAGGAGCTGGTCCGCGTCACCCGCACCGGGGCCACCGAGTATCGCCGCGAGGACCTCGGCGCCGTGCAGTTCGTGCCGCTGATCGGCGAGCAGGGCTGGGCCGATGCAGACACCCAGCCGCGTGCACCGCGCGGAACGATTCCGCGGCGCTCGACCGGCGCGCTGATCTCGCCGAACCCCGTGACGCGAACCTCGACGGTCGCGAAGCTGATCGCGGAGTGCGCCGAGCCGATCGGCCGGATCGAGAGCGCGCCGATCGACGCGCTGATCGAGCGCATCGGCGACGCCCGCGTGGTGCTTCTCGGCGAGGCAACGCACGGCACCTCCGAGTTCTACCGGATGCGGACGCGGATCACGCAGGAGCTGATCCGTCGGCGCGGGTTCACCGCGGTCGCGGTCGAGGCGGACTGGCCCGACGCCGCCGCGATCGACCGCTACGTCCGCGGGGCGCGCCCGGCGCAGCGCCCGTGGCAGCCGTTCGCTCGGTTCCCGACGTGGATGTGGCGCAACGAGGAGACCCGCGAGCTCGTCGAGTGGCTGCGCGCGCACAACGCGGAGACCTCCGCGAACGTCAGCTTCTCGGGCCTCGATCTCTACAGCATGTACACGTCGGCGTACGAGGTGACGCGCTATCTCGACCGCGTGGATCCCGAGGCCGCCGGCGCCGCGCGCGAGCGCTACGGGCGGCTCACGCCGTGGCAGCACGACCCTTCGGCGTACGGGCGCGCCGCGCTGCTCAGCCGCCTGAAGTCGTGCGAGAACGACGTTCTCGCGATGCTCCGCGACCTTCTCGCGAAGCGGATCGAGTACTCCACGCACGATGGCGACGAGTTCTTCGATGCCGCACAGAACGCGCGCGTCGTCGCCGGCGCCGAGAGCTACTACCGCGCGATGTACTACGGCTCGGTGGAGTCGTGGAACCTGCGGGACCAGCACATGTTCGACACGCTCCGTGCGATCACCGCGCATCGCGGGGCCGGCACGAAGCTGATCGTGTGGGAGCACAACTCGCACGTGGGAGACGCGGCCGCGACCGAGATGGCGGCGCGCGGCGAGCACAACGTCGGTCATCTGTGCCGACAGGCGTTCGGCGACGACGTGTTCGTCGTCGGGTTCGGCACCGACCACGGCACGGTGGCCGCGGCGCACGCGTGGGACGAGCCGATGCAGCGGATGCGGGTGCGACCCGCGCGCTCCGACAGCTACGAACGGCTCTGCCACGATGCGGCCGTGCCGGCGTTCCTCCTTCACTTGCGCGAGCCGGTGCGCGCGGCGCTCCGCGACGAGCTGTCCGATCCGCGCCTCGAGCGCGCGATCGGCGTGGTCTACCGGCCCGACACCGAGCTCGCGAGCCACTACTTCCAGGCCGTGCTGCCGGCGCAGTTCGACGAGTACATCTGGTTCGACGAGACCCGTGCCGTCGAGCCGCTGCCGCCGCCCTCGATCCGCGAGGATCGCCCCGCGCACCCGCTCCAGGCGTAGGCGCTACGCGCGGGGCCGATCGGCCGAGGCGTACGGCCGGGTGCGAGCGTCGATCCACGACACCGCCTCGGTCCGGGCGAGGCTGCGGATCAGCGCGGTGGCGAACATGACCAGGAGGGATGGGCGCTTCGCGGATCTCTGCGAGTCGGCGAGGGCCGCGCTCGCGCCAGCGGCCATCGCGACGATCACGGCGCGCCAGGGACGATCGACGATGGCGGCACGGAGAGATGCGATCTCCATGGCTACCTCCTCGCGATCCGGACGACCACGTAGCCGAGGCCAAACGCGATGCTCGCGGCGGCGATCGGGTGGGCGCGGATCAGCTCCGTCGCGTGGTCGCCGAACGACCGCGCGCGCTCGGCGGCGGGCTTCGCGGTCTCGGCGACCCGTTCGACGAGCTTCTTGACCTGAGCCTTGATGGAGTCGAGCTGGACCTCGACGTCGTGCTGGATCGAATGCGCCTTGCCGTTGTTCGTGAACATGATGCGCTCCTGTAAGGGGTGTGCTGGAGATCGAAGCATCGGGCGTGCCACCAGGTTGTCGTGGTCGTGACGCGCGCAGGACTTGCGCGGGATCCTGGCGTGGCGATGGCATCGCGGCTGCTTGAGGGAAGAGCATGAAGATCCGCGAAGTCATGAGCCCCGGGACGTTCTCGGAGCGCGCGCACACGCCAACGGAGGTGGGTGGTGGGAGCTCCCGGTGCGGACCGCGATGCGGACGACCGCCGGGCCCGACGACTCGCTGACCGAGATCGCCGGCCGGATGGCCCTCGACAAGCTCGGCGCGATGCCGGTGGTCGAGCGCGCAAGCTGCTCGGGATCGCGACGCTCACGGATATCCTCGACGGCGAGGTGCGCTCGTCGATGACGCAGCCCAGCCCGTCGTCGCTGACCGCCGCGGAGGTGATGATGCCGTATCCGTTCGCCGTGCAGCCGGAGACGTTCCTCGTCGACGCCGTGTCGATCATGATCGAGCGCCGGCTTCGCCACCTTCCGGTGGTCGATACCTCGAGCACCATCGATCGGCGCGCTGGCCGTGACCGACCGGTTCGGCGCGTTGATCGGCATCGTGTCCTACGTCGACGTGCTGCGCGGGCTCGCGCCGGCTCACTGACTCCGCGAGGTCATGCCACGAGGCAGCTCGCGAGCAGGACGTCGTTGATGTCGGCGTGCTCGGTCCAGTCGCCGGAGGCGCGATGCTCGCTGCGCATCCAGGAGGCCTCGATCTGGGCGCGCAGTTGCGCGTGCCGATCGATCTCCGCGCAAGTGGTGCGCTCGACACCCGTGCGCTCGGGTCCTCACTCGCGGACGAACGAGGCGGTCTGCGCGATACGCTCGTCCGCGACGATGATCGTCCAGTGCGCCTGCATGGTCTCGACGCGGGTCAACCGCGTCGTTCCACCAATACGCCACGAGCCCGCGCAGGACCTGCGCGATCCACGACGAGGCGCTACGTCGTCATCGATCCGCAGTCACCTCGCGGTGGCGGCGGAGAGCGTGCGGTGCTTGTCGGCGGTCGCGGCGAGCCTGCGGGCCTGGTTGCGAAGCCCGGCGTGGTCGTAGAGATTCGCGAGCGCGAACACGAGCTGATCGGTCTCCGCCGGCACGCCGGGAGCGAGATGACCGCGGCCCGCGCTGAGGACGTCGATGCCTTCCTCGAGCTCGCGCGCGGCGGCGCCGTGGTGACCCTCGCCGACGAGCCTGGCTGCGAGGCTCAGGTATCCGTTCGCGATCGCGGGAAGGTCACCGCGCATGATCGCCGCGGCCAGCGCTCGTCGTCCCTCCGCGAACTGGAGGCCGCTGACACCGGAGCCGCGGGCGAGACGGGGCGCGTGGGGTAGCCCGCAGTTCCGCGTGGGGCTGGTCTCGGGCAACGCGGTGGACGGCTCGCTCCGGCCGTACCCGGGCAGGGCGGGCGCGGGCACGACCATCTTCAGGCACCGCCGCATCTCGTCGGCGTCCGCGAACCGGCGCGCGGGATCCTTGTCGAGCGCGCGAAGGACGAGCTGATCGAGGCACGGTGGAATCGCTCCGTCGGAGCGACGCAGCGATGGCGGGATGACGACGTCCTCGACGTGGCGGGCGAGGATATCGACCGCGATTCCTCCGCCGAACGGGGTCGCGCCTGTCAGCAGCTCGTAGAGGATGATGCCGGCGGCGTAGAGGTCCGACGCAACGGTCGGTGTCTCGCCGAGCACCACCTCGGGCGCGAGGTACTCGGGCGTTCCCGAGACCATGTCCGCAACTCCGCCGCGCGATTCGAACCGCGCGAGACCGTAGTCGATCAGCACCACGCGGTCGTGACCGGCCAGCTCCTCCACGACGAAGTTGTCGCTCTTGATGTCCGCGTGGACGACGCCGGCGTCGTGCGCGGCGCCGACCGCCGCGAGCACCTGATCGGCGATCGCGAGGGCGCGCGGGAGCGACAGCACCTGTTCGGCAATGACCTGACCGAGCGGGCGGCCCGGCAGGTACTCCATGACGATGAAGAGCGCGCCTTCCGCGGTCCGGCCGATGTCGTGGACCGCGACCGAGCACGGATGGCGGACCCGACCTGCGGCGATCGCCTCGTCACAGAACGCGCGCGTGAGCTGCGGGTTTGTGGCGAGCGATGGGTGGAGGATCTTGATCGCGACCGTCCGCGCGAGCGCGGGCTGATCGGCGAGAAACACGACGCCCATCCCACCTTCGCCCAGACGCTCGCGCAGCACGTAGCTGCCGTGCAGCACGGCACCGGCCTCGGCCTCCGGAAGGTGATACGGCGTGTCGGCCATCGTAATGTCCAGGGAGCAAGTCACGTACCGCTGCGGGGCGGCGTTCCGCGGGAAGGAACGCGAACGTGTTGCGTGCCTACCTTTGCGAGGCGCGCGAGCTGCATGCACCAGGTCCTGGGTGGTGGGGCGCTACCGGCAGGCTTCTTGCTGCCTATCGAGCCATGCGTCGTACCTCCTCGTTCGTTCTCGCGGTCGCCGCGGTCGGCTGCTCTCCTGGCGCCGACCCTGCGCCCGACGCAAGGGTTGCGCGTCCACCTCTGGCCGCCGGTGCGACGACGCTCGCGGGCTGGGCCGAGGCCGGCGACGTCGACGGCCCGCGCGAGGTCAACCTGTTCGACAACCCGGTCGGGGTCGCGGTCGCGGCGGATGGTCGCGTGCTCGTCGCGGACTTCGACAATGGAAAGATCCGCACGGTGGACGCCGCCGGCACCGCGACCACGCTGTACGGCGATCCGAGCTTCACGCGACCGTTCGCGCTCGCGACGAGGGGGACGTCGGTGTACGTCGCCACCGACAACGATCCGGGCAACGGTCACGGACCGATGTCGGGGACGCTGTGGAGCATCGATGCGGCTGGAACGGCGCGCGTCGTCGCACTGCGCATCGGCCGACCGCGCGGGATCGCGGTGCTCCCCGATGGTCGCCTCGCGATCGCCGACTACATCCACCACGTGGTCGAGCTCGTGGATCCGGCGACGGGCGTGGTGTCGACGCTCGCGGGCGTGTGGGACGATCCTGGTCTCGCCGACGGGCCCGGCGCGGCCGCGCGGTTCGACATCCCGTACGCGATCGCGCTCCGTGCCGACGGAGTGTTGATCGTCTCCGATCAGGGCAACCATCGGCTGCGCGCGATCTCTCCCGGCGGCGAGGTCACCACGCTCGAACCGATGTTCGACCGCCCGCAGGGCCTCGCCATCACCGCCGCCGGCGACATCTTCGTCTCTGATCCGGGGACGTCCCAGATCCTGCGCATCCACGACGGTGTGCTCGAGACGCTCGCCGGTGACGGGCAGCCCGGCTACATCGACGACGCCGACCCGCTCGCGGCCCGGTTCTACGGTCTCGAGGGCATCGCGGTCGACAGCGACGGCGCGATCTTGTACGTCGCAGACGGCACCGGCGGCGAAGCCGTGCCGTACAACCGGATCCGCGCGATCACGCTGCGTCGCTGATCCTGCCGGGGCGCCCAGGATGGTCACCACCGCCGCGAGCGCGTCGGGGGGCGCCATCACATCGGCGGGAGCTTGACCGACAGTCGATCGACCACGGACAGCCCGGAGAAGTGCAGCGATCCGGCCTGCGGTGCCATGCCTCGGTAGCGTGCCCGCCGCTACACGATCTGGCGAAGAGCAGCCTGCACCACGAGGCTCAGATTTCCGAGGTGGCGCACGCCCCCGGAGCGGGGCTAGGCTCGGGCCATGACGAAGGGGATCCCGGTCGGCCTGCTCGTGCTGCTCGTTGGTTGCGCCACGGAGCGCGAGGAGGCGCCGACCTCGCGCATCGATCTGCGCGCATCGATGCACGTCACCGATGCCGGGCCGGTCGGCGCGGCGGTCGGGCCGGATGGCACGCGGTTCATGTTCGATGAGGACCGCGGCTTGTATCGCATCGAGGGCGACCAGCTGATCTCGATCATGACGCTGGCCCAGCTGCCCACGCCCGACAAGCAGCTCCAGTTCCCGATCACCGACATCGTCTCGCTCGCGCCGAACCTGTTCGCGATGACGGCGATCGGCGATGGCTTCCTGCTCGACACGGCGGCGAACACGCTGACGCAGCACTTCTGCTACTTCCCGGCCGGCGACGGCGGCGGCGGGACGCCGGTCTCGATCAGCCAGCGCACGGATGCGATCGCGTACGACGCGGTCGCCCAGAAGATCTACGCGCAGCCGCTCACGTACGACGCCGCGTACGAGTTCCAGTACGCGCAGGTCGCGCGCTACAACCGCGCCACCGGCGTCGACGAGGCATGGTTCGATGCGCCGCCGTCCACGCTCGCGACGGGCAGCGCGTTCGTGCCCGACGTCGGGCTCGTTCTCGGCCAGGGCTCGGAGCTCTCGCGGTTCGATCTCGACACGCGCGAGATGATCGTGCTCGATGACCTGTCGCGGTTCGGCGTGCGGTCGATCGACGGCCTCGCCATCGACCCGGTCACGAACAGCCTGATCGTCGCCGACAAGGTCAGCGATTCGGTGTTCGACATCGACCTCGCGCGCATCTCGCTCTAAGCTCGCTCTCGGTGACAGAGCATCTGGATGTCGTGATCGTCGGCGCGGGCCTCTCGGGCATCGCCGCCGGGTATCACCTGCAGACGAGCTGCCCGACGAAGTCGTACGCGATCCTTGAGGGCCGCGAGGTGATGGGCGGCACGTGGGACCTGTTCCGGTACCCGGGGGTTCGCTCGGACTCGGACATGTTCACGCTCGGCTACTCGTTCCGCCCGTGGCGCGCCGCGAAGGCCATCGCGGATGGCGACTCGATCCTGACGTACATCCAGGACACTGCCGCCGAGCTCGGGATCGATCGCCACATCCGCTATCGCCACATGGTGGACGCCGCGCGGTGGTCGACCGCCGATGGCCGGTGGACGCTCGACGTGCGCATCGCTGGCGTCGCGAGCCAGATCACGTGCGGCTTCATCATCCTGTGCTCCGGCTACTATGACTACGACGGCGGCTACACGCCCGAGCTCGCGGGCCGCGCGACGTTCCGGGGCCAGGTCGTGCACCCACAGAAGTGGACACCCGACATCGACTACGCCGGCAAGCGCGTCGTGGTGATCGGCAGCGGCGCCACCGCGGTCACCCTCGTGCCGGAGCTGGCGAAGACGGCCGCGCACGTCACGATGCTGCAGCGCTCGCCGACGTACATCGTCACCGTGCCGGCGAAGGATCCGATCGCGGACTGGCTGCGCGCGAAGCTGCCCGAGAAGCTCGCGCACTCCACGGTGCGCTGGAAGAACGTGCTGTTCGGCATGGCCTTCTTCAACATCAGCCGGAAGTTCCCGGCGCAGACCGCGCGGTTCTTGATCAAGCAGGCGGCGAAGCAGCTCAAGGGCAGCGCCGATATCGCCAAGCACTTCACGCCGACCTACAACGTGTGGGACCAGCGCCTGTGCCTGATCCCGGATGCGGATCTGTTCCGCGCGATCGAGGCGGGTACGGCGTCCGTCGTCACCGATCATATCGATCGCCTGACCGAGACCGGCATCGCGCTGCGCTCGGGCGAGCACCTCGAAGCCGACCTGATCGTCACCGCCACCGGTCTCAAGCTGAAGCCGTTCGGCGGCATCACGTTCGCCGTCGACGGCAAGGCGGTGAAGGCGAACGAGCTGATGGTCTACAAGGGGATCATGGTGAGTGGCGTGCCGAACCTCGCGTTCGCCGTGGGGTACACGAATGCGTCGTGGACGCTCAAGGCGGACCTCACCGCGCAGTACGTGTGCCGCCTCCTCGCGCACATGGACAAGCACGGGCACACGTGGTGCTGCCCGGAGCGTAGCCCCGACGTGCCGGAGGAGCCGCTCATGAACTTCACCTCCGGATACGTCCAGCGCTCGATCGAACAGTTCCCGGTGCAGGGCACGGTGCGTCCGTGGAAGTTATTCCAGAATTACGCGCTCGATCTCCTGATGATCCGGCACTCGAAGCTCGACGATAGTGCGCTGCGTTTCGGCTAGCATCGCTGCATGAAGCGCGCGCTGCTGCTCCTCGGCCTCGTCCTCGCCGCCGCGTGCACACGACCGTCGTCGGCGGATCCCGCGCCGGCGCCCGCGTCGATCACGGTGCCGCACGAGCTCACGCTGCAGATGGCAAGCTCGTGCGGTTCGGACTCGGACTGCGCGGGCTACGGCAAGTGCTCGAGTGGATCCTGTGGGTACTGCGGCAGTGACGCGGACTGCACCGGCCACGGCAAGTGCTCCGGCAACAGGTGCGGCGCGTGCGGCAGTGACGCCGATTGCCGCATCGGCAAGTGCTCGGCGAACAGGTGCGGCTCCTGCGGCAGCGACGCGGACTGCGCCGGCGATGGCAAGTGCTCCGCGAACAAGTGCGGCTCCTGCGGATCGGATGCGGACTGCAGCATCGGGACGTGCTCCGCGAACAGGTGCGGTCGCTGCGGATCGGACGCGGATTGCAAAGGTGGTCGGTGTTCGAACAACCGCTGCAGCAACTATCCGGCTTAGACTGGAGGCGATGCGAAGCCTCGCGCTGGTGGTCGTCCTCGCGGCGTGCCGCTCGTACTCGGTTCCCTCGGTTCCGCCGCCCGCGCTGGCGGCCGGCGCCACGATCGAGCTGAAGCACTCGATCGGGCACGTCAGGACTGGCTCGCAGGACGTCTGCGACGGGGAATCGCGGTGCCGCACCGAGGACACCACGCGCGACGAGACGCGCACGCAGATCCTCGCGGGCACGCAGCCCCTGAGCTACGGCCAGCTCCGCGAGCTCGACCCCGCCGACAACGGCACCTATGCGAAGAACATCGCCGAGTACCGCGACCGCTCCGCCCCGTGCCGCACGGCGCGCAAGCTCAAGATCGCCGGCGCCGCGACGATCGTCGTCGGTGCCGTGATCACGCTGCTCCAGGGGGTCTCGGATGCCGTGCGGATCGGCGGTATCACGCTCGCGGGAGGCGGCGTGGTGCTCGTGCTGTGGGGGCGCAGCAAGGGCAAGGACTGCGAGAGCGTCTACCGCTTCTACAAGGACAACCAGCTCGACCTCGCCGAGGACACGATCGTGAAGGATCGCAAGAAGGAGCTGGACGAGATCGTGGCGCGGTTCAACGCCGGGCGCGCGAAGTAACTACTCGAGCTTCTGCTCGGCGTCGGTCGTGAAGATCTCGGTGTTCGCGCCCGAGACCTTCGTCCAGTACAGGTTCTTTCCGACGGACGTGTAGCTGGTGACCGGATCCGCGATCAGCTGCTCGGTCACGCTCTCGAGGCAACGCCACTCGCCGCACATCACCGCGCGTCCCGCGATCAGGAGATTGCACGTGTACCCCGCGGGCGGCATGCCGAACAGCGCGTCGAACTTCGTGAACAGATCGTGGATCCGCACGCCGTCGGCGGTGCGATACGCGAGATATCCATCCTTCACCGTCGCGCCCATCGTGGTCGCGACGACCTCTTCCTTCAGATCCATGTGGCGGTCGTAGCGCTGCACCGACATCGCCGCCTCGAGCGTGTACACGTACGAGCTGTCCACCCCGATCAGCGTGGCGCCGGCCGCCGGCGTCGCCAGTCGCTCCGCGCCGACGTCGCCCCACTTCGCGATGATGCCGGTATCGCTGTAGAACAAGCCTTCGGTCGTCGCCACGATGTGCGGCGTGAACGTCAGCGTGGCGAGCGTCTCGACCACGCCGGCCTTGCGCCGCTGCACGATCGAGTGACTGCCCTCGATCTCCACCCAGCCCATGACGTCGCCGGCGGCCGCGATCTCGGTGACCTTCATCACCGTGGGCAGCTTGCCGATCATCGAACCGTCGAGACCGAGCTCGATGATCGAGTCATCGGCGGTGTCGATCGCGAAGATCGACGTGTCGTTGACCGCGATCTGGCCGAGCTTGTTGGGGACCTTCGTGAGCGGCGGCGGACCCGAGTCACTCTCGCCACACGCCGAGACCGCCAGCACCAGCACGAGCCATCGCGTCGTCATGGGCGGTTCTATACCGCAGTTTCGCTAGCGGTACTTCGCATCCTTGAACCGCTCCGAACCGTCGTACTTGCCGCCGCACTTCGTCCTCAGGTCCGTCGCCGCGAGCCACCACGTGCCGTCCTCCTTGACCACCGTACCGAGGAGGACTGCCTCGGACTGGTCGATGAACGTGTCGGGGACGGGGCCGCGATACCAGATCCGCAAGGACTGGCCGTTGCGCTGCAGCGAGAACACGTGGAGGTCAGCACCGACGTGCACGATCGTCCCCGGCGTGACCCAACCATGAACGCGCACGCGTTCGCCGTCCCAGCGTGCAGGTCGCAGCGCGACCTCGTCGACCATCGTGTAGGGCGGGCTCGGTTCTGGTGCGAGGTGAATCGCGACGACCGCGAGCGCGATCAACGCCGCGGAGATCGCGACCTTCGGCAGGATGCCCGGCGGGGGCTCGGCGTATCGCATGCACCGCCAACCGGCGCTCCTCGCCGCGCATTCCCGTCAGCGAACGGCGCGCTCGACCGCCGCATCGTCGCCGCGCTCCATCGCCGCCTCGACCTCGAGGGCGAGCTTGTCGCGACCGATCGTCACGACCGCGCGGATCTTGCCGCCATCGCGATAGACGACATGAGCATCGCGCGCCACGAGATCGCCGTGGACCTCCGGGGTTCCGAACGCCTCCGCATGGCCGACGTACCCGAGGGTGACGTCGTGGTGCTGGCTCCAGAAGAACGGCACGTCGGCGCGAAACGCCCGGCCGAGCATCGCGCGCGCCGCCGCCTGGCCGTGGCGAATGGCGACCTGCCAGTGCTCGATCCGCACCATCTCGCCGTTCCACGGATAGCGCGCGATGTCGCCCGCGGCCCACACGCCGGCCGCCGCGCGGAGCTGCGCATCGACCACCACGCCGCGCTCGATGGTGAGGCCCGCCGCGGCCGCGAGCTCCGTGCGGGGCTTGACGCCGACGCCCATGACGACCAGCTTCGCGGGCAGCGAGCGACCATCATCGAGCTCGACGGCATCGGCGGTGATCTTCGCCGGCTTCCGGCCGAGCTCGAACTTCACGCCCTTCGCCTCGTGCACGCCTCGGACGAACGCGCCGACGTCCTGACCGAGCACGCGCGCGAGCGGCACGGGCTCGGGGCCGACGACCGTGACGTCCGCGCCCCGCGCCCGGAGCGACGCCGCCGCCTCGAGCCCGATGAAGCTCGCACCGATCACCACCACCGGGAGGTTGTCGCTCACCGCGCTCGCGATCGCGCGACTATCCGCGAGCGTGCGCAGCGTGTGCACGTGCGGTAGGTCCGCGCCATCGAGCGGGAGCCGGATCGCCTCGGCGCCGGTCGCGAGCAGCACGGCATCGTACGAGAGCTCGCGCCCGCTCTTCGTGGTGACGGTGCGCTCCTTCGGATCGAGCGTAGCCGCTGGATCGTCGACCACGTCGACGCCGATCGCCGCGAGCGCATCCTTGCTACGCAGGAACACCCACTCCTCGGGCGCGTTGCCGGCGAGGTAGTCCTTCGAGAGATTGGGTCGATCCACCGGATCGCTGCCCTCGGCGGCCAGCATCGTGATCGTTCCCTTGTGCCCCTCGGCGCGCAGCGTCTCCGCGCACGCCACGCCGGCGGCGCCACCGCCGATGATCACCACCGAGGCCGGCGATAGCTCCGGCAGCGGAACGATCTCCCGCTTCGCACCGACGCGGATCGTACCGCCCTCGAGCGCCACGTCGTAGCAGGCGATGGGTGCGATCGCGGGACCGTGCCCCGTGCCGGTCGCGAGATCGAAGCAGGCGTGGTGCCACGGGCACCGGATCGTTCCGCCCGCGACGATGCCCTCGGCGAGCGGCCCGCCGTAGTGTGTGCAGGTCGCGCCGAGCGCGTGAACAACGCCGCCATCACGAACGAGGACGATCGCCTCGCCGTTCGCGTGACCGAGGAACGGCGTACCTTCGCGAACATCGGCATCGGGGATGCCGCCTGCGAGATCAGGACCGGAGAGCTCTGCCGTGCTGCCCATGGAGTGAACCTACTCCGTCACTGGAGTCGGCGGACCATGGAGACGTTACGATCGACGAGCTCCGGAAACACATCCGGATGTACGCACGCCGCCATGATCTCGAGCGACTCCACGAGCCGCGGGCCCGGGCGGTTGAAGAACGCGTTGCCATCGGTGGCGTAGATCCGCGCGGCGGCCGGCGCGGCGGCGCACACCCGCTCGACGACGTCCCGCTCGGCGAGCGTGCGCTCGAGCGTGAACCCGCACGGCTTGATCACCACCACGTCAGGCGCGAGCTCGCGCATCGCCGAGAGATCGACCGTCGGCGCGGGTCGGCCGGCCTCCGCCCCCACGGCGATCCCGCCCGCGAGCTCGATCAGCTCCGGCATCCACGTGCCGCCGAGCATCACCGGCTCCATCCACTCGAGCGAGATCACGCGCGGCCGGGTCGGCGCCGCCATCGCGCGCGCCGCGATCGCCGCGATCCGCGCTTCGAGCTCCGCCGTCACGCGCCTGCCCTCGTCGATCCGCCCGATCGCCTCGGCCACCCGGCCGATGTCCCCGAGCACGTCCGCGAGCCGGTTCGGCGACAGGCTCGCGATTCGCACGCTGTCCTTGTGCGCGAGTCGCGCCACCGCAGCGCGCACGTCATCGAGCGAGACGGCGCAGACCTGGCACAGGTCCTGCGTCACGATCACATCGGGTGCCAGCTCGCCGAGCGCGACGTGATCGACCGCGTAGATGCTGAGCGCGTCGCGGATCACGACACGCACGGCCTCGTCGATCGCGCGGCTCGAGCCATCGGTCGAGATCCGCGCGCTGGTCAGCACGCGGCGGTCGCGGATCTCAGCCGGAAAGTCGCACTCGTGGGAGATGCCCACGAGCTCCGGACCGGCACCGAGCGCGCACACGATCTCCGTCGCCGACGGCAGCAGGGAGACGATGCGCACGCGTTGTCACTTCGACATGTCGTTGAGGATGTTCAGGCACTCCTCGATCCACGCATCCTTCGCCAAGCCCTCGCGCCACCTCGTGGTCCGCTCGTCGGGCTTCGTGCCGGGCGCGTCGTCGAGGCCGGCGACGCCGAACATGGCGGCGGCCTTGTCGAGATCCGGTGACGCGGCATCGAGCGCCTTGGTCAGATCGTCACGGCGCTTCTCCCACGTCTTGCGCGCCAGCGGGACGAGGGTGTCGTTCTTGCGCGACTTGAGGAACGCGGTCGCCGAGGCGACCTTCGAGAGGATCGGATCCTTCGCCACGCGGCCCGAGCTCTTGAGCACGAGCGCCGGCGTGTTCCAGTTGCGCTTCCAGTCGTCGTGCGGCGCGAGGGCGATCTTCGAGAACGGCAGCGCATGGGGCAGCGCGGACTCACCGGCCTCGATGTGGCCCGCGGGATCCGGCAGCACGATGTCGGGGATCACGCCCTGGCGCTGGGTCGAGTCACCGCTGACCCGGAAGAACTGCTGGATCGTCAGCTTGAGCACGCCGAGGTCGAGCTTCGTGTTGCCGACCTGATCGAGATCCGCGAGGGTCTGGACCGTGCCCTTTCCGTGCGTGGGACCGGTGCCGACGATCAGCGCGCGCTGATAGTCCTGAAGCGCGCCGGCGACGATCTCCGAGGCCGAGGCGCTGAAGTGATCGACCAGCACGATGACCTGGCCATCAAACGCGATGCCCTTGTCGTCGTCGTCGAGGACCTCCTTGCGACCGCGGCTGTCCTGGACCTGGACCACGGGGCCCTTGTCGATCAGGTGGCCGGTGAGGTCGATCGCGTCGCGCAGGATGCCGCCGCCGTTGCTGCGGAGATCGAGAATGACGCCGCGGACCTTCTTGGCGGACAGCTCGGAGAGGAGCTTGTGGACGTCCTCCGACGAGGTGCGCTGTCCACCGCTGCTACCGCCGTAGAAGCTCGGCAGGTGGATGTACCCGAACGCGGGCAATCCCTTCTTCGTGAGCACCGCGCCGCGGGCGTACGAGTCCTCGATGATGATCTTGTCGCGCGTGATCGCGACCACCTCTTCGGTGCCCGCCGGCTTGCGCACGCGGAGCGACACCACGGTGCCCTTCTTGCCACGGATCATCTTCACGACGTCGTCGATCCGCATGTCGAACACGTCGACCGGATCCTTGCCGTCGGTCGACACCGTCAAGATGATGTCCCCCGGTCCGAGCTTGCCCTGCCTCGCCGCGGCGCCGCCGGGGATCAGATCGATGATCTCGATGTTGTGCTCGCGCTCGCGCAGCGAGGCGCCGATACCCTCGAGAGATCCGCTCATCTGGATCTCGAAGTTCGCCTTGTCGGCGGGCGGCAGGTACAGCGTATGAGGATCGAGCGTGTTCGCGACCGCGTTGATCACGTCCGCCGCCGCATCGAGCGGCTCGGGCTTCTGGAGCCGGGCGAACCGCGCCGCGTACGCCTTGGCGAGATCACCACGGATCTTCTCGTCGCGCCCCTCGGGCGTCTTCGGGATCTGCGCGAGCGTCGGGTCCAGAGGCGCGGGCTTGTCCTCGTTCTTCGGCTTCGCCGTCTTCTTCGGGTTCAGCCGCTCTTCCATCGCGACGGTGCGCTCGAGCACCTCGAGCTCGAGCCGCTGACGCCAGCGCTCCTTCAGCTCGGCATCGGTCTTCACGGGCTTGAGCTTGTCGGAATCCGTTTCGACCGACTCCTCGTTCGTCAGATCGAACGGCTTCGCGAGCAGGTCCGCCACCATCTTGTCGACCACGGCCACCCGCGCGACGAAGATCCGGTTGCCGTCGTGCCCGAGGTCGAACGATCCGGAGTGCAGCTCGTCATCGATCTTGTCGGCGTACTTCGCGAGCTGATCGCGGTCCGACTGGAGCAGGAACATCTTCCCGGAGTCGACGCGGTCCATGTAGGTCGCGAACGCGTCCTTCGAGATCGAATCATCGATCTTCTTGTGCAGCAGGTGGCCCTGCTCGAGGAGCTCCAGCGCGGTCGCGGCGAGCGCCGCTTCGCGCGGATCCTTGGTGCTGGTGGTGGCGACCTTCGTGCCCCCACCACCACCATCGCCGCCGCCGGGCGACGCGAGCGCGAGCGCCTTGGGAGCGGTGGAGTCGTGCTTGGTCTCGGCGGAGGCAGGAGCCTTCGCCGAGCAAGCAGCCAGGAACAGCGTCAGCGACAGACCGATCGAGAGGCGTCTCACCGCTTCACTGTAGCGCGCGTTACTGGAGGTCGCTACGCCGCGTGTTGGCGTAGATACCGAGGAGGAGGAGCAGGCCCATCACGGAGACCAGGACCCAGCCGATCTTGTCGGTGGGCAGCCAATCGCGCGGTGCGGGTGCGACGGTCGCGGTCGCAGGCGCTGCCGGCGCCGCCACGACGGGAGTCACGGGCTTCGTGGAGATGCGCACCTTCGCGCTGACCACCGAATCGCCGAACCGCTCCGCGTTGACGAGCCACGACGCCGCGTTCTTGACGTAGCGCGCCGTACCAGCGGTGTCCCACTTGTTGTAGAGACGCGTGAAGCCGCCGTCGAGAATCGCCCGGCGACCGTCCTGGTCGTAGTACGCGGCGACGAGGTTATTGGCCGAACCATAGATCAGCGGCTTCAGCGAGCGGCTCGGCTGGATGGTCGCGATCGTGATGCCCTCGTAGATGTGCTCGAGGCCGGTGGTCAGGAGGTGGTTCGGCAGCAGGCCCGCCGTGGTCGGCGACGACTGCACGGGCACGGTCTGGTTGCCCATCAGGTCGCCCTCCATCGTGGTGCCGAACAGCGCCGACGCGAGCACGTTCGCATCGGCGTAGTACGGCTGGTTGTCGCCCCAGATGTAGACGCCGTGACCCGCGTCGAAGAACTTCCTGATCACGGCGATGTGCGCGGGCGTCAGCATCGAGGTCTCGCTCGAGATCACCCACAGCTGCGATGCCTTCGCGAGCCCGGCCTCGAGCTCCTCGGGGCTCGGCGGACGGTTCGCCCAGCGGTACACGGAGAATCCCTTCTCCTTGAGCGCCGCGCGCGGCAGGCTGAAGTCGAAGTCCATCGTGTAGAGCTGGATCACGGCGACGGTCTGGCCTTCGAACGCGCCGTCGATCGCGAGGTCGTGGTTGTTGCCGAGCGCATTTCCGTAGCTGTCCTGGCCCGGCGCGACCTTGACCGTCTCGGTCTTCATCGTGCCGTCCTTGGCGCGATAGGTCCGGGGCATTTCGTCCATCGGAGCATTCTGGCCCGCGGCCGGGTTGTACTGGGCGTGCGCGGTCTCTCCGAGGAGGACCAGCGCGACGAGGGTGACGAGGAACGCGGGGATCGAACGCATCCCGGGTTCAACGCAGGACCCGCCACATCGTTCTGAAGGGCTTATCCCCCCAAGCCCCGCCAACTGCCCGGTGTCACAACGGGCAGTAGCGGCCGAGGGCGCTCTCGTCCATCGCGGTGCCGGTCTGACCGACCCAGACCTCGTCGATGACGCCGCTGTACGCGGCGGCCGCCGACCCACCGAGCGTCAGCGTATCGAGCGTGAACGGATCCGCGGCGGCGATCTCGGTCCTGATGCCATCGACCCACAGCCGCAGCGTGCCGCCGGTCTGCGACATCACCACGTGGTGCCACACGCCGGCGCTGATCGCTCCGGAGGCCACGGTCTTCGCGCCCACGCTCGCTGCAACCTTCACGGTGGATGCGGTGTCTGCGTTGATCCGGATCGCGAGGCTATCGTCGCTGTTCGCGAGCAGCGTGCGCGAGCCTCCGATCGCATCGGGGCGCGTCCACAGCTCGAGCGTGACATCGGGTCCCGCCCCCAGCGCGAGCGGCCACGTGGCGTGGTCGCTCTCCGACGCCGCGAACACGAGCGCCCCGCCGAACCGGCCGGTAGTCGCCGCCGGATCTCCAACCTCGACGGTGCCATCGGTACCGAGCGTGCCGGCCGCTCCGCCGACGACGGCGTTCGCGAGGGCCTGACCGGTATCATCGAGGTGGAGGAGCCCGCCCGCGCCCGCGACATCGGGCGCCGCGCAGGCGACGGTGAACGCGCGCGTCACGGTGGTCACGTTGCCGGCGGCATCGGCGGCGCGGATGCGAACGTTGTGCGCACCCTCGGGCAGGTTCATCGCGAATGGACTGACGCACGGGACGAATGCAGCGCTATCGAGGCTGCACGTCACAACGCCCTCGGTGACCGTGAATCCGATGACCACGCGCGGACCGCTGGTGGCGTTCTGCACCGGACCCGAGGTGATCGAGATGCCGGGCGCGATCGTGTCGACGGTCCACGACCGCGTGGCGGGCGAGCCATCGGTGTGGCCCGCGGCGTCCGTCGCACGCACCGCGAACGTGTGCGCACCCTGGGCGAGCGCCATCGCGCTCTCGGGCGAGTCGCACGGGGCGTACGCGGCGCCGTCGAAGCTGCACGCGTAGGTCACGCCGGTCTCGTTCGAGGTGAACGTGAAGCTCGCGCTCGCCTGCGCCACCAGCCCGGTGGGGCCGGTGACGATCGTGGTGTCGGGCGGCGTCAGATCGACCATCCAGGTCCGGGTCGCCGGCGAGGGATCGACGTTTCCCACGGCGTCGCGCACTCGCACCGAGAACGTGTGGTTGCCCTCGGTGAGCGCGGTGAGGTCGCGCGGTGAGGTGCACGCGACGAACGCGCCACCATCGAGCTTGCACTCGAACGTCGCGCCGGCGCCGGCATCGGGGGAGAAGAACGTGAACTGCGCCATCGTCTGCGCCTGCGGTCCCGACGGGCCGGCGATCAGCTGGGTATCCGGCGAGCTGGTATCCACGGACCACGCGAACACCGCGGGTGACGCATCGACGTTACCGGCGCGGTCATGCGCGCGCACGGCGAACGAATGCGCACCGTCGGCGATCGGCCCGAACATCGCGCCGCTCGTGCAGGCCGCATAGGCGCCGCCATCGAGCGAGCAGTCGAACTCCGCGTTGCGCTCGGCCGTCTCGAACGAGAACCGCACCATCGTACTGTTGTCCGCGACCGGCGGCGTCTCCGTGATCAGCGTGTCGGGCGCGACCGTATCGATCGACCACAGGTGCTCCGCGGGCGTGTCGTCGCTGTTGCCCGCGCCATCGCTCGCACGAACCGAGAACGTGTGCGAGCCGTCGCCGAGCGATCGCGTGTACGGCGAGGTGCAGGTCGCCGGCGCATCGCCATCGATGCTGCACTGGAACTGCGCGGACGCCAGGTTCGACGAGAACTCGAAGGTGGCAGCGGCGGAGCGGCTGAACTCCAAGGGCGCGGCGGTGATCGTGGTCTCCGGCGCATCGCCCGGCGCGTCCATCTGCGTACCGCTATCCGCGCCCGCATCGCCGGGTGCGAGCTTCTTGTCGGGAAGAGAACAGGCAGCGAGACCGAGAAGGATCAGAGTGCGCATCAGAAGCTCCCGAGGACGGTGACGCCGGCGTGATCGCTGGAGATCGCGGGGGTGACGACGGTGCTCTCGCCGGGTCCACCGACGAACCACAGCGCGACCGCGGAGGCGACCGCTGCGCCGCCCGCGATGTAGAGGATGTTCCGGCGCGATGCGTTGTCGCGCGCACTCTCGTTGTCACGAAGGCCCTGCGGATCCGCGCACACCGCGAGGGGGCAGCGCTGGTTCGCGGAGTCCTCGAGCTCGTTCGCGCGTCGACCGAAGTAGAACCCGGTACCCGCCGCGCCGATGCCGGCGACGCCGAGCACGACGGAGAACGTTCGCCACGGCGAGAACGTGTGCTTGACCCGTCGCACGCGCACCTCCTGCACCGGCGCGCTGGTGGTGGTCGCGGTGGAAACGGCGAGCGGGGGCACCGAGACCCGGCGCTTCGTCTTGTTCTGGACCACCACGTCGATCTTCCACGGCGCGTAGCCCGGGGCCTCCGCGACGAGCACGTACGTTCCGGGATCGATCGGCATTGCGGTACCGATCATCGCCGGGTCGAGTGCCTCGCCGTCGCGCTTGACCACGAGCCCCGGCGCAGGCTGCACCGCCTCGATCGTGAGCGAAGACATGTTCGCCTCGACCGCGACCGCGCGCCGCCGCGCCTCGTCCTCGCGCTTGTCGTTGGTGTTCGAGCGCTTCGCGGTCGCTTCCGCCTTGCGGAATGCGGCCCACGCACTCGCGAGCCTGCCGAGCTTCTCGCGGCAATCACCGAGGTTCAGCAGCGTGCCCACGCTCGATTCGAGGCGCTCGCTGGCAGCGAGCTTGTCGCAGCCCTCGGCCAGCTTACCCGCCTTGATCAGGGTGCGGCCGTCTCGGAACAGAACCTCGGCGTCGGCGGATTGCGCGCGGGCAGAGGCGGAGTGAAGGACCAGCAGGGCGGTGGTGATCGCGAGTACGCGCTCAACGGGTGTCATACAGATCCTCGGACGGGGTCGACGGTGCGACGAGCTTCGGTGATTCACGCCGAGGTGCTTCCCTGGTCGTGTCGTCGTTCGTTGCCGTGACCGAGCGCCGAGCGGGCCGCGTCGGGCGCGCGGGACGGGGCCGGTGGATCTTCATCGGCGGAGCGACGGCGGCCGCGCTACCGGCGACGGAATCGGCGACCGTGGTCGCGAGCTCTGCAGTGGCGAGCGAGATCGACGCCGCCGGGGCAGGAGCCAGCGCTGGAGCCACCGGCCGCGCGGGCGCCGCGACCACGGGGGCGGGCGCGACCACCGGCGGGGCGGCGGTCTGCGACTCGACCGGTAAAACCTCGGGACCACCGGCGATCGCCTCGTCAGGGGCGAGCGCGGCGCGCGTCGCGAACAGCCCGGTGATCATCGCGCCGAGGACGACGGCGATCAGCGCCACGCGGCGCGGCGCCGACATCCGCATCGGCGCGACGCTCTCACCCGCCGAGTGCTGGCCCGTGGTGATCGCGCCCGGCACCGGCGTCGCGACGAACCACTTGTCGGGTGAGACCAGCGACGTCGACGGGCGCGCCGGCTCGTCGACATCGTTGCCGGACCGGAAGCCCTGGCCGAGCACGGGCGCACCGGGCGGGACGACCGGCGCGATGCCGGGTGCGCTGATCTTCGACATCACCTCGCCGACCGCCTCCTGTAGCTCCTGCATGTTCTGGAACCGCTCGGCGGGTTCCTTCGCAAGGCACCGAATCAGCAGCACGTCGATCAGCGCGTGGAGTCCGGGCGCGATCGAGGTCGCGACCGGCGCGGCCTCCTGCAGGTGCGCCACGATGTACTCGCCGGCGCCCTCGCACTGGAACGGTGGGCGACCGGTCAGCATGTGGAACAGCACGCAACCGAGCGCGTAGATGTCGGAGCGCGCATCGACCCCGCCGGTGCCGCGGCACTGCTCGGGGGACATGTAGACCGGGGTGCCGAGGGTGGTGCCGCTCTGCGTGAGCTTCTCGTCGCCGTCGAGCTTGCAGATGCCGAAGTCGAGGATCTTCACGCGCTCGCCGCCCTGCGCCTCGGTGTCGTGGACCAGGTACAGGTTCTCGGGCTTGAGGTCCCGGTGAACAATGCCCTTGTCGTGCGCGGCCGCGAGCGCCGCGGCGACCTGCCGCACGATCTTGAGCGCGTCGGCCTGGGGCAGCGCGCCCAGGCGATCCATGCGATCGGAAAGCGCCTCGCCCTCGAGGAGCTCCATCACGATGTAGGCGGTGCCGTCGACGTGATAGCCGAAGTCGAACACCTGGACGACGCCCGGATCGGTGATCGAGGAGGTCGCGCGCGCCTCGGTGAAGAACCGCTCCACGATCTCCTTGTGGATCGACAGCGTCGGCAGCAGCGTCTTGATGGCCGCCTGCCGCCCGAGGAGGATGTGCTCGGCGAGGAACACCGTCCCCATCCCTCCTGCGCCAAGCTTGCGGAGGATGCGGTATTGACCGATCTGGCTGCCAGGAATCACTGCACTCCAGAGATAGCGTCGACTTCCTGATTTGTCCAACGAATTCATATAGTTGTAGCGCTACAGCACGGTGTGCGAGGGCGCGCGTGGCAGTCCTGCGCGAACCTCTGATCCGGACGCGCGGTTTCCACGGGTTAGCTGGCACAATCGCGATCGACGTCGCATGAAACGGATCGGCGAGATCTTGGTGGAGAACGGGTGGGTACCCGCGCCCGTGGTCCAGCGCGCGCTCGCGAAGCAGCGTGAGATCCCGCGCCGCCTGTGCTCGATGTTGATCGCGGCCGGCGTGCTCGACGTCGATCACGCATCGCGCGCGCTCGGCGAACAGCTCGGCGTCGCGGCGGTGCTGCAGAAGCATCTCGATCATCGCGATCGCTCGCTGACCGCGTTGATCCCGACGGAGCTCGCGCGCGCGTGGTGGCTGCTGCCGATCGGCCGTATGGGCAACGGCGACCTGATCGTGTGCGCGCGCGATCCGCGCCCGAGCGTGCTCGCCGCTCTGAAGGAGGTGATCTCCGAAACGATCGTGCTCGCGGTCGCGCCGGCATCGCAGATCGAGACGCTGATCACCGAGACCTACGGGGCACCCGAGGACGAGTTCGACGTCGATCTCTCGACGGGACCGATCGCCACGCTCGATCTCGATCCGATGCCCGACGAGGACGATCCGATGGGCGGGTTCGGAAACCTCGAGCTCGTCGAGCTCGACGATCAGGGCGTCACGCGCGATCTCTCCCAGAGCGAGATCATCCAGGTCGGCCCGAACCGCGCGGCGTCGCTGCCGCCGTCGTCCGCGGGCATCCGCTTTCCGCCGACGCTTTCACCGATCACGACGCCGCTCCCGCCGCGCGCGACCACGCCACCGCCGATCGCGAGCCGCGCCGAGATCGTGATCATCGAGCCCCCGCGGCCAACGGTGAAGCGCGCCGCGACCGATCCCGTGATGATCGTGGATACGCCGCCGAGCGCCGCCGCGCTCGCCGAGGACGCCGGGCGCCCGGTCGGCAAGTCCGCCGCCGAACAAGCCGCCGAGGCCGCATCGCAGCTCGAGGGCGCCGCCCGCCTGCTCGGGCGCCCCACGCCGACACCGCCCGCCCCCGTCGTGATCCGCCCCCGCCGGCAATCGAAGCCACCGGAGATGGTCGTGGCGCCGAAGCCCGTGGACGACGGCTGGGACGCGCCCGACGAGGCCCCGCCCGTCGCCGCTACGCCACCGCCGACGCCGCCCGAGGTTCCCGCCGACGGGATCACGCGGACCACACCGGCGACGCCCCTGCCCGCGCTCGGCCGACGACCTGCGCCTCCGGCACCACTGAAGAAGCCGCCGCCCGTGCACGCCGTCGCGCGCCCGCCGACGATCCCGCCGGTGCCGGTCGCGCCCGCGAGGTCACCGCGCGCGGCGACGAACCCCGGGTCCGGCCGCATCGATCCCGACGTGATCGCGGCCGCCTATGCCATGGCACCACCCGCCTACGATCCCGATGCGATCGCGGTCGGCACGGTGCGCCCGCAGCGCAAGATGCTGTCGCTCCCCGCGAACCTGCCCGATACGCTGGCTGCTCTCGGCGCGGTGAAGACGCGCGATGCCGCGACCGCCGCGGCGATGCGGTTCGCGCAGGGCCGCTGGCGCGCAGCGCTGCTGCTGCAGGTCAAGGAGAAGTCCGCCCTCGGCGAGGCGGGGCACGGAAGCTTGCTCGGTGAAGACGTGGTCGCCGGCCTCGCGATCCCGCTCGCCGCGCCGTCGATCGTCGCGCTCGCTCTCGAGAGGCGCTCGCTGACCACCACCGTCCCGCCCGACGACAGCCCGGTGCAGGACCGCCTCGATCGACTGCTCGGCATGCCGCGATTTCCGGCGGCCGCGCCGATCCTGCTCGGCGGCTATCCCGCGTTCGTGCTCGTGATCGGCGACCCGATCGCGGACGACACCGACGCCGCGACGAGCGATCTCGATCGCGTCGCGACGGCCCTCGCTTCGGCGTACGCACGCGTGGCGGGTCAGTGATGTCCACCGCACTGACCGCATCGCATCGCACGTGGCGCGCCAAGGTGTTCGTCGCGACCTGGCTATCGTACGTCGGGTTCTACTTCTGCCGTAAACCGTTCTCCGCGGCGAAGAACGCGATCGGCCATGACATGGGCTGGTCCACGACCACGCTCGGCAACGTGTGGACCGCGTACCTGATCGCGTATGCGATCGGTCAGTTCCTCGCATCGGGCATGGGCACGAAGCTCGGCCCCCGGAAGAACGTGCTCCTCGGCATGGGCCTCTCGGTGTGCGTGACGATCGCGATGGGCATCGCGGTGACACCGATCATGATGGCCGGGCTCGCCGCGATGAACGGCATCGCACAAGCCACTGGCTGGTCGGGCAACGTGGGCACGATGGCGAGCTGGTTCCACAAGCAGGAGCGCGGCCGGGTGATGGGGGCGTGGTCGACGAACTTCACCGTCGGCGCCCTCAGCTCCGGCTGGGTGATGGGCGCCGTGCTCGACATCTGGACCTGGCAGTCGGCGTTCTTCACCGGCGCGGGCGTGCTCAGCGTGGTGTGGCTCCAGTTCTACTTCCTCCAGCGCAACCGCCCGGAGGACGTCGGACTCGCACCGATCGATGACCCGCTCACGCACGCGGACGAAGCGAAGACGTCCGACCTTCCCACGACGACAAAGCTGTCGCGCGACGCGTGGACCAACATCCTCCTCGTCGGCGGCTTCTACTTTTGCGCGAAGCTGATCCGCTACGCCGTATGGTCGTGGGCGGCGTACTTCCTCGCGAACACCTATCTGCTCAGCGACAAGCAGGCAAATGGCTACGCGACGGTGTTCGAGATCGCGGGACTCGTGGGCTCGTTCGTCACCGGTTGGATGTCCGATCGGTTCTTCAAGAGCCGCCGCGCCGGTGCCTCGCTGATCATGATGATCGCGATGACCGGCTGCACCGGTCTGTTGATCGCGTTCGGGGGGGCGAGCGTCGCCGTGTTCGTGGTGCTGCTCGGCGCGGTCGGCTTCACGCTCTACGGGCCCGACGCGCTCCTCTCCGGCGCCGGCGCGATGGACATCGGCGGCCGCCACGCCGCCACGTTCGCGACCGGCGTGATCGCCGGTTTCGGCGCCCTCGGACCGATCGTTCAGGAGCTGCTGATCTCCCGCATGTACGACTCGAAGGGCGGTGATCTGACCGCCGTCTTCATCCTCCTGTTCGTCAGCGCCGCGGTGGGAACGCTGTTCTGTCTGGCCCTGGTCGTACGCAACCGGCGCGGCGGAAACGGCATCTAGCGCGGCCCCGGTGTACGATGGGGCGAGCCGTGCGCGTCCCGTCGATCCTCATCGTCCATCCCGACCGCAAGACCCAGCGGATCGTGCAGCGCATCCTCGGCACCACGGGGTACCGCGTCGACATCGCCGACGACCTCGAGCAGGGCCTCCGCCTGATGAACAACCTCCAGCCCGTGCTGGTCGTCGTCGACGGCGCGGCCGTGCTGACCGCGCAGATGACCGGCTTCTTCGAGGCCGCGCGCGCCCGCGGCGCCGAGGCGTGCATGACGTTGCTCGGCGCGGCGGCCGTGGACCAGGTGCCGAAGATCCTCGGCATGGGTGCGGTCACGAACCTCCTCGTGCACCCGATGCCGGTGCTCGCCGAGGAGCTCACGATCACCGCGCAGAAGCTGATCCGCAACGAGCTCTTCGGCGTCGAGAAGTACCTCCTGTGGGGCACGGATCTCCAGACCGTGGTGATCACGAAGTCGAACCAGCGCGCCACGCTCGTCGGCGACCTGTCGGAACAGATCCGCTCGCGCGGCCAGAGCGCACGCGTCGCATCGATGGCGATGCTCGTGGCGGACGAGTTGATCTCGAACGCCGTCCACAACGCGCCCGTCGACGCGAAGGGCGTCCACTACCGCAAGGAGCTCGCGCGAGACACCGAGATCGATCTCGACGAGCGGCATCAGGTGCGCGTGCGCTGGGGGTGTGACGCACGCTACCTCGCGATCGAGGTCACCGACTTCTTCGGATCTCTCGATCGCGACACCGTGCTCGCCCCGGCCTGGGTGTGCAGATCGACGAAGCCTTCATC
>JBBRED010000077.1:0-27040 GCA_038203335.1 Haliangiales bacterium | reverse complement strand
CCGCCTCGCGCTGCGACCTGTCGCGATCGAGCGCAAAGGCCTGCGGGCGCGCAGCTGGTTGAGCTCCATCTGCTGCAGCTCGCGGGCATCGCCGACGCGCAGGTTGTGGAACGTCAGGTTCGCGAACGCCACGCGCTGCAGCTTGTCGACCGCGTAGCCGAGCGCCTCGATCATGCGGTGGATCTGGCGGTGCTTGCCCTCGTGGATCGTGATCGCGAGCCACGTGTGCTTGCTCTCGCCGGGAAGCACCTCGATCTCGGCGGGCATGGTCTCGGTGCCGTCGTCGAGCGTGACGCCTTCGCGTAGCTTCTTCACCTCGTCGTTCGAGAGCTGGCCGTGAACCTTCACGTGATACGTCTTCGCGACGTGGCTCGCGGGCGCGAGCAGCTTCGCCGCCATCTCACCGTCGTTGGTGAGCAGCAGGACGCCCTCGGAGTAGAAGTCGAGCCGACCGACCGGCTTGACCGGCACGGGCACGTTCGGCAGGTAGTCCATCACCGTCGGCCGACCGCGATCGTCGGTCACCGCCGTGATGCACGCCTTGGGCTTGTTGAGGAGCACGTAGAACTTGTCGTGCGCCATCACCCCTTCGCCGTCGACCGTGACCTCGGCGGTGTCCGGATCGACCTTGGTGCCGAGCGTCGTGACGACGACCCCGTTCACCGTCACGCGTCCGGCCGTGATCAGCTCCTCCGCCTTCCGGCGAGCTGCGACGCCAGCGGAAGCCAGGTACCGCTGCAAACGTACGAGCTCGCCCATCAGTTACTCCGTAGCCGGTTCTGCCGGCGCGTTATCGAGTTCCGCCGCATCGTCCGCGATCAGGTCGGCGGGCATATCACCCTTCGACCTGTCGCGCCTCTCGTCAGTCACGTCGTCGGCGTCGCGCACCGCGGCGAAGTTGCTCATCGAGCCCCCCGCGAGCATCGGCTCGGGCGCCGCCTCGGACTCGGGTGACGGGAAGTCAGTCCCCATGGAGCCCGCGGCGAACAGCTCGTCGGGCGCCGCATCGTCGAGCGGGCGCTCGGACGGCAGCGGGTTCGCTCGCACGACGTCGGCGAACGCGGCATCGATCGCGCTCGCGACGAGGTGCGTGTCGGCCGCCGAGGCGACCAGGTCCGCGTCGTCGATCGAGACCGCGCGCTTTGCGTCGGTGGCCGAGTCGGCGAGCATCTCGGCGTCGTGGTCGGCCACAGAGTCGGCCGGGATCTCGGCGTCGTCGTCGTCGGTCACAGAGTCGGCCGCCATCTCGTCGTCGTCGTCGGTCACAGAGTCGGCGTGGAGCCGAACGTCGCTCGAGTCCAACTTGATTCCGGCAGAGTCTCCGTGGGCCTCGGCGAGCACGCTGTCGGTCGTCTCGCTGTCAGTCGATTCGGCGCGAAGCTCGGCGTGGACGCTCGACGCGCCGTCCGTCGAATCAGCGCGAAGCTCGGCATGATCGTTCGACTCGATGTCGTTCGACTCGGCGCGAAGTTCCGCGTGGCTGTTCGAATCATTGTCGTTCGATTCGGCGCGAACCGCGGCGCCGTCCGTCCACTCGCTGTCGGTCGACTCGGCGCGGTCGATCGACCCGCCGTCCGTCGAATCAGCGCGGAGCTGGGCGTCGTCATTCGAATCGTTATCGCTCAACGCGGCGCGCACGTTCGAATCGTTGTCATTCGCCCAGGCGCGCAGCTCGGCGTCGTCGCTCGACTCGGTGTCGGTCGACTCCGCGCGTAGCTCGGCGTCGCTCGACTCGCCGTCCGTCGCGGCGGCACGCCGCTCTACGTCGTCGCTCGACTCGCCGTCCGTCGCGTCGACACGCAGCTCTACGTCGTCGCTCGACTCGCCGTCCGTCGTGTTGGCGCCTGGCTCGGCGTCGCTCGACCCGCTGTCCGTCGAATCAGCGCGAAGCTCGGCATGATCGTTCGAGTCGCTCTCGTTCAACTCAGCGCGAAGCTCGGGGTGGTCGTTCGAATCGTTGTCGTTCGATTCGGCGCGAAGCTCGACGTCGTCGCTCGACCCGCCGTCCGTCGAATCAGCGCGAAGCTCGGCCTGATCGTTCGAATCGTCATCGCTCGACTCGGCGCGAAGCTCGACGTCGTCGCTCGACCCGCCGTCCGTCGAATCAGCGCGAAGCCCGGCCTGATCGTTCGAATCGTCATCGCTCGACTCGGCGCGAACCTCGGCGTGATCGTTCGAATCGCCATCGCTCGACTCGGCGCGATCGTTCGAATCGTCATCGCTCGACTCGGCGCGATCGTTCGTATCGTCATCGCTCGACTCGGCGCGAACCTCGGCGTGATCGTTCGTATCGTCATCGCTCGACTCGGCGCGAACCTCGGCGTGATCGTTCGTATCGTTATCGCTCGACTCGGCGCGGCGCTCGGCGTCGTTCGACTCGCTGTCAGTCGGCTCGTTGTCGCTCGACTCCGCGCGCAGCTCGACGTCGTCGCTCGACTCGCCGTCCATCGATCCGGCGCCGTCACTCGACTCACTGTCGGTGGGCTCGGTGCGCACCTCGACGTCGTCGCTCGACCCGCCGTCCGTCGAATCTGCGCGGAGCACGACGTCGTCGGACGAATCGCCGTCGCCCTCGACGTACGCGACGATCGACGCGCGCTCCTCGAGATCGATCGAATCCGCGTAGGCGCGCAGCGCGGCCTCGGAGCCGGGCTCGGGGGCGGCATCGAACATGTCGCCGCCGCCGGAGCCGCCGTCATCGGAGCCCGAGGGGCCCCCGTCGTCGGAGCCACCGCCGTCGGAGCCACCGCCGCCGGATCCTCCGCCGCCGGAGCTGCCGGAGCTGCCGGAACCGCCGGAGCCCGAGTCATCGGGGGTGCCGAGGCGCGCGTGGATGACCTGCCGGCTCTCGTCGGAGAGCTCGGAGTACTCGCGAAGCGTGGGCAGCTCGCGCAGGTCGCCGAGGCTGAAGAAGTCGAGGAACTCCTTCGTGGTTCCGTAGATGATCGGACGACCGACCTCCTCCTTCTTGCCGAGCACACGGATCAGCAGACGATCCATCAGGAGCTTGAGGGTGGCCGACGAATCGACACCGCGGATGTCATCGATCTCGGGCCGCGTGATCGGCTGGCGATAGGCCACGATCGCGAGGGTTTCGAGCTGTGCGCGCGAGAGGCGCACGGGCCGACCCTGGATGAGCTGCTGCACCCAGACCGAGAACTGCGGGCGCGTGCGGAACTGGTAGCCGCCCGAGACTTGCTGGAGGATCAGGCCGCGGTTCTCGTAGTCGCCGGCGATCTCGACGAGGGCGGCCTGGATGCGGCCGACGTCGGCCACGCGCGTGAGCTGACGAAGACGGAGGATGGTGATCGGCTTGTCGGAGGCGAACACGAGGGCCTCGACGAGCTGCTTGAACTGCGGGGCGTCCATCGTGGCGGCGCTGGTGGGCAGCGCGGCGGTGGTATCGCCGTCCTCGCCATCGGGCACGACCTCGAGGGCGTCGCCGGCGGCGGCCTCGAGGGCCTCGCCTTCGGGGAGGTCGGCGGTGGGTGGCTCGTCGGCGGCGACCTGGTCGGCGTCGACCGCGTCGCTCGCGTGGAGCTCGCCATCGGCGGACATCGCCAGCTCGTCGGACTCGATCACCCCGTCCTCGATGGGCGCGTCGGCGGCCTCGAGGGCCTCGCCCGAGGGCTCGGCGTGGTCCGTGACCTCGGCATCGGTGGCCGGGGCCGCGGCGGCGAGCTCCTGGTCATCGGCCGGAAGGTCGTCGGCAGCCTGGACAGGCGGGATCTCGCCCGTGGCACCACTGCCCTCCGCGAGGATCTCCTCGGTGGGTACGCCAGTGGACTCCTCGGCGGTAACCACCCGCTTTTGCTTCGAACGACCGCGCTTCTTGCTCACGGGATACCTCTCGGGAGGCCGTACCTAGCACGGCGGTCCGACACTACACGCTATCGGTAGTCGTCCCCGCCGGCGACCGAGCGCTCCATCCGGGCCCGGAGATCGTCTCCGGCGCGCTCGATGAAGATCTCCTCGTCGCCCCCACCGGGCTGCTGGATCGCGATCAGGCGCAGCTTGGCCATCTCGAGCAGGGCCAGGAAGGTCACCACGGCCTCGTGCTTGATGTCGCTCATCGTCCGCTCGGCGCCGGTTCGCATGAAGCTGAACATCGAGCTGAACGTGAACCGACCCTCGGTCTCGAGCCGGTCGGTCAGCTCCGAGATCTTCTGGCTGACGCTGAGGCGGTCGATCAGAACGTTGTGCGCGACCTTGACCTTCGCCGACTGCATCACGCGATCGAAGGCCTCGATCAGCTTGTGCACCGGGAACCCGGCGAGCGGCGCGATCGCATCGATGTCGACGCCCTCGCCCACGGCATCCTCGGTCGGTGCCCCGCGGCTCCACACGTTGCGGCCCACGACGGGACGGCCGCCGAGCTGGTCCGCGGCCTCCTTGTACTTCTGATACTCGAGCAGGCGGCGGATGAGGTCAGCGCGGGGGTCGACCTCGATCTCCGTGCCCTCGGCCTTCGCTTCCTCGTCCTCGAGCGGCTCCGGGTTGGGGAGCAGCTCGCGCGACTTGATGTGGCACAGCGTGGCCGCCATCAGTAGATATTCGCTGGCGACGTCGATATCGAGGCCGACCATCGCGTCGAGATAGTCGAGGTACTTCTCGGTGACGAACGAGATCGGAATGTCGAGGATCGACAGCTCGTGCTTCTTCACGAGGTGAAGCAGCAAATCGAGCGGGCCCTCGAAGACGTCGAGGGCAACCTGGTAACCGGCCTGTTCCATCAGAGCAGAGATCCGAACAACTGATACACGTGCTGAGTACACCAACGGGCCGGAACCGTGAAGATCACTTGGACCTGAGGAATGCAGATCAGGGCGAGAAACACGAACGGCGAGTACCGCAGGTACTCCTCGAACTTCCGGCGGTGCTTGTAGGGCGTGAGGCTCTCGGCGACGTGACCGCCGTCGAGCGGTGGCACCGGCACGAGGTTGAAGAAGAACAGAATGAAGTTCGTGTTGACCACGAACATCAGGATCTGGTGCATCGGGCTGCCCGCGCCGAGCACGCCCTGCCGCGCGAGGATCACGTGCACGAGCGCGACGACGGTGCCGAGGACCACGTTCATCATCGGGCCGGCGGTGGAGACCATGATGGTCGCCTGCCACATCTTCCACTTGCGATTGATGCGCGCGGGGTTCCACTGCACCGGCTTGCCCCAGCCGAACCCGCCGACGCGGCCGGTCGCGGCGCCGAGGAGGCTCGAGATCAACGGGAGCGCGATGGTTCCGATCGGATCGGCGTGCGCCAGCGGGTTGAGCGTCACGCGGCCCTGGCGGCGCGGCGTGTCGTCGCCGAGGCGGTCGGCCATGAATGCGTGGCCCCACTCGTGAACCGCCACCGACACGATCAAGGTGATCAGGTAGATGAACACCCAGCGCAGGTTTTCCGGCGTCATGTTCATGGCGCGTGCAGAGCGGACTATGGCCGGGCCGCCTGGCGGGCGCAACCCCTGAAAACTTGTGCCTTCACGGCTCGATCGTCGAGGATCCACGGATGGCCCGGCGACTCCGCCTCGACGAGGCGGTCGACCTGTTTCTCGACCACCTGAAGGTCGAGCGCGGGCTCTCGCGCAACACGCTGGATGCCTACGGCCGCGACCTCGCCCGGTTCAGCGCATTTCTGGTGGAGCGCGGCCGCGAGGACGCCGATGACATCAAGCCCGCCGATGTGACGGAGTTCCTCATCAACCTCGCCGAGCAGGGCCTCGCCGCGCGCAGTCGCGCCCGCACGCTGGTCGCGGTCCGCGGCCTGTGCAAGCACCTGGTCGGCGAGCGCTGGCTCGAAGGCGATCCATCCGCGCTGATCGATTCGCCGCGCACGGCGCGCCGCCTGCCGGGCGTGCTCGGCGAGGACGCGGTCGTGCGGTTGATCTCATCGCCGCCCGATACGGCGCGCGGGCGCCGCGACTCCACGATGATCGAGCTCGCGTACGGCGCCGGGCTGCGCGTCTCGGAGCTGGTCGCGCTACCGCTCGCCGACGTGAACGTCAACGCCGGCTTCGTGCGCGTCACCGGCAAGGGCAACAAGACGCGGCTGATCCCGCTCAACCACACGGCGCTCGGCCGGATCGTGCGCTACCTCGCCGAGGATCGGCCGGCGTGGGTGAAGGATCCGGCGCAGCGTGCGCTGTTCCTCACCGAGCGCGGCGGCCCGATGACGCGGCAGGGGTTCTGGAAGCTGCTGCGCGGCTACGCGCGGCGCGCCGGCATTCGCCTGCCCTCGGGCGACGTGTCGCCGCACAAGCTGCGGCACTCGTTCGCCACGCACCTGATCGAGCACGACGCTGACCTCCGCGCCGTGCAGGCCATGCTCGGCCACGCCGATATCTCGACGACGCAGATCTACACGCACGTCGGCCAGGCGCGCATGATCGAGCAGGCGCGCAAGCATCCCCGCGCCCGCTAGTCGACCGCAGACGCGGTAGGATTGGCGGATGCGGAACCTGCGTGTTGCTCTGGCCTTGCCACTCCTCGCCGCGCTGTCGTGCGGCGGCACGCACAAGCCCACGGGCGGCGGCGGTGGCGACGGCACATCGCAGAAGGTCTACGACCCGTTCGGCATGAAGGACGACTCGAAGGTCGTGAGCCAGGCGGTGATCCTCGGCACCGACGAGAAGAACGGTTCGACGGTGCTCCCGCTCCCCGCGATGGCGAGCAAAGGCCTGGTCGACGCGATGTTCGTACGCATGGGTGGCGGTCAGCCGGTGTCGGGCGGGTCCACGCCGGTGAAGCTGTCGACGTCGCCGAACACGGATGGCTCGGTACAGGTCGGCATCTACGAGGAGCTCGCCGGCGGCACGGGTGCGCAGTGGCGCGCGGGCGTGTGGGTCTCCGCGTTCGTCGCCGCGACCGTGCTCGGCAAGGACCTCACCGACTTCACGTTCTCCGCGGCGAGCGGCGGCTACATCGATGGCGCGTCGGCCTCGGGCCTGATGGCCGGCGGCTTCCTCGCCATCATGACCGGCCAGAAGATCGACGCGAACGTGACGATGACCGGCATCATCAACCCGGATGGATCGATCGGCCCGGTCGGCGGGATTCCCGAGAAGTTCCTCGGCTCGATCGAGAAGGGCAAGAAGAAGGTCGGCTATCCGATCGGCATGCGGTGGGCGAAGTCCGAGGCGACCGGCAAGCTCGTCGATCTCGTGCAGCTCGCGAAGGACCACGGCGCCGAGGCGGTCGAGGTGTCGAACGTCCACGATGCGTACAAGCTGTTGACCGGCAAGGTGCTGCCCGAGGCGGTACCGGTGTCGGAGTCCGAGATGGCGCTCGATCCCGATACGGTCAAGGGCATCGAAGAGAAGTACAAGGAGTGGCAGCAGCGGCTCGCCGGCGAGTGGACCTCGCTGCTGCAGCTCCAGCAGGCGGGACGGCTGCCGGCGACCTTGCTCGTGATGGCGAAGTACGCGCAGGACACGGCGGAGAAGGCCGAGAAGCTGCACAAGCAAGGGCTCACGGCCGCGGCGTACGCGAAGATGCTCGCGGCGTGGGTCTACGCGGCGAGCGCGACCGACACCTACGAGATCCTGTCGAAGGTCCAGGCCGGCGACACGAAGGGCGCGGTCGCGGCGCTCGATCAGCTCGACCAGCTCGACACCATGACGCTCGACGTGTTCAACAAGGTCGGCGCGATCAAGCCGGCCACGCTCGGCCAGCACCTGCTGATGATCACCACGTTCCAGGCGGCGCTCCGCGGCTGGGGCTTCAAGCAGTTCGCCGCGGACGCGGTCGCGCGCACGAAGGCGCTGCTCGCCGAGCTCGGGCCGGTCAAGGCGGAGCTGAGCTCGCCGGATGTCGCCGACAAGGTCGTGCAGGCCGTGGCCCCGACGGTGCTGCTGATCGGCCGCACCGTTGCCGAGACGATGATGGCGCAGCAGGAGCTCGAGTTCGAGACCGAGAAGAGCGTCAACTACATGTGCTCGATCCCGAACGTGAAGCGGATGGCCACGTCGTTCCAGTCGGCCGGGGTCGCGGGCATCAACTACTTCGACACGCTCCTCGTCGAGCCGCTCGCGAAGGAAGCGAGCATGTCGGTCGAGGAGGCGCGGATCCGGGTGTTCACGCGCGAGCCCGACTACCTGGTGGCGTACATGCTCTCGCACCTGCAGCAGATGGAGGGCCTGCCGAAGGACCTCAAGACCAAGTGGGGCGAGGGCTCGGTCGCGTGGGCGCTGCTCTCGCTGGCCGGCTCGGAGCTCGCCTACTACCACTCGGCCGAGCTGATCGCGAAGTACTACTCGCTCGGTCTGCACACCGATGCGATGGGCCGCGCGGACTCGGTGGAGCACGACAAGGCGTTCACGAACATGCTCGCGAGCGCGGAGCGTCAGGCGCGCGCGAACGCACGGGCCGCGCGGATCGCGACCGGCGGCATCCCCGTTCAGGCCAAGCTCAGCTACCAGCTCGCGAGCGTGGACCGAGAGGGTGACGTCAGCGACAAGATCAGCGCCCTCGCCGGCTACTGGCAGTCCTCGGCGTTCTCGCAGACCGCGGTCATGCTCGCGCGCAACTGAGCCATCATGGATACCGAACGTGCGAGCGCCACGATCGCCGTGGCCACGCCGCGAAGGATCCGGCTCGACGAGCTGCTCCACGAGCTCGGCGCGCGCGCACCGCAGGACGAGGAGATCGGCGCTCGGCCGGCGTCGCTTACCATGGGCGAGCTGGTCGACAAGGCCGCCGAGGGAGGGTTCGGGTTCCTGGTCGCGAGCCTGACGTTGATCGCGATCCCGTTCTTCGGGCTGTCCACGCCGTTCGGCCTCGCGATCGCGCTGATCGGCGCGCAGATGATGGTCGGTCGCGCGCAGCCGTGGCTGCCCGCGCGGGCGCGCCGGCGCGTGATCAAGATCGAGGTGCTCGATCGCGTGACCACGCTCCTCGCGAAGCGCACGCGGTGGATCGCGAAGTCCACGCGGCGGCGGTACGAGTGGCTGATCCATCCGCGCCTCATCGGCTTCGGCATCTTCCTGCTCGCTCTCGGCCTCGCCCTGCCCTTGCCGATTCCGGGATCGAACCTCGTGTTCCTGATCCCGCTGTTCATCTACGCGGTCGGCGTGCTCGAGCGCGACGGGCTATGGATCGTGGTCGGCCACATCGCGCTGCTGATCGACGCCGCGCTGATGGTGGTGTTCGGGAAGACCGTGGTGATGGTCTTCGAGCGAATCTGGCACTGGCTGACCTGAGATCGGCTAGCGCTGCGATCGCAACAGCTCGGCGATGTCCTTCTGGCCGGCGGGATCCTCGAGGAGGACCGCCGATTGCGCCGTCATCGCATCGTTCTCGAGCATCAGCTCCACCGCGCGGCGCGCGCCGATCAGGCCCGAAGCGCGACCCGGCGCCTGGATCGCGAAGTCGGTGACGCCGGCCTTGGCGACCACGGAGAGGATCCACGCGAGGTCCTTCTTGAACCGCTCGTCGGAGTAGCCCTTCGCGTCGCCGCAGCCGAACCACAGCAGGCGCGAGAACGGGAGGCGGCGCCCGGGCGGCAGCAGCATCGATTCGCCCTGGTCGGCGTTCGCCTTGTTGCCCTTGAGCAGCTTCGAGAGCCGACCGCCCATACGCCAGTCGGCGAGGCCCGCGGCGCCGCGGAGCGGGCGATCGTCCTTGAACACCGGCAGCACGAGGCAATCGCGCGCGACCTCGTCCCACCGCGCGAGATCGAGAGGCAGCACCGAGAGCGCCATGCTCAGTCCTCGGCGTGACGCCCGGCGGCGCCCGCGATGCGATCGAGCACCCCGTTGACGAAGGCCGAGGACTCGGCGGTGCCGAACCGCTTCGCCAGCTCGACGGCCTCGTTGATCACGACCTTGACGGGTACGTCCTTGAACGCGAGCAGCTCGCACGCGCCGAGGCGCAGGATGTTGCGGTCCACGCGCGACATGCGCTCGATGCGCCAGTTCTTCGAGGCGCTGGCGATCAGCTCGTCGATCTCGGGGCCGCGCTCGGTGGCGGCGGCGACGAGCTCGCGGGCGAACACCTGGGCACCCGGGTCGACGTCGAGCTCGAACGCATCGGCCCAGCTCACGGCCACGCCGGTGACGTCCGTCCCCGGATCTCCATCGCGGGCGTAGAGGAGCTGCAGCGCGTACGCGCGTCCCGTGCGGCGAGTGCCTGCGCTCACTTCTTGCCCTTCTTGCCGAGCGCCTTGTAGAGCGTGGCGACCTCGATCGCGGCGAGCGCCGCATCGAAGCCCTTGTTGCCCGCCTTGGTGCCAGCGCGCTCGAGCGCCTGCTCGATGGTATCGGTGGTCAGGACGCCGAAGCTGATCGCGACGTCGGAGGTCATGGCGACCGAGGCGATGCCCTTCGCGGCCTCGCCGGCCACGTAGTCGAAGTGCGGCGTGGAGCCGCGGATCACCGCGCCGAGCGCGATCACCGCATCGATGCCGCCGCGGTCGGCGACCTTGCGGACGACGGCGGGCAGCTCCCAGGCGCCGGGGCAGCGCACCAGGGTCACGTCATCGGCCTTGCCGCCCGAGCGGACGATCGCGTCCATCGCGCCCGCGATCAGCGGCTCGACGATCAGGCCGTTGAACCGGCTGGCGACGATCGCGAACCGGAGACCCGTGGCCGAGAGGGTGCCTTCGATGGTGGGCATTGCTGGCCGTGTATACACCATCAGCCGGGGCGATCAGGACTGCGCTTCGCGCCGGCGGAAGCTGCCGCGCGGGATCGAGACCCGCTCGACGACCTCGATGCCGAAGCCCTCGATCGCCGCGATCCGGCGGTCCGAGTGGATCATCAGCTTGATCTTCTTGAGGCCGAGATCCGCCAGCACCTGTGCGCCGAGGCCGAAGTCCCGGAGGACCTCGCTCGAGGGCGCCGCGGTGAGGAACGAGTCGCGCGAGGCGGACTGCTGCTGGAGGATCATCCGCTCGAACGAGGTCTTCAGCTTCATGCGCTCGCGGTTGATCACGTAGAGCAGCACGCCGCAGCCGGCGTCATCGATCGCCTTGAGGGCGGCGTCGAGGTCGGGGCGCAGCGCGAACGGATCGGCGAGCGGCTCCATCGCCGCCACGCGGACCAGCACGGTGCCGCCGCCGGCCGAGACGCCCGCGACGTCGCCGCGCACGAGCGCGAGGTACTCGGTGTCCTCGACCTCGGTGTCGTAGTAGTAGGCCGTGAACGGATCGCCCGGCGGCAGGCTGCCCGGGCGCATCGCGCCCACGCCCTGGCGGCGCACGATCGCCTCGCGCTGGAGGCGGTACGCGATCATGTCGGCGACGCTGATCAGCATGAGGCCGTGCTTCGTCGCGAACTCCTCGAGCTCGGGGCGGCGGGCCATCTCGCCGTCCTCGCGCATGATCTCGCAGATCACCCCGGCGGGCTTGAGGCCGGCGAGGCGCGCGAGGTCGACGGAGCCCTCGGTCTGGCCGGTGCGCACGAGCACCCCGCCCTTGCGGGCGCGCAACGGGAAGATGTGGCCCGGCGACACGACCATGTGCGGGCCGGCGTCGTCGGCGATCGCGGCGCGGATCGTGGTGGCGCGGTCGCGCGCCGAGATGCCGGTCGAGACGCCGTGGCGTGCTTCGATCGAGACCGTGAACGCGGTGCCGAGCGATGCCTGGTTATCGCGCACCATCATCGGCAGCTCGAGCTTGTTGATCATCGCGTCGTCCATCGCGAGACAGATCAGGCCGCGCGCGTGGGTCGCCATGAAGTTGATGGACTCGGGCGTGACGAGCTCCGCGGCAAACACGAGGTCGCCCTCGTTCTCGCGATCTTCGTCATCGACGAGGATCACCATCTTGCCGGCGCGAATCTCCTCGAGGGCACGGGTGACGCGTTCGATCGAGCTCATACAGACCTCCCGAGTAGCTTCTCGACGTGCTTGGCCAGGATATCGACCTCGAGGTTCACGCGATCACCGATCGCGAGGTCCCCGAGCGAGGTGTGGTCCCGCGTGTGCGGGATGATCGCGATCGAGAACGTCTCGGCATCGACCGCGTTCACCGTGAGCGAGACGCCCGCGACCGCGATCGAGCCCTTCTCGACGATGTACTTGAGCAGCGCCGGCGGCGTGCGGAACGCGAGCACGAGGTTCGCGCCCATGTCGCGGCGGGTGTGCAGCTCGCCTGTACCGTCGATGTGGCCGGTGACCCAGTGGCCGCCGAGGCGATCGCCGAGCTTCATCGCGCGCTCGAGGTTCACCTTCTTGCCGATGCGCAGCGTGCCGAGCGTGGTGCGCGCGAGCGTCTCGGCTCCGGCGAGCACGGTGAACGTGTCGCGTCCGATCTCGGTGACCGTCAGGCAGGCGCCGTCGTGGCAGACCGACTCGCCGAGCACGAGCTCCGCGAGCGGGATGCGGCCCGGGCGGATGGCGAGCACGAGCGCGTCGCTGCGCCGATCGGCGCGTGCGACGGTGCCCATGTCTTCGACCAGGCCGGTGAACATCTGCCGGCGGTGTACCACTCCCCGCGCGCCTTGCGCAGGGTCAGGGCGTGTCCCGCGGCAGCGCCTGTCCTGTCCTCGTGCAACACTGCGCCAGAGGGAGCTTCATGGCCGTACTCGATCTCGCGTTCGCGAACATGATGGACCTGACCGCCAGCGCGGGGGCCGGCACGCGCCACGCCGACGATCCGCGCCAGGTCTCGATCAGCTTCCACCTCGTCAACCACGGTCCCGCGCGTGTGGTCCCGAACTTCCACGTCGCGGCCGACGGCATGATCGATGGCCTCACCGGCGACAACCCCGTCTCGTGCTTCGGTGAGATCTGTATGCTCGATCACGAGCTCGCGCCGGACGAGATGGTCGACATGTCGTTCGTGGCGCGCGTCGGCGACGCCGAGACCCACGTGACGGTAACGGCGAGCGCCCTCGGCGTCGACGAGCTGACACCGGCCGACAACGTCACGATGTTCACGATCCCCGCCGCACCCGCGGCGGCCGACGACGGCGGCGGCTGCTCGGCAGGCGGCGGCGGCCTCGCCCTCGCGCTGCTCGCCATGCCGCTCGTTCGGCGCCGCCGTGTCGTCCGTTAAAGGGGTCGGACCCCATTAACGGACGGGCGTTGCCGTCAGCCGCAGGTCGCCGCCGATGAACGCGACGTGCTCGTCGAACGCGAAGCCGTGCGCGTCGGCGAGCGCCGCGAGGCCAGCACCGCCGACCCACGACGGCGCCGGGCCGCCGACGATCTTCGGCGCCACGTAGACCACGAGCTGATCGACGAGCTTCGCGGCGAGCAGCGCCGCGTGGACCTGCGCCCCGCCCTCGACGAGCACGGACGTCATGCCGTCTGCGCCGAGGCGCTCCGCGAGGATCGCGAGATCCGGCCGGCCCTGCGCATCGGGCGCGAGGAACCACACCTCGGCACCGGCGCGAGTAAGCGCCGCCGCGCGCGCGTGGACGGCAGCGTTGCCATCGTCGGCCGCGGTCGCCACGAGGATCGTTCGCGGCCCCTTCGCGCCGGGCAGCAGTGCTGCCGAGACGGGCGTCTTCAGCTCGCGATCGAGCACGATCCGGATCGGATCGCGGCCGCCCTTCATCCGCGCCGTCAGCCGCGGATCATCGGCGAGCACGGTGCCGAGGCCGACGAGGATCGCGTCGTGGCCATTGCGCAGGCGCATCACGTCCTCGCGCGCCGCGGCGCCGGTGATCCACTTCGATTCGCCACCGACGGTAGCGATCTTGCCGTCGAGTGTGATCGCGGTCTTCAGCGTGAACGCCGGGCGGTGGTCCCGCGCCCAGGTGAAGAATGGAAGGTTCGCGCGCTCGCACGCCTCGCGCAGCACGCCCGTGGTCACCGCGATCTTCGCCTTGCGCAGCACGAGGATGCCGCCGCTGTGCGCGCGGATGGGATCGATGCAGCCGATCACCACGCGCGCCAGGCCGCTATCGCGCACGAGCGGCGCGCACGGCGGCGTGCGGCCGTGGTGGTTGCACGGCTCGAGGTTGACGTAGAGCGTGGCACCCGGCGCCGAGTCCTTGATCCGGCGAAGGGCCGCGCGCTCCGCGTGGTCCTTGCCCGGGCCGGCGTGCGCGCCCTCGGCGATGACGGCGCCGCGCTTGTCCACGATCACGCAGCCGACGATCGGGTTCGGCGACGTGCGACCGCGGTGCTTCGCGGCCAGCTCGAGGCAGCGCGCCATGTGCACGCGATCGCGCTCGCCCTGCGCCGCCGCCGTGAGCTTCAACCCGTGCGCTCCACGGTCTCGGGGGGGACTTCGTCGATCGTGTCCTTCGGCGCGTCCGCGGGATCGGCTGCTGCGAGCGCGGGCAGCGAGTGCTTGCCGGTGTCTTCCTGGCGAAGGGTCTCGAGCTCCTTGTGGAAGCCCTCGAGGTCGCGGAAGTCGCGATAGATCGACGCGAACCGCACGTAGGCGACCTGATCGACGGCCTTGAGGCGCGGCAGCACGCGCTCGCCGATGTCGCGCGCCTTGATCTCGCTGACGCCGAGCCCTTCGACCTCGCGCTCGACCTCGAGCGCCAGCGCCGTGACCTTCTGGCGCGAGACCGGGCGCTTCGCGACCGAGGCCTGGAGGCCGCGCTCGATCTTCGTGCGATCGAACGGCTCGCGGCGGCCGTCGCTCTTGACGACCATCGGCATCGACTCCTCGATGCGCTCGTAGGTGGTGTAGCGGCGCGTGCAGCCCTCGCACTCGCGGCGCCGGCGGATCTCGTTGCCGTCCTTCGACACGCGCGTCTCGATGACCTTGTCCTCGTAGACGGCGCAGAACGGGCAGCGCATGGCTAGCGGCTATCCAGGGCGGTCAGCATGTCCACGCGGCGCTGGTGGCGGCCACCCTCGAACGCGGTGGCGCGGAACGCCTTGAGCGCGTGCTCCCCGACACCGGCGCCGACCACGCGCGCACCGAGCGCGATGACGTTCGCGTCGTTGTGCAGGCGCGCGACCTCGGCGGTGAACGCGTCGTGGACGAGCGCGCAGCGCACGCCCGGGACCTTGTTCGCCGCGATGCTGATGCCGATGCCCGAGCCGCACACGACCAGGCCCTTCGCGGTGGGATCGCCGGCGACCCGCTTGCCGACCTCGGCACCGAAGCCCGGATAGTCCACCGAGGCCTCGTCGTTGGTGCCGATGTCGACGACCTCGTCGCCGAGCTCGCGCAGCACGCCGACCAGGTGCTTCTTCAACACGAGGCCCGCGTGGTCACAGCCGGCGTACCACTTCATCAGTCGCCCTTGTAGCGCTGGAAGATGAGCGCGGCGTTGGTGCCGCCGAAGCCGAAGCTGTTCGACATCGCGACATCGACGCGCTGCTCGCGCGCGGTGTTCGGGATGTAGTCGAGGTCGCACTCGGGATCGGGGAACTCGTAATTGGTGGTCGGAGGCAGCACGCCCCGCGCGATCGCGAGCGCCGAGATGCCCGCCTCGATGCCGCCCGCGGCGCCGAGGGTGTGACCCGTCATCGACTTGGTCGACGACATCTGCAGCTTCTTCGCGTGATCACCGAACACGATCTTCGTCGCGATCGTCTCGTTCTTGTCGTTGAGGTCCGTCGACGTGCCGTGCGCGTTGACGTACTGGATGTCGGTCGTGTTCAGCTTCGCGTCCTTGAGCGCGAGCCGGAAGCACGCCTGCGCGCCCTTGTGCTCGGGTGCCGGTGCGGCGACGTGGTGGGCATCGCTGTTCGCGGCGTAGCCCGTGATCTCCGCGTAGATCCGCGCGCCGCGCTTCTTCGCCATCTCGAGCTCCTCGAGGACGACGATGCCCGCACCCTCGCCGATCACGAAGCCATCGCGCTCCCTGTCGAACGGACGGCTCGCGTGCATCGGATCGGCGTTGTTCGTCGACATCGCGCGCATCGAGTTGAAGCCGCCGACGCCGAGGATCGAGATCGTGGCCTCGGTGCCGCCGGCGATCATCGCGTCTGCGTAGCCGTGGCGGATCGTGCGCATCGCCTCGCCGATCGAGTGCGCGCCGGTCGCGCACGCCGAGACGTGGGAGAAGTTCGGGCCCGTGGCGCCGGTGCGAATGCACACCATGCCCGGCGCCTCGTTGATGATGATGTCGGTGACGAAGTACGGCGAGAACCCGTAGCGCGGACCCTTCACCTGGGTCGCCGCGTAGGTGTCCTCGATCGTCCGCACACCGCCGAGACCGGAGCCGATGTAGCAGCCCCAGCGGTCTTCCTGACCGGCGGGGACCTTGCCACCGAGGCCCGCGTCCTCCATGGCCATCATCGCCGCGCCCACTCCGAACTGGAGGAAGCGATCGATGTGCTTCAGCTCGCGCTTGTCGAAGAACCTGGACGGCTCCCAGTTCTTGACCTCGCAGCCGAACTTGGTCGCGTAGTTCGTGACATCGAACTGCGTGATCGGCCCCGCGCCGCTCTTGCCCGCGAGCAAGGACGACCACGTGGTCTCGAGATCGTTGCCGATCGGCGTGATGAGACCGATGCCCGTGATGACGACGCGACGCATGGCAGCTCCTTACCGCACCCGTGAGGGCGCGCTACTCAGACCTTGGCGTGAGTCTTGATGTAGCTGACCGCGTCTCCCACGGTCTTGATCTGCTCGGTGTCTTCCTCGGGGATCGTGATCTTGAACTCCTGCTCGAACGCGAGCACGAGCTCGACCACGGCGAGCGAGTCCGCCTTCAGGTCGTCGATGAACGACGCCGAGGGGTTGAGCTGCTCGGCCGAGACCTCGAGCTGATTGCAGATGATTTCTTTGACCTTGCTCTCGATATCCGTCGACATGGATTCCTCTTTTCGTCTCGTGTGCAGCGCGCCGGGGGTGCCAGCGCGTTGGGGTAGATAGACCAGAACGGCAGTTACATCAACATCCCGCCGTTGACGCGCAGGACCTGGCCCGTGATGTAGGACGCCTCCGGGCCCGCCAGGAAGGCGACCGCGTCTGCGACGTCCTCGGAGCGACCGATCCTCCCGAGGGGGATCGCCTCCATGATCTTGGCGCGCGCGGCCTCCGGGAGGTGCTCGGCCGTCATGTCCGTCTCGATGAACCCGGGGGACACTGCATTGCAGGTGACGCCACGGCTCGCGAGCTCGCGGGCGGTGCTCATGGTCAGGCCGATCAGGCCGGCCTTCGACGCGGAGTACGCGAGCTGGCCGGCGTTCCCCTGCTCGCCCACGACCGACGTGATGTTGATGATCCGGCCGGCGGCCTTCGCCTTGAGGATCATCATCGAGGCCGCGCGCAGGCAGTGGAACGCGCCGCCGAGGTTGATGTCCATGACCGACTTCCACTGGTCATCGGTGAACCGCATCAGCATGCCGTTGATGGCGACGCCCGCGTTGTTGACGAGGATGTCGATGTTGCCGACGTCCTTGCCGAGCTGACGGATGGTCTCGGTGACCTGCGTCGCGTTGCCGACGTCGAACTTCGACGTCACGGCCTGCCCGCCGAGGCTCTCGACCTCGGCGGCGGTCTCGCGCGCGGCGTCTTCGCGCGACGCGTAGTTGATGATCACCTTGGCGCCGCGGCGGCCGAGCGCCGCGCAGATACCGCGGCCGATGCCGCGCGATCCGCCGGTCACGAGTGCGACCTTTCCCGCGAGTGCCTTGTCGTTGATCGCCATGTTCGTTGGTCTCCCCGGCTCCTACGCCGTGAACGCCGCCACTTCGTGGGGTTCGCCGATGGTCGTCACCGCGATCGTCTTCGCGGTGCGGGCAACGAGGCCCTTCAGCACGGCGCCCGAGCCGAGCTCGTAGGCCGTGGTGACGCCGAGCTTCGCGATGTGCTGCACCGATTCTTCCCAGCGCACGGGCGCGGTGACCTGCTGGACGAGCAGCTTCTTGATCTGCGCCGGATCCTGCGTGGGCTCGGCGGTGACGTTCGCGACCACCGGTACGCTCGGCACGGCGATGACGATGTCGGCGAGCGCGGCCGCGAGCTGATCGGCGGCGGGCTTCATCATCGAGCAATGGAACGGGGCGCTCACCGTGAGCTTCTTGGCGATCTTCGCGCCCGCGGGCTTCGCGAGCTCGATCGCGCGATCGACCGCGTCGGTGTGGCCGGAGATCACGATCTGGCCGGCGCCGTTGAGGTTCGCCGGCTCCACGATCTCGCCGGGCTTGCTCGCCTCGGCGCACAGCCCCTTGACCTTCTCGAGGTCGAGTCCCATCAGCGCGGCCATGCCGCCCTGCCCGACCGGCACGGCGTCCTGCATGAACGTGCCGCGGAGGTGGGTGAGCTTGACCGCGTCGCGCAGCTCGAGTGCCCCCGCGGCGACGAGCGCGGACCACTCGCCGAGCGAGTGACCGGCGACGATGTCGAACGCGAGCCCCTTCTCGCGCAGCGCGCGGAACACGGCGATCGACGTGGTCAGGATCGCGGGCTGCGTGTACTTCGTGAGCGTCAGCTCGTCCTCGGGACCGTCGAAGCACAGCTTCGAGATCGAGAAGCCGAGCGCCTCGTCCGCTTCCTCGTAGGTGCGCTTCGCGACGTCGACCGCGAGGGCCAGGTCGCGGCCCATGCCCACCCGCTGGGAGCCCTGGCCGGGGAAGAGGAGCGCCGTCTTCATCGGGCTGGTTCTTCGCACGCCCAAAAGCCTCTGGGAAGGGGGACCGGACGGATCCAGGTGCGTGAAACCACTGATGCAGTGCGCAGATCCATGCGCAGCTGCGACTGATGCAGTGCGGCGTTCGTCCGTACTGCCATCATGCGAATCGCGCTCGTCCTGGCCGCCCTGCTCCTAGCCCCCGCCTGTGGAAAGTCCACCTGCGAGAAGTACGCGGACATGGAGGTGAAATGCGGGGACTACCCGGCCAACGAGAAGGACATCACCCACGATCTGGCCCAGGGGTTCTGCATGGCCGCCGACTCGGATACCGACCCCGCCGCCAAGGAGATGGCGGCTCACTTCGCCAAGGAGGCCGAGTGCGCGAAGAAGACGTCGGATTGCGCCGAGTACAAGGCCTGCACCGATGCGATCAAGTGATGAGGCGGTAGGCGCCGAGGCCGATCGCACCGAGCCCCACGAGCGCCAGCCCCACGAGCCCGACCTTCGCCGAACCGGCAAGGTGGTTCCACCCACGGCGCATCAGCTGAGCCTGGTGGCGCAGTGGCGGCTCCGCGCGATCGAGAAGCTTCGCGAGCGAGCTCGAAAGCCCCGCAAGTAGGGCGAGGCCGAACACCATCACGAGCAGCCCCGGTCCCGGGACGAACAGCAGCACGACGCCCGCGAGCGTCAGCAGCGAGCCCGCCGCGGCCTGCGCGATGCGAACGCCACGCGCCTTCTTCTGCATGCGGTCGTGCTGGTGTTGGAACCGCGCGCCCGGCTCGTCGTCCTTGAACGCGCGCCACTCGCGCTTCACGTCGTCGATCGTGCTGGCCATACGATCACCGTAGCGCCGACCTCGAGCGTCGCCAGTGTGCGCGTTCGACGCAACGTGCGCGGGAGGCAATGCGCCGATGCCTCGCGCCCCCGGCGTAGCGTGCACGGGCTCCGTGCAGTGGGCTCCTTCGTCACGTGGTCGTGCCGGTGCTCGGAGGATTTGCCGCCAAGACTCCAACAGGAGAATTCGTTCGCTTCGCGAAAGAACTCTCGCGGCGAGTCGTCGATTCAGCGCCTCGGGGGCTTCTTCGCCGTCGGAGCAGACGTTGCGGCGGGCGCTTTCTTCTTCGCGAGCGGCGCGGTCTTCTTCGCGAGCGGCGCGGTCTTCTTCGTGGCGGCGGCAGGTGCTGCCTTCTTCGTGACTGGTGCCGCCTTCTTCGCGGCGGCGGCAGGTGCTGCTTTCTTCGCGAGCGGCGCGGCCTTCTTCGTGGCGGCGACAGGTGCTGCCTTCTTCGCGACCGGTACCGCCTTCTTCGTCGCGGCGGCAGGTGCCGCGTTCTTCGCCGCGGCGGCAGGTGCCGCGCTCTTCGCCGCGGGTGCCCCCTTCTTCGTGGCGGATGCGACCGCCTTCTTCACGGGTGCGAGGGCCGTCTTCGCCGCGGGCGCGGGCATCGCCGGGGGGCCCGATGCGGGAACGGACTTCGACTTCGCAGACGTTGCCTTCGCGGGCGCCGCGGCCGGCTCGGTGGTCGTGCGTGTGCGCGGAGCCGGCTCGAGGTCCTCGTCGATCGGCTTCTCGGTCTTCGGGCGCGCCGGCTTGCGCGGCTGGGACGGGGTCACCCCGACGACGGTCTGCGCCCGCGACTTCTTGAGCTCGGGGTGCACGAGGATCAGGTGCATCGGGAGACCGGCGGTCTCGAGCCGCGCCATCACGGCGGCGACGGCTGCGTCCTTCGGCACGGCAAGGTACGCACGACCCGGGTCGGCATCGCGCGGGATCCAGGCGCCTTCGCACACGATGCGATCGACATCGCAGACCCGCGCGAGCGCATCGAGCGCATCCTTCGGGGGCACGTCGTCGTGCGGGCGGTAGTCGAGGATCATCGCCCAGCGGCCGCCGTCCTCGACGATCCGCGAGCTGATCTCGTTCCACTTCACGCCGCCGCGATCCCAGGTCGGAAACGTATCGGCGACCGGCGTGACGACGATGGTGTCGCCCCACGTTGGCTTCGCGTGCATGAACGGCACGTTGACCAATTTGACCTTGCGCGCACCGGCGCCGGCGTTCGGCGCGGGTCCGAGGTCGTGGGCCCACGGAGTCTCGGTGTCCTCGCCCTGGTTGGTCAGGCAGACCTTGATCAGCTTCGGCTCGCTCGCCATCGCGGCCATACTATCCCAGGGCGCTGATCGCGGCGGCGAGCTGGCCCGGGAGCGATCGCTCCGCGAACTGATCGGCGGCGCGGATCGCCGAGGCGATCGCGTTCCCATCCGAGCGGCCGTGCGCGATCACGGCGGGCCGGGTGACGCCCGCGAGGAGTGCGCCGCCGATCTCCGTGTAGTCGATTCGCTTTGCGAGACCACGCAGCGCGGGCGCGACCAGCGCGGAGCCGAGCCGGGCGAGCGCGGTCTTGTCGAGCTCCTGTTTGACCAGGCCGAACATCCCCTCGGCGATGCCCTCGCAGGTCTTGAGCACGATGTTGCCGGTGAAGCCGTCGGTGGCGATCACGTCGACGACACCGCGGAACAGATCCGAGCCCTCGACGTAGCCGATGTACTGGAACGCGCCGGTGACCTCCGACAGGATCGTGTGGGCCTCGCGGGTCAGCGGGGTACCCTTGCCGGGCTCCGCGCCGTTCGAGAGCAGGCCCACGCGCGGGATCCGGCCGTGAACGGCGCGATCGTACGCAGCGCCCAGGAGCGCGAACTGAGCGAGCTGGGATGGCTTGGGCTCGGTGTTCGCTCCGGCGTCGCAGAGCACCAGTGGCCCGGCCGGCGTTGGAAGCACGGTAACGATCGCCGGGCGATCCACGCCGGGCAGCCTGCCGAGCACCAGCATCGCGCAGGCGAGCAGCGCACCGCTGTTACCCGCCGACACCACCGCATCGCCCTGGCCGTCCTGGACGAGCTGTACGGCCACCCGCATCGACGAGTCGGGCTTGCTCCGGAACGCCTGGCCCGGATGATCGTCCATCGTGATCACCTCGCTCGCGTGGTGCACGCGAACGCGATCCCCGTCGGTCTTGCCCGCGCGTGCGAGCTCGATCTCGAGGCGCGGGGCATCGCCGACGAGCGTTACCGAAACGGCATCGTCAGCACGCACGGCACGGAGCGCACCGGCCACTTCCGGGCCCGGCGCTCGATCACTTCCCATGGCATCGACAACGACCCTCACGGCCGCTCGATGCTACTCGCTACTCTTCCGCGGTCTTCTTCGCGACGATCTGCTCGCCGCGATACTGGCCGCAGCTCATGCACACGCGGTGCGAGATCTTCGGCGCGCCGCAGTTTGGGCAGGCTTGAACCATCATGTGGTTCTCGCCTGACTTCTTCATCCACGCCGAGCGCTGCTGGGCGGTGCGGGCTGGGCCGCGACGTCGTTTCTGTAGTGCCATGGGTCGTAAACTCCGGGGGGCTTATGTGCCAGGTCAGGACGGAAGTTTCAAGCCCTTGAGTGGCGCCAGGCGAGGATCGATCGGTTTCTCGCAGGTGCAGGTACCTGAATTCCGGTCGATGCCGCACTGCGGGCACAGTCCCTTGCAGTCTTCGCGGCACAGCGGGGCGTACGGGATGGCCAGGACGAACTCCTCGCGGAACAGGGGCTCGAGGTCGATCCAGTCACCATCGTAGGGAAACAGGTCCAGGTCGTCCTCCGCCACCTCGACGCCATCTTCACCGTGGGGCTCGTCGACCGGCATCTCGCTCTTGGGCAGGAACGTGACGTGGAGGCGATCGTCGATGACGAGCTTGGTCTCCGCGACGCAGCGGCTGCATGCGACGGTCAGGTGGCCCTTGAAGGTACCGACGGCGAACACGTGGTCGCCCTCGGAGTACAGCTCGAGGTCAGCGTGGCCGACGCCCGCGTTCGGATCGGCCTCGGGCGCACCGAGCGCGTCGCGCATCGGCAGGCCCTTCAGCCAGTCGGCGACCAGCTCTGGGGGCACGTCGAACGTCTTGTGCACGGGGATGTCGCGCAGCAGGACGGCAAACGGAGGCGGCTTGGCCATGAGGAAGCCGCGCAGTATAGGAATGCGATCCCGAGTGTCAAGCCAGGTGATTTCCGGCACCATCCCTGCGTGAAGCAGCCGCTGCTCGTCGCCCTCGCGCTCGCGCTCGCCGGGTGCGGCGATGATCCGCCTCCCCCGCTGACGTACGGGACCTACGGCCCGCTCAGCGGCGACGGCGGCAAGGGCTCGTGGCGGTTCGGCGTGGCCACCGCCGCAGCGCAGATCGAGGACCAGAACATCCATACCGACTGGTACCTGTGGACCCAGCCGATCGCGCAGGGCGGGCTCGGCAAGGGCACGTTCGTCGGCGACGCGACGAAGGGCTACTCGAAGTTCATCGACGACCTCGGTCTGGTCAAGGACCTCGGCGTCGACAGCTACCGGTTCTCGATCGAGTGGGCGCGCATCGAGCCCACGAAGGACGTCATCGACGAGGCCGCGATCGCGCACTACCGCATGCAGCTCGAGGCGATGCAGATGATGGGCATCCACCCCCTCGTCACGCTGCATCACTTCTCGAACCCGGTGTGGGTCGCCGATCCGCGCGACCTCGGCTGCACCGCCGGTCCGACGGCCACGAACCTGTGCGGCTTCGGCAGCTTGGGCGGAGGGCTGATCGTCAACCAGATGGCCGAGCACGCCACGCTGGTCGCGCAGCGGTTCGGCGATCTCGTCGACGACTGGGGCACCGTCAACGAACCGATCAACTACCTGCTCGCCGCATACGGCCTCGGCCAGTTCCCCCCGGGCAAGGTCACGTTCAACCGGCTGACCACCGAGTTCGTCGCCGTGATCCGCGACTACATCGCGATGCACGCGGCGATCTACCGGGCGATCAAGGCCGCGGACATCGTCGATGCCGATGGTGATGGCATCGCGGCCGAGGTCGGCATGTCGATGGCGGTCGCCGACTGGCAACCGGCGCGCCAGAACAAGCCGTCGACGAATCCCGACGACATCGCCGCGCGCGATCGCCTCGTCTACCTCTTCCACTACGTGTTCGTGGACTCGATCATCCACGGCACGTTCGACGCGAACCTCGATGGAACCTCCGACGAGCCGCACCCCGAGTGGGCGAACACGCTCGACTGGCTTGGCCTGCAATACTACTTCCGCGCCGGCGTCTCCGCGGATCGGCCGCTGTTCCCTGCCCCGGCCTCGCTGACCGCGTGCATCGGCGGCCTCGATACCGGCTCGTGCCTGCCCGCGCCCGACCCCACGTACTGCGTTCCGAAGATGGGCTACGAGGGTTACACCGACGGGCTCGGCGACATCATCATCGAGTACTCGAAGCGCTATCCCGGGCTGCCGCTCGTGGTGACCGAGGCCGGCATCTCGACCGAGGTCGGCACGCGGCGCGCGGAGAACATCACGCGCAACATCGAGTCGATGCAACGCGCGCGCGATGCCGGCGTGGATCTGCGTGGCTACTACCACTGGAGCCTCACCGATAACTTCGAGTGGGCCGAGGGCTTCGGCCCTCGGTTCGGTCTCTACACCGTGGACTACGCGACCTACGGACGCACCGCCTCCGAAGGCGCGACGCTGCTCGGCGAGCTCGCGAAGCTTCGCACCCTGACCACGAAGCAACGGGAGACCTACGGCGGCACCGGGCCGATGACCGTCGAGCCCGGGTTCAACGACAACGAGTTCTGCCCGAAGCAGTAGCTCAGCGGCCGAGCGCGCCCGCGAGATCCGCGATCAGCGCGGCGACGCGGGCCGGTGCACCGGCGGCGTCTCCCGCCGCGACGCGATCGACGAGCGCGGTGCCGACCACGACGCCATCGGCCACGGCGGCGAACCGCGCGGCATCGGCCGGCGTTCGGATGCCGAAGCCGACGGCGACCGGCGCCTTCGCGGCGGCGCGGATGGTCGCGATGCGCGCAGGATCCACGGGCGCGGCGGCCGCAGAGCCGGTCACGCCGGTCAGCGAGATGTAGTAGACAAACGGCGCCGCGAACGGCCCGAGGCGCGCGATGCGCTCGGGCGTGGACGTCGGCGCGACGAGCGGGATCACCGACACGCCGTGCGCGGCGAGCGGCGTGGCGAGCTCGGCGAGCTCGTCGATCGGCAGATCCACCGTGAGCACCGCATCGACGCCGGCGGTGGCCGCGCGCGCCGCGAACGCCTCGGGCCCCATCACGTAGATCGGGTTGTAGTAACCGAACAGCACGATCGGCGTGGCCACGCCGCGGCGACGAAGCTCGGCGACGGCCAACAGCGCGCCGGGCAGGCTCGCACCGCGGTCGAGGGCGCGCTCCATCGCGCGCTGGATCGATGGGCCATCGGCGGACGGATCGCTGAACGGCACGCCGAGCTCGATCACGTCGGCACCGGCGTTCGCGACCGCCTCGACGACGGAGAGCGAGGTCTGTACGTCCGGATCGCCGAAGGTCAGGTACGCGACAAGCGCGGCGCGGTTCTCGGCGGCCGCGCGATCGAACGCGGCGCGCAGGCGAGCGGTCACGAGAGGTTCCCCGCGCGACGATTCGCGACCGTGACCATGTCCTTGTCACCGCGCCCCGAGAGCCCCACGATGATGACGCCGTCGGTGCCGACGACGGAGGCGACCTCGTCGAGCGCGGCGATCGCGTGGGCGGTCTCGAGCGCGCACAGGATGCCCTCGGTGCGAGCGAGCCGTTCGAGCGCGGCCAGCGCCTGATCATCGGTGCGCGACATGTACGTCGCGCGGCCGGAGACCTTCCACGCGGCGTGCTCGGGGCCCACGCCCGGATAATCGAGGCCCGCGCTGATCGAGTGCGCGTGCGCGATCTGGCCCACGCGGTCGTCGTCCTCGTGCGTGAGCACGTAGCTCTTGCTGCCGTGGAGCACGCCGACGCGCCCGGCACCGAGCGTGGCCGCGTGACGCCCGGTCTCCACGCCGTCGCCCGCGGCTTCGACGCCGACCATCCGCACGCTCGCATCGTCGACGAACGGCGCGAATAACCCCGCGGCGTTGCTGCCGCCGCCGACGCACGCGACGAGCGCATCGGGCAGCCGGCCCGCCGCGGCGTGGAGCTGTGCCTTCGCCTCGCGGCCGATCACGCTCTGGAGATCGCGGACCATCCACGGATACGGATGCGGGCCAGCGACCGAGCCGATCAAGTAGAACGTATCGCCGACGTTCGTCACCCAGTCGCGCAGCGCCTCGTTCATCGCGTCCTTGAGGGTGCGCGTGCCGCTCTGGACCGCGTGGACCTCCGCACCGAGCAGGCGCATCCGCTCGACGTTGAGCGACTGGCGCACCACGTCCTCCGCGCCCATGTAGATCTCGCACGGGATCCCGAACAGCGCGGCGACCGTGGCGGTCGCTACGCCGTGTTGCCCTGCGCCGGTCTCGGCGATCAGTCGGCGCTTGCCCATGCGACGCGCGAGCACGGCCTGGCCGATGCAGTTGTTGATCTTGTGCGCGCCGGTGTGATTGAGGTCCTCGCGCTTGAGATAGACCTGCGCGCCGACGTCGGCCGAGAGCCGCTTCGCGTGATAGAGGCGCGACGGACGACCGACGTAGTCGTGCAGAAGGCCATCGACCTCGGTCCAGTACGTCGCGTCCCCGCGCGCGTGGCGCCACGCCACCTCGAGCTCGGCGATCGCCGGCATCAAGGTCTCGGCGACGTACTGCCCGCCGAACTCGCCAAACCGCCCGCCGGTGGGCTCGGAGAGCCGAGCGATCTCGTCCGCGGTCGTCATCCACCTTTGCGTATCATGGTACGACCGCAACGTGCAGCGGCTGGGCATCCTCCTCGTCCTCGCGATGGTCACGCCGGCCGCTGCCGAGCGCGCGATCGGTCCGCCCGAGACCGCCACCCGTCCCTCGTCGATCGTGGCCGACCTCGGCCTCACCGTCGTTCACCTCGGCTATCAGCACCCGATCGGTCGGCACCTCGCGCTGTCGCTGACGGCGGGCATCTTCGGAACGTATTTCCTTCCGTGGTTCGATCTCGGCGATGACGTGAAAGGCATCGGTGGCGGCATTCGCGGCACGTGGTTCGCGCGCGAGAGCGGTCGCGGGTTCTATGTCGCGCCGTACGTCCGCGTGCAGCGCGTCAGCGGATCGCACGACGACCTCGATGGTTCGGGCCCGGGCTTCTCCGCCGGCGCGTTCGCGGGCTGGTCGTTCGGCCTCGGCGAGAAGCTCGATCTGCAGCTCGGCCTCGGTGCGCAGTACATTTACCAGTACATCGACACCAGCGCAGGCAAGCAGACCTCGTCCACGCCGTTCGTCGCGATCGATATCCTCGTCGGCTATCGGCTGTGATCCGCTTCGTCACGGTCGCGCTGATGCTGGTCGCATCGACGGCCGCCGCGGAGCGCCAGCTCCAGATCGATGTCGGCATTGCCGTCGTGGGCCTCGGCATGGAGCTTCCGGTCGCCGACCACCTCGCCGTGCAGATGGAGGCGATCGCCTTCTCCACGTTCTACCTGCCGCTCGCCGGTGGTGGCGTCGCCACGTGGGGCGGCGGCGCGGGCGTGCGCGGCACGTGGTTCGCCGGGCGCGACGCCACCGGGCTGTTCGTGGCGCCGGTCTTCCGCCTCGCGCAGGTGGGCGCCGAGAAAGACACTGGCGATCGCGGCCACGGCCTCGCGACGGCGGCGGGGATCACGGTGGGCC